>CAMTWF010000150.1:0-41608 GCA_947085355.1 uncultured delta proteobacterium
CGCGGCGCCGAGGGCCGCCCGGGCGACGTCGCGCGGCGCGGTCGGCACGGGCGTTGCGGCCGAGCCGCCCTCCGGCACGGTCGTGCGGCGCGTGAGGGCAAGGACCACCGCCACGACGGTGCCGATCAGGGACGCGGTCAGCAGCGCGAAGAACGAGTCCGTGGCCGAGAAGCACTGCCGCACGTACGCGAGGCTGAACGCGTCCCGTCCCGGCTCGGCGAGCCACTCGCGCGTCTCGGGCGCCGCCGATCCGAGACCGACGATCCCGGCCAGTATGGCGATCACCACAGCCGCCACCGGCGCCAACGCGACCCACGCGTTCGGCCGGATCCCCTCGTGCGGCGCCACTCGGTGCGCCTGGGCGTCGGCCATCAGGACCGAGCCGGGCCGCGAGACGCCCCCGCCAAGCGCCGCCCGCCGCTCGGCCGCCAGCATCGGCCCGAAGTCGCGCCGCGTCCAGGCGTTGAGCAGGACGAATGCGAGCGCGAAAAGGCAGTAGAACCGGAACGGGAGCATGCGGAAGAAGACCTCGTAGCCGTCCGCGTCGATCCCGGCCGCCGCCGCCGATGCGCCGATAAGGCCGACCTCGTAGCCGATCCACGTGGACAGCACCGCCAGCCCGGAGACCGGCGCCGCAGTCGAATCGACGATGAAGGCGAGCTTCTCCCTCGGGATCCGGAAGCGGTCCGACAAGGGCCGCATCGTGTGTCCCACGACCTGGGTGTTGGCGTAGTCGTCGAAGAAGACGATCAGCCCCAACCCCCACGTGGCGACGCAGGCGCCCCGCTGCGAGCGCGCCAGCCTCCCCACCGCCACGGCGATGCCGGCGTTGCCCGCGGCCCGCGACGCCACGTTCACCATCCCCACCAGCGCGAAAGTGAACAGGAGGATCGAGAGGTTGAACTGGTCCGACACGACGGGCCAGAACGTCCCGAGGAGCAGGCGGACGAGGCCCAGGTCCCAGCCGGGATCGATCAGGAAGGCGCCCAACCAGACGCCGGCCAGCAGGGATGGAAGAAGGAGGCGGGTGCCGAGCGCCAGGATCACCGCGGCCAGCGGCGGCAGGAGGGATGTCCAGCGGGGCAGCGATGCGCCCCCGACGACGGCGCCGGATTCGTCGACGATGCGGACTCTGTCGCCCTCGACCTCGCAGCGCAGCGACCGGGGAGCCTCCCTGGGCGCGGCCTCCCGCGATCCGGCGAATGACTCCCGCAACCCCGCGACGCAGTCGGCCTGGCCGTGCGCCACGACCGCCGTGTCGCGCGCGTCCTCCATGCGCCGGGCCGCGGCCGCCGCGGCTTCCGAGATCAGCGAGTCGCGGCCGGGCTCGGCGAGGCGAAGGAGCCCCGACACCGCGGCGAGCGCCGCCAGCGAGACGACGAGCCGGCGGGTCATCGTCATCCTCGCCGGTCAGCGCGGCGGCGCCGCAACCAAACGGCGGTCGGCGGTTTCGAGGACTGGTTCACGCGGAGGTGCGGAGACGCGGAGGGGGAGAGGTTGTTCACGATGAGGTGGATGCCCTTTCTCTGATTCTCCGCGTTCCCCGCGTCTCCGCGTGAACTTCTTGCACTTCCCTGCGCGCCGGGCAACGAAGTTCGGGGGTGGCAGGTCAGGGTTCACGCCGCAGCTCCAACGGGACGTTCCAGAGGCTCTCGGCACGGCGGATCGCATCCGCGAAGGCCGGGTAGTCGGGCGGTTCGATCCTCGCCATCGAGACCGAGAGGTTCCGTCGCACCGACACGCCCGAGTCGGTGCGTTCGAATGCCTGGGAGAAGCGCACTCCCGATCGATCGACCGACGCGCCGGGGTGCGGCCCAGCGGCGTAGCCGGGAGCGCGGATCGTCGCGCGCACATCGATCGCAGCCGGCGGGAACGCCAGGGCGGGATGCTCGACGACCGGCAGCGGCGCGTACCCGCCGCTCAACCTCTGCGGCACCAGCGGCGGGAGGATCAGCCTGTCTCCGCGGCGTGCCGCGAAGCCCGGCACGCGCGCTGCGAACCGGATGACCAGCGGCGCCTCGCGGTCGTCGAGTCCGTCGATCGATACCTCCTCCACGTCCGCCCCCGGGAACGTGGGGCTCACGAAGGCGGTGGTCAGATCGTTCTCGCGGTCGGCGGGCGAGCGCCGCAGGAGCGCCTCGCGGACGTCCGCGGCCGGGGCGCCGCGCAGCGACATCTCGCCCGACGCCTTCACCTCGCCGGTCGCGGCGTCGACGTCTAGGTCGAAGGTGGCCGCGAGGCCGTCGTGGCCGGGCGCGGCGTCCGGCAGGATCGTCTCATGGACGCCCTCGACTCGCGGATAGAGCCGCACGGCGGGCATCCCCCTGATCTCCGGAGGCAGGAACCCGAACGGCGCCTCGTCGTGCTCGACGGTGAACCACGTCCCCGCCGCGAACAGGACCGGGTGGTAGTAGCGGGACGGCTCGGCGATCTCGGACGGCGTCCGGTCGCGGTCGATCGACGTGGCCAGCAGCAGATCGGCGTCGATCCCCGCGGCCCCGAGCATCGCGTGCATCAGCCGGGATCGCGATCCGGCCTTCCGCTGGAAGGTCGCCGCCAGCGAGTCGCCGAACCCGCCCTGTTCGATCGTGTCGAGCAGCCAGTCGTACAGCGCGCGGGCGCACTCGCGGCCGCGCAGGCCGGCACAGCGCGCGCGCGCGAACTGGGCCGCCTCGATCGGCAGGTACTCGCCGGCGTACAGGTTGTCCGCCAGCGACGCGAGCGACCGCGCCCATGTGAAGCCGCGGGCGGCGCGCACCGACGGCACGTACGCATCCGCCGAGACCGCCATCGGCTCGGGGTGGATCGGAGGCTCGTCGAAGGCCGTCCATCGGCGCACCGACAGGCCCGCCGCGGCGGCGACGACGGGGTCCGGCGGATCGGCGCGTGGGGACACGTCCAGCGGGTAGTCGGACGGCGCCACGAGCACCAGTTCGGACCGAGCCATCGCCTCGTTCTGGCCGCGGAAGTAGAACCGCCAGTGGTCGGTGCCGCCCTGCAGCGTCGGCGCCGCCTCCGCATGACGCACCGACAGCATGTCGACGTAGCAGCCCGGCGAGAGGTTCGGGAACGACGTCGCCGCGCCCCGGGCGATGCCGACCGCGTCCGTGATCGACCCGTCCGGGGCGATGGTGCGCGCGAGGACCAGGCCGCCTCCGGCGCCGCCGCCGGCCTGCCCGTGGGCGTCGATCGCCTCCTGGGAGGAGAGCTTGAGCACCGTGTGCGTGACCGTCCGGATCGACCCGTCGGGGAAGATCCGACTCACGGTCTGGTCGAGCACCTGCGTCGACGGGGGTTCGCGGGGCGGGCGGCGCGCCTCGTAGGCGGCGATCGCCTGGCGCGCGTCGATCCTCAGGGCGGAGAACGGATCGACGCCGAGGAGCGCCGAGACGGTGCGCAGCGCGCCCGCGTTCGCAGCCTCGCCGGTGCGGGCCAGCAACTCGTCGTGGAGGCGGATCGCCTCGCCCGTGCGGCCGTCGCGCGCGAGCAGGTCGGCGAGGGCGGCGAGGGCCGCGGCATCGCGCGGGTTGCGGGCCAGCCGCGCCCGGAGGACCTCCTCCATGCCGTCGGTGTCGCCGCGTTGCAGCCGCAGGCCCAGAACGGTCCACTCGGCGTGATCCGGATCGGAATGGAGCGGCGCGAGGCGCTCGGCCTCCTCGATCGCCTCGTCCCACCGCTGCATCATCCGCAGCGCACCGAGCTTGGCGAACGACGACGGCAGGCATGCAACGACCGCGTCCGCCGCCCGGACGATCTCCTCGTACCGCCCAACCTCGTACGCCAGCGCGAGCGCCATCTCCTCGGGGAGGCACGAGCCCTCGGCCACGGCCCCCAGGGAATCGATCGTCCGGCGCGCCTCCTCCACCCATCCGCGGTCGATGAAGGCCCTTGCCAGCCTCCGCAGCACTTCCGGCTCGTCGGGGAAAGCCGCGGCGGCCTCCTGGAGTATGTCGATCGCATCGTCCAGGTCCGCGTCCTCCAGAGCCCACCCGGCGCGGAGCAGCCGCGGCGTCACGAGTCCCTCGGCCGGCGGGCCCAACCTGTCGAGGTAGCCCGCCGAGCGCATGCGCCCCTCGGTCTGCGTCAGCGTCGGGTCGGACAGGACGATGCGCGCGGCCCGCAGCAGCACCAGCGGATTGTCGCGCCCGAAATCGGACGCCGCCAGGCGCTCGACCGCTCGGGCCGCCGTCTCGGTGCGGCCCGAGATGTGCGCCACATCGATGGCCGCGAGGGCGCCCCAGCCTTCCCCGGCGGGAGGATCGATCCGGCGCGCGGTCCCCGTGAAGGCCGGCGGCGTCTCGACCGACAGGTCGCTCGACTGCGGAAGGGCCACCGGCTTGCCGTCCGCGCCGATCCCGAGCATCGCGACGGAGACGGTGGGCCGGCCGGAGGGGGAGGCGAACTGGATGTCGAGCCGGTGCCTGCCCGGCGGCATCGACAGATGGAAGTCGTTCACGGCGCCCGCCGGCTCGCGAAAGCGGTCCACGTGGACGACCTCCGTGCCGTCGACGAGGACGAGGAACGGGTTGAGCGTCATGACGCGCAGCGCCGCCGCGAGCATCCCCTCGGGCGCCTCGACGACCGTGGAGATCCGCAGGACGCCGGGCCGCGATTCGCCCTGCTTTCCGAGTGTCAGGTTGCAGACGTGGACGCGCGGCCTCCAGATGCGTTCGGGTCGGGCGGGGTGGTCGGCGGGCGGGCCCCACGCGGGCGGGTGCAGCAGCCAGCCCGGCGGTGCGGAGCGCCGCCAGTGGTCCAGCGCCGTCGGCCCCTCGGGGCCGATCCCGATCCACTCCAGAAGGCAGCCACGCTCGGCCGCGGCTCCTCGGGCGCCCTCGACGTCCGCCTCGATGTAGCGTAGGTCGCCGCGCAACTCGTGGATCTCGAAGACCACCGGCAGCCAGCCCGGATCGGGAACCGGAACCCGATCCGCCGGATCGACGGCCGGGATCGTCCAGGCCCGCGGGTGGATCTGCAGGCCGCGACGGAGCTGGAGGATCGAGGCGAGCGCCACGTCCCGGCCGATCGCGTCCGGCTCCGCGAACGCGGCCCGCAACGCCTCGCGGTACCCGGCCGCGGCGCCGACGTGATCGCCGACGGCGGTCCGAGCTTCGGCCATCAGGTACGCCCGAAGCGCCGCGCCGAGATCTCCGGGGATCGCGTCGTGCAGCGTGCCGAGCGCCTCCTGTGGATCGACGGCGGCGACGGCCGAGGCCGGGTGCGGCAGCGCCGCTGCGGCGAGGCACAGCGCCGCGGCGGTTCGGCGGCGCCTAGGGCAGCGCATAGGTGATCGGCTCCGCCAGCGCTGCGTCGACGCCGGCGCAGAACGCCCGGAACCGCTCGTACTCGGCGACCGGGATGCGGGGGTCGGGGATGTCCACGGCCAGATCCACTTTCACCGTTCCTTCCTCCACACGCACGTCCATCGAGAAGCGCCAGCGGCCGATGACGATCTCCCTCGACCGGGGGGCGTGGATGTCGCGGACGCCCGGCGGCAGCCGGTACTCCTGGCGCTGCCGCTCGCGAATCGGCGCGTACAACTCCACGTCGAGCTGCCGCCGCGCGGTCGGGGCGTACGTCGCCGAGAGCCGCATGGGCGGCGCCACCAGCAGCGAGAACGAGTCGCTGCGGGCGGCGGCGAGATGGGGGATGTCGCCGGATACGACGATCTCGAGCGCCTCGCGGTAGTCGTCGAGACCGCGGATCGAGTAGTCGCCGAGCGCGAGGCCGGGGTACATCCGCCCGAACATCTCCTCCACCCGCTTGCGGCGCGTCTCGGCCGCCTCCAGCCTGCCGCGGGCGCCATGGGCGTAGTAGCCGGCGCTCGTCGATCGTCCGTCGACCCGGCTCGATCCGTCCCGGGCGATCGCGTGCACGAAGCGCGCCTGGGCAACGTCGGGCGTGCGCGGTTCGAGCGGCGTCGTCGCCCTTTCCTGGCCGTCGGGGCCGACGATGAGCGCCAGGGCCTCGCGGTTCATTGTGGCGAGTTCCGTCATGGCGGCAAACGTCATCGTGCCGTCGAGGTACAGGTTCAGGGCGGGGACGTACGCGATGGCGTGGTCGAACTGCGCGATGTACGGGAAGTCGCTGACGGCCTTCCCGGAGTAGCCGCGGGTCCGCAACAGCACCAGCCGCGAGTCGATCCCGGCGGCCGCCAGCATCGTGTGGATGAGCGCCGCCTTGTCCTTGCAATCGCCGAAGCCGCGGGAAATCACGTCGTGGGCTCGGTACGGCTTCCACCCGTGGATGCCGAACTCGAGCGCGACGTACCTCGTGTTCCGGATCACCCAGTCGTAGACCCCGGCGACCTTCTCTTCGACCGTGTCGGCTCCGGCGAGGATCTCCGCGGTCTTGCGGCGAATCGACTCGTCCGGCCGGAGTTGCTCGGCGACGAGGCCCCACCACCACCGGCCCAGCTCCTCCCACGTCGCGAACGTGGACACCAGGATCGGCCTGGACATCTCCCGCATCGGCGGCGAGTTGGCCTCCTCGGGGATCGCCTCCACACCATGCGCCTCGTAGATGCGGACGATCTCCCCGCCTTCCGACGTCTCCGCGGCTCGAATCGCAACGCCGGCCGGGGGCTGGACGAAGAGCCGCTTGGAGGACGGCGCCGCGAGCACGTAGCGGAACCGGTCGGCGGGGTTGAGCGTCGCGACGGGAACCTCGCGGCTGAAGTGCTCGCCGAACTTGTTGCGCGCGCTGCGTCCGTCCGTCCGGTAGCGCAGTTCCACGACGTCCCCGGGAGCCAGCCGCGGGAAGACGATCACCTCGGCCGCCTGGTCCGTATAGAAGCCGCTCCAGTGCTGGGACGTCGTGTAGTGCGTCTCGAAATCCTCGGTGCGCCCGTCGCGCCGGTGGACGACGGCGCGCAGAAGCTCGAAGCTCTCCTCGTCCGGGACGAAGGGCGCGTAGAGCGTGCGGAAACGCTCGGCCCCCTCCTCGGTCTGGACCAGCGTGTAGGCCTGGACCAGCCTGCTGGAGAGGCCGTTCGGATGAATGATGTCGACCTCCTGGCGGAAGACGTCGCGGCCGCGGCGTAACTCCGCCCGCGACGCCGCATCCGTTCGCTCCAACGCCGTCCGTGCCTCCTCGGCCGCGCCCCGGACCGCGTCGAACGGCACCGCCCACCGGTGCTCGACGGTTTGCCGCCGCTCGATGTGTTCCAGATAGCGCGCCAGCGGCTGGTTCTGGGGCTGCAAGTCGAGGGCGCGCCGGAAGTGCGGCACGCTCTCGTCGCGTTTGCCCATCGCCTCGAGCATCCTCCCCAGCCTCTCCGGAATCGACGGGTGGCCCGGGTTCTCGTTCGATAGCCGCTCGAGCAACGCGACCGCCTCGTCGCCCTCGTTCATGCGGAACAGCCAGTCGGCCACGTCCATCAGCGTGCCGAGCCGGTCCGCGAACTCGGTCGTCAGCCGGGCGGCCTGCGCGCGGAACTCGTCGGCCTTCCCGGCCAGCGCCAGTTCGCGCAGCACTCCCAGCGCGGCGACAGGGTCGGTGCGGTTGAGCGCCGCCAGACGCCGGTTGATAGATTGGGCCTCCGCGGTGCGTCCCTCGGCCGACAGGCACGACGCCGCTTGGCTAAGCACCGCCGGCGCGACGGGACGACCGTCGAGCCACGGGCGCAGGAAGGCGGTGCACGCTCCCGGGCTGCCCGATTCCTGCAGTACGCGCGCCCGGACCTGTACCGCGAAGGCGTCCTGTGCCCCACCGGGCGCATCCAGCGCCGCCCGCGAAAGCCGGTCGGCCGCGGCGGCGCCGGTTGCCGACAGCCGCGAGTTCGCCGCGGCCGCGAGCAGGAACGGATCGTCGCCGGCGAGGCTCTCGAACCTCGTAGCCGCCTGGGCCGATCGAATCGGGTCGGTGGCCGCCACCGCGAGCCAGTAGAACCCCTCAGCATCGGGGTGGTCCCTCACGTGCCGCTCCAGCAGCTTCTGCGCCTCGTTGTCGGTCTGATCGACCCCGCCGGACAGATGCAACGCCCTGGCCGCAATCGCCGGCCACTCGCCGCCGCGATCCTCCGCCCGACGAACCAGTTCGTCGTACGCCGTGTCCACGCGCGCCGGGGCCGAGGCCGGCGCGGCCTGCGGCTCGCCCCTGGCGAACGCCAGCGGGTCGGCATTCGCCGGCAGCGGTCGTCCGGACCGGTCCGTGAGCCGGAGGTAGAAGCCCAGCGATCCGCGGTCCCCGCACGACTTCACCAGCACGCCTACGCGGCCGCGCGGCAGATCCACGTCGGCCGTGAAGCGGTCGGGAAACGACGACAGGTACTCCTCGCTGCGGATCGCCTCGCGCCCGCCGACCCAGACGGCGATCGCGCCGTCCGAACCCGCCCACACGCGCGCGGACGCCGGACGGTTCGCCCGCAGCGTCGTGAAGGCGTACGAGCAGGTGTTGACCATCGGATAGATCCAGCGATCCAGCCGGACCTCCCACGCGGAAGCCGTGGCGGGAAGCCACCCGACCTCGCGGTCCTTGCCCTGGTACGACCGTTCCGGCATTCGCGGATCGGCCTGCTCGATCTCCGGCGGGTACGCTCGACCGATGCCCCCGCGTCCTTCGTTGTCGAACGGCCCCACGACGATCCAGTCGCGGACGAACCCCTGCGCCGCGAAGAGCGGCGCCGCAGCCGCCACGCCCTCGCGCCGCAGGATGCTCCCCGCCTCCGTGAAGCGCAGCAGCCCGGCGAACGACGGGTGGGGGGACCGTGCGCGCGAGAGCCCGGACAGGAGGGCGTCGAACTCGGCCGGCACCATGAACTGCCGCGCCCTCCTGAGCCGCAGCAGGGCCTCGACGGCAGCGGCGTCGCCCGGAGCCGCCACCGCGTCAAGGACCGCCCGGCGCGCCCGCCCGGCAACGCCGGAAAGGCCGTCGCCGACCTCCTGCCCGGCGGCCGGCGCCGCCGCGGCGAGAGCCGTCGCGCAGAGGGCGGCGCAACAGAACACAGATCCCGGCACAGTCGCGACGGGCTTCTTCATGCGACGCATCCTATTCGCCGGTGTGCGTCGGAGCAACAACGCCGGATGGCCGCGCGAATGGACGCCCCGTCCGCGCCGGCCGAGGGCGGCACGCAATCGCGACAGCGATTCGACGGGCGCGGATGCGTACCTTGACGCACGACCGGGGCGGCGGATACGTTCGACGGTGTCTGTTCGGCCGGTGAAGGTCGCCGCGACGGATGGCGGCGGCGCCCGAAACGGGGGTGCGATGCACGGCGACGGGTCAGGCGGATCCTCGACGACGGCGGTTCCGGAGAGGATCGGACGCTACCGCATCATCGAAGAGATCGGCAGGGGAGGGATGGCGGTGGTCTACCGGGCCGTCCTCGACGGCCCGGGCGGCTTCTCCAAGGAGGTCTGCCTCAAACGCATCCTGCCCTCGGGGGCCGATGATCCGCTCATGGTCGAGATGTTCGAGCGGGAAGCGCGCCTGGCAGCCACCTTGCAGCACACGAACGTCGTCCAGGTGTTCGACTTCGATCTGTGCGACGGCTCGCCGTTCCTGGCGATGGAATACGTCGACGGCGGGAGCCTGGCGGACGTGTGGCGGGCCGGCACCGCCGAGGGCCGGGCCGTCCCGATCGAGATCGCCACCGCCGTGACGGTTGACGTTCTGCACGGCCTCCACCACGTACACTCCCGTACGCGCGATGGACGTCCGATGGGGCTGGTGCACCGGGACGTGTCGCTCCACAATATACTTGTATCGAGATCCGGCGACGTGAAGGTGGCGGACTTCGGCATCGCCCGGGCCAATATGCTCGGCGAGAAGACACGCACGGGCATCCTGCGAGGCAAGTTCGCATACATCGCTCCGGAGTACGTCGCGTCCGGATCCGCCGACCATCGGGGGGACATCTTCAGCACGGGCGTCGTGCTCCACGAACTGCTGGCCGGGACCCGCCGCGTCCCCCCGGCCACCGACGCCGAAGCGCTCGGCTGGATCCTCCGGCCGGTCTTCCGCCCGGTGGGCGAGTCCAGGCCGGACGTGCCCGACCGGCTGGCGGCGATCGTTGCATCGATGGTGGCCCGCCACCCCGACGAGCGTCCCGATACGGCGGCCGAAGCCGCCGCACAGATTGTAGACGCGGCGCCGCTGGCGGGCCGGGAGTCCCTCGCCTCGTACTTCGGGCGGTTGCTCCCCGCTCGCGGCGGGGCCGAGCGCGAGCGTACGCTGCGGGTCGACGGCGCCGAACTGGCGGAGACGCTGCCCAGCGTGTCGCCCACCGAGCGGACGGCCACGCGAGTCACGGCCGGAGTACTGGCGGGGCAGTCGCGGCCGCGAATCCCGGCGCGGGACCTGACGCCGGACGCATCGACCGCCGTGGCGAGGCCGGCCGGGACGCGCGCGGGTCGGACCGGCCGTATCGCCAAGCGGGCTGCGCCGTGGGCCGCCGCGGCCGTCGTCGCCATCGCCCTGATCGCCGGAGCGCGCGCCTGGTTCGCCGCTCCAGGGGGCTCGGAGGTCAACCCCTCCACCGAGGCTTCGGCAACCGCCGCCACGGCCGACCGGCCTGTTCGTGACGCGCCTTCACCGGCCGAACCTGTCGAGTCGATCCTGGACCCCGGCGCTCCGGTCGTCGTCGGCCAAGCCATCGGGCACGGCGTCGTCGAGCCGATACCCCCGCCGGCTCCGACGATCCACGTCGCCCAGGATGCCGACTTGCCGTCCTCTGCCGGAGGGGCAGCACCCGCCCCGCCGCCGCCGGACATGCCCCCCGAGTCGCGGCGAGGCTTACAGCCTACGACCGAGGTTCACGGGACGAGCGTGCGCGAAACCGGCGTGCTGGAGATCAGCACCAGGCCGTGGGCGTACGTGTCGATCGACGGTGTCGAGGTCGGTGAGGGCGGGATCAAGCAGGGCTACAAAGTGCGGGCCGGGCGCAGACGTCTCACGTTCTCGAACCCGAACCATTGCACATTCGAGGAGACCGTCCGCGTCCGCCCCGGCCGCACGGTCTCGGTTCACTACAACCTGTCGGAGGCATGCGCCGCGCAGCGCCGACGGATCGGCACGCCGTCGGACATGCCTGATGGCGCCGAGCCTCGATCCCCGGCGATTCCCCGACGATAAGTCCCGATACCCCCAGGTTCGCCCCTGCCGGCGGCGCGGCTACGGCCGCGTGTCGGATTCGTAGCGTGCGTGTAGGCCATGTCGATCTACTAAAAATAGTTCTTGACACGGATCCATTGAGTAGCATATGGTCGCTGTTATCGTGGCTATCGCACGATTGAATAGTGCGACGGCAGCCACGGGTGGCAGCGAGATGGCCCACGTCGCAGAGGAAGACATCGAGACGATCGAGAGGCGATTTCCGGAGGGCGTCACGTCGGCCCAGGTGATCGCGTTCTTCCAGGACAGGGGCGTCCGCCTGTCCGAGGCGACGTTCCGGAGGTACGTGCAACTCGACCTGCTCCCGAGGTGCCGGCGCGTCGGTCGCCTCGGGCGCCATCGCGGGTCGGAGGGCATCTACCCGATCGGCGTCGTGCGCAGGTTGAACGAGGTCAAGCGCCACCTGGACGAGGATTTCAGCGTCGAGGACATGCGCCGGATGTTCCGCGTCTCCGAAGACGACTTCCAGGCCGTCAAGGCGGCCGTTGGCCGGGTGGCCGCTGCGGCCGGTGACGAGGTCGCCGGAAGGCCGGATGCCGTTCTGGCCAGGCAGGTAGCGGAGATGCTGGAGGCGGCCGGGCGGCTGGAGACGAAGATGCGGGAGGTGGCAGCGCATCTCGTGAGGCGGTGCGAGCGGGGGCGTTTGGCCGTGTGAGGCACGCGGGAAGGGAGGTGATCGGCGGATCGAGGAGCGGCGTTCTGGGTGCGGTTGTCCGGGTGGGTCGGGTCCCGGGGATGGATGGCGATGCGAGGGGACCGGGCCGGGTATGGAGGAAGGAGGAGGAACGGATGAGGCACGGGACGGAGGCAAGGGTGGTTCTGGCGGATGACATGGAACAGGACCAGCGGGGCTGCTGCGCGCTGGCGCCGGATGAGGCACGGCCGGACGGCGCCGCCGGCCGGCGCGAGGCGAGGTCGCGGCGGAAGCGACCCGTGCGGGCGAAGACGTTCGCCATCAGGCGAATCAGCAAGGAGGAACTGCGGCTCGGCGAGATCCTGTTTCCCGACCGGGACTACTGGCGGCCGGGAACGCGAGGGGAGTGCAAGGGGGCGGAGCGCCCTTGCCCGTACGTGGCCTGTCGGCACCATCTCTACCTCGACGTTACGCCGCATGGCTCCATCAAGTTCAACTTCCCCGACAGCGAGGTGTGGGATCTGCGCGAGACCTGCGCGCTGGACGTCGCCGAGCGGACCGGCGGAGTGACGCTGGAGGAAGCCGGGGAGATCATGAACCTGACGCGCGAACGCATCAGGCAGATCGAAGCGTCTGCGATGCAGCGGCTCGTCGAGGCGGGGATCATGGAACTGGCCGAGCATCGCGCCGGCGAGTGGAGGGCGGTCGCGGTCGAGGGCGGGGACGCGGAGCGGGACTCCGAGCCGGTGGCGGCGGTTCGCCGCCGGGCTGTGGGATAGCGGCTCGGGCGATTCCCGGACGACGGTGCCGGTCGGGTTGACGCGCCGCAGTGGAGTTCGATACGAGGTGCCGCACCGGAGGTCCGCGCGCGCCGGTGTGCGCGCCGGGCGGGCAGCCGGATGGGAGGATCGCCGTGCGGGTGATGATCGTGGGTTCCGGCGCACGCGAGCACGCCCTGGCCTGGAGGATCCGCCGTGGGGGCGGCGTTTCCGATCTGTTCTGCCTGCCGGGGAATGGCGGCACGGCGTCCTTGGCGTCCAGCGTTGACGTCGCCGCCGGCGATGTCGAGGCCGTGGTCGCGGCGGCCCAGGAGCACCGGATCGATCTCGTGGTGGTGGGTCCGGAGGCGCCCCTGGTCGGGGGCCTGGTGGACCGACTGCGACAGGCGGGCGTTTCCGCGTTCGGCCCGGTCGCGGCGGCCGCCAGGCTCGAGGGCAGCAAGGTCTACGCCAAGAAGTTCATGGAACGTCACGGGATTCCGACGGCGGGCTTCCGCGTGTTCGACGACGCCCCGGAGGCGGCGGAACACGTGCGGGCGCGCGCGGAGCCGATGGTAGTGAAGGCCGACGGCTTGGCGGCGGGCAAGGGGGTGTACGTCTGCGCGACGCGGGCGGAGGCCCTGCGTGCGATTGACGACGTGATGGTGCGTCGAGTCCATGGAGATGCCGGCCGGATCGTCATCGTCGAGGACTGCCTTGCGGGGGAGGAGGCGTCGCTGCTCGTGATCACGGACGGCAGGATCGCCGTCCCGCTCGAGGCCGCGCAGGACCACAAGCGGGTGGGAGACGGGGACGCCGGCGAGAACACCGGCGGCATGGGAGCCTGTGCTCCCGCGGCCGTTCTGGGCCCGGCCCTCCGCGATCGCGTCATGGATCGCGTCGTGCTGCCCGCGATCGCGGGGATGCGCGCCGAGGGGACGCCGTTCACGGGCTGCCTCTACGCCGGCCTGATGATCGCGGGCGGCGAGCCACAGGTGCTCGAATTCAACGTCAGGTTCGGCGATCCCGAGACCCAGCCGCTCATGCACCTGATGGACGACGACATCCTGCCTTTCCTGGATGGCGCCGCCGGCGGGCGGCTGGACGATCGCGCGCCGCGGTGGCATCCGGGCGCGGCGTGCTGCGTCGTGATGGCTCAGGAGGGCTACCCGGGACCGTATCGCAAGGGCGACGTCATTACGGGCGTCGAGGATGCCGAGCGGCTGGAGGGGGTCGTCGTGTTCCATGCGGGCACGAGGCGCGATCCCGACGGCCGCCTTGTCGCGTCGGGCGGGCGCGTGCTCGGGGTCAGCGGTCTGGGCGCGGATCTCGCCGAAGCCCGCCGAAGGGCCTACGCAGGGGTCGACCGCATACGATGGAGCGGCGCCTTCTGCCGTCGGGACATCGGATCTCGCGGGTCGGCGGACGTAGGCGCCGCCGGTCGGGGTTGAGCGGCTAGGGGTCGGTCTCGCCGGCCGGCCGGCGGAAGTCGCCGTCCAGGAACCGGAGGACCGCGGGCGAGTACCCGCTGCCGGGTCCGTGCACGACCAGTTCCTCGACGCGATGCGCGGCGGCGCCGCCGGCGGCCCCGGCGTCGGCCCGGATCACCTCCACGCAGAACGTGGCTGGAGTCGACATCGGATGCGGCAGATGGCGGCGCTCGCGAACGACGCGGAAGCCGCTGCGTTCGAACGACGCCATCGCGTGGGCGCGGCGGCGCCACCGGTAGACGAACGCCACGGGCGCCTCCGCCGCCGCAAGCGCCGCCGCGGCCGCGAGGAACTCGGGCAGGCCGCCGCGGATCTCGTGGCGAGCGGCCGCCCGGAGCGGCTCGCGGGAGACGTGTCCCGCGGTCGGGGCCAGGTAGGGAGGGTTTGCGACGACGAGGTCGAACCTCCCCAGGAGGTGATCGGGAAAGGGCAGGCGCAGGTCGTGCACGAGGACGTCCGCGGCGCGCTCCATTGCGTTGGCCGCCACGTTGCGGCGCAGGATCTCCGCCAGCGCCGGTTCGGCCTCGACGGCGAGCAGGCGTGCCGCCGCCCCGGCGTGCAGGAGCAGCAGGCCGACGGCGCCGGTCCCGGCGCCGAGGTCTGCGGCGAGGAGGAACCTCGCCGGTCCGCATCCGATTCCGCAGCCGGCGGCGAAGGCGGCCAGCAGCACCGCATCGATGTTGACGCGCGAGCCTTCCGGCGGCTGTTCCAGCGGCAGGCGTCCGTGGAGGAGGGCGTCGGCGGTCGTGCTGTGGCCGGTGCTGCCCACGTGCCGTGCGGCGGTTGTTCCTAGCGTCCGGGCACTTGCGTGGGCCGCGTGCCGCGGATCGTGACAACGGTCAGGGCTCCCGGGAAGATCCGGGCGTCCCACCACCCGAGGTTGACGATCCCTTCGTCCCGTACCTGGGCCAGCGCGGTGACGCGGACGGGGCCTGGGGCCATCTCCATGGCGGCGTACAGGGCGTCGACGTTGGTCGACTCCCGCGACATATCGGGGTAGGGCTTCTCCTCTTCGCCGTTGAAGTAGATGAACGTAGTCGCCCGCGCGTCGACCCCGACCTCGGCGTTGTACACCTTGATGTTGTCGCAGTCGCGGATCTCGCCCGCGACGCCGCCCATTCCCTCGGCGATGCCGTCGAAATCGCCCGCCGTGGCGGGGATTGCGCGCCAGTCGTCCACGGAGAGAGCCTTGAGGCGGTAGTGGATGTACTCGTCGCCGGGTTGCAAGTCCTGTTCGAAGAAGAACACGTTGTAGAAGTACAGCGCCTTCCAGTAGACGGGGTTGCCGGACGTGCGCGCGATGACGGGCGTGGATGAGGGGATGCCCGACACCTGATAGAACCACAGCCGCCTGCAGTCGCCGGTGGTCGGCGTGCAGGCCTCGACGTCGGGCTTCAACTCACGGCACGACCCGGGGCAGCACTCGGCCTCCAGCCCGTCCTCCCGGATCGGAGGCAGCAACCCGTCGTTGCAGGCGGCGAGGGTCGCAACGGCGGACGCGATGGGCGTGGCGGACGGCGTCTGATCGGCGTTCACGGAGAAGAACTCCACCGTGATGTCCCCGCCGGCCTCCGGATTGCCGGTGCCGTACACGTCGACGATGCCACGGACGTCCAGCAGGGTCGGCGAATCGGGCGGCGGCTCCGGCCACCCCTCGGGCTTGAGGCAGGTCACGTTCACCGGGTCGACCGGGGGTTCGTCGCAGTACTCGCTCATCAGGCCGCACTCGGTTCGCCCGGCGTTCCTGGTCGGACGATCGACGCAGACGCAGCAGGTCGCGATCTGGTCGCGTCCGCACCGGGGCGGCGACGGGCACTCGATCGGGCACGTCTCGTAGAGCACTCCGGACCCGACGTCTGCGGCGTCGCCCGCGTCCGGCGTTGCCGTGCCGTTGCCGTCGCAGGCAGGGGCGAGCGACACGGCGAAGATCGCGATCGTGATCGTTGCACGCATCGTTTCCTCCGGTCCGGCCGGTCTTGCGAGGCGGCCGGCGCACCGCGAAAGCTACGAGGGAATCGGATGCGAGTCAAACGTGGGCGGCGTGATGCGCCCCGTGCCGCTTGTCGGGCCGGCCGGATGGGGAATGGACAGCGGGCGGCCGGGTTGTTTCGGGCGCCCGTGGAAGGTGAGACTGTCCATGATGCGCGTCTCGTCCGCCGTCCTTGTCGTTGTCTTCGCGTGCGCCTCCGCGTGCGGCCCGAGGCCGGAGGCCGCATGGCCCGCGTCGCTCCGGCCGGAGGCGGTCTCGGGGCCGTCCGAGTGGTTGTGGCCGGCCGCCGGGCCGCCGGGATCCGGACCGAGAGGCACGGCGCTCGACATCGAGGCGGTGGCGCTGCCGCGGGATCCCGCCGCGCTGCCCTCGCAGATCGTGCGGTGGGAACGCGCCACGGCGGAGCCGGGGCCGTTCGGCGGCCCGCACCCGCGTCCCGTGGCGGTCTGGGCCGCCGGCGGCATGGCCTGCCTGCTGGACGACGACTCCGGCGTGCTGATCGGCGCGTCGCTCGCCGACGGCCGCCCGCGCTGGGCGGTCGCGCTGCCGCCGAGGGAGGTCACCTACCACGATGTCCCGTGGGTCGGGCGCGACGGCGTCCTGTACGGAGCGAGGGACCGGACGCTCGTGGCGGTCGATCTGTCGAGCGGCCGGATCGCATGGCGCACCGAGGCGCCGGGATCGCCGGACGAGGCGCTGTTCGTCGTCCGCGGCCGAGCGATCGTCCGCCTGATCGACGCGCAGCCGTCCGATCCTGCCGACCGGCGATCGGCGCCCGAATTCGTCAACGCGGCGATCCGTATCGCGGCGTTCGACGCCGGATCGGGGCGGATCGAGTGGGTGACCGATGTCGGCGGCGGGCCGGGCCCGCCGGCCGCGACCGTGCGGCTCGGCGTGTCCGCCGACTTCGCCGTCGTGGCGGCGGTTGCGACCACAGGGACGACGGAGATCCTGCTGCTCCGCATTTCCGACGGGACGCGCGCGGCATCGACCGTCCTGAACGCCTGGGCCGGGCAGCCTCTCGCCGACGGCGACACGCTCGTGCTCCCGGTCGCACGGACCGTGGACGGTCGCGAGACCCATCTCCTGGCCGGCCTGCGGCTGCCGTCGCTCGATCCGGCGTGGGAGCTGCCCCTGGACGATGCCCCGACGCGGATCCACCTCACCGGCGCCGACGTGTTGCTCGCGACCGGAAGGAGCCTGGTGCTGATCGACGTCGCGAGCGGGCGCGAGGTCGCCGCACGCAGTCTGGACGACCTCGCGTCGCCCTCGGCGGAGGCGGCGGAAGACGAGCCCGGCATCGACTGCGTGGCTGCGGCGGCGCCCGCCGGGGACTCGATCGTGTACGCAACCGAGCCGTGGTGCTCCCCCGGGCACTTGGGGTTCCTGGACGCGCGTACGCTCCGGCCCTGGCGCATCGTCGAGGGCTTCGACGTCCCGGTGGGAGCGTTGCTGGCCGATGCGGGGACGGCGGTCGTGGATCTGCCGACAGGCGTCGTGGCGATCGATCTCCGTTCCGCGGGACGCCCGCTGCGGGAGAGGCGGAGCTTCGCAGAGCGGATCGAGGACATGGCGCGCGAGATCGAGGCCGGCAGACTGGCGCTCGGGTTCCCGCTCGATCGTCGGGCCGGCGAGTTCGCGCTCGGAGGGGACGCGGTCGGGTCGGCCGTCGTCGATGCTTTGGAGCACGGCAGCGCGGCGCAGCGTCTCTTCGCCGCCGCGGTGCTCCGCCACCGGCCCGGCACGGGCGCGGTGCCGGCGCTAGTGGCGGCGTTCGGACCTCCCGCGGGGATCGCCGAGGAGATGTTCCTGGAGGACGTCCCGTCGGATGCGATCCTGGAGCGGGCCCTTGTCGGGCGCGTGCTCGATGCGCTCGCCGTGTCCGGCGATCCTCGCGTCACCGATCTGCTGGCGGGTGTCATGCTGGACGCGACCGCCTGGTCGGGCAACGCCCGGTCGTCGGCAATGCAAGGTCTGGCGGCGATCGGCACGCCCGACGCGCTCGGTCGGATCGACTTCTACGTCCAACACCGTTCGCGCCGGGGTCTCCCATGGAGGCCGCTGGTGGCGGAGGGGACGGCCGGGAGACGGCACGACGATGCCGGCGCGTTCGTCGTGGGCAACTCTGGATGCGCGCCGGGGATGCGGGATCCGGGGCGGGCTGTTTCGAGTGACGGCAAGCTGGTTGCGCTGGTCGCGAATGCCGCGGGCGGCCCGGCCGACGTCTGGCTGATCCGGGATGTGCCCGGACCGCGGGGGGGCCTGTTCACCGACGTCACCTCGCCGTTCGGCCTGGAGATCGTGGCGGTCGAAGGTACGCCCGACGGGGCGAGGGTCACGGCCCGCAGGACGCAGGCGGATCGGCGGTGCTCGCGGGTCGTGTGCGTCGAGGGGCCACCCGATGATGCGCCGGAGGAGACGTTCGTCTTCCGGTGGACGGACCTGGAGCGTGACGCGGACGGGGACGGGTGGAGCGACCTTCTGGAGCGGCGGCTGCGGACCGATTCGGCCAAGGCGGACACGGACGGGGACGGCCTTGGGGATCCGTTCGATCCGGCGCCGCGCGGCTCGGGACACGGGATCGCGCAGGTCGCCTGCGTCCCGCGGCGCGAGTACGTGCCGGCCGACCCGGACACGGGACGCGGCCGGCACGAGCGATGGAGCAGGTGTCCCGAGCCGCCTGCGGACGACACGTGCGCCCGGCAGGGGGTCTTCACCGCCGCATTCCTCGCCGTCTTCGCATTCGCCGACGATCGGATCCCCGTGTTCGTCGAGGGGCCAGCGGAGGTGAACCTCCAGTACGAGGGCTACTCGGGGCCCGCGATCTATCTGGCTCCCTACGAAGCCGACGCGCTGCGCGGGGAGGTCGGCCTGGACGGCGCAACGTACTTCAGGTTCGACAGTCCGCACGAGGAGGGGCCGGACGGCGCGTGGCGTCCGGCAGGCGGGCCGCTCGATGCCGTGCGGTTTTCCGCCGACGGCGCGCTGGCGACGATCGACGTATCCGAGTATCGCGGCAGGTTGAACGCCGTAGGGCGGCGCATCGTGCTGCGCTGCCACCGCGGGCTCTGGTATCCGCTCTCGATCCGCGTCACCAGGGTCTCCTGACACCGGGACGCATTCCCGCGCCTGCGACGCGCCCGCCTCCTACCTCGCAATCGTGGTCGTGGGATTCGCCGGATCCGGGCTGCAGATAGGCCGACCCGATTCGCGGTCCCGAATCTGGTGGTACCTCATCGTTGCCCACGGACGGCGAGGACGGCGAGCGGCGCCGGGATCCTCGCCTACTTCGTGCAGTCCACGAGTTCGAGCAACTCGTCTCCCCGGTGGTACTGCTCCTCCGGCGGGTAGCCGATTCCCTCCAGGATGTTGAAGAGCTGCGTCCGGATGTCCCCGAGCGTCTCGTTCATCCGGTTGGGCGCGCCGGGCGACTCCTGCACGCAGACGTACTTCGCCGCGCCGCACGCATCGAGCGGATCGCAGTAGGCATTCACGGCCGTTGCGTCCTCCAGGCCGGCGTCGCCGAACAGGCCGCGACCTCCGACGAGAACGAGCCGCACGTCGGCTGCGCGGCTGTCCAGCACCGCCGCGTAGGGGTCCGGGCCGGTCCGGCCGAAGACGGTCACGTCCCCCACCATCCCCGGTTCCAGGTGACCGATCCGGCTCTCCAGGCCGACGGCGATCGCCCCGTCGATGGTCGCCATCCGCCAGATCCGCTCCGGCGTGAGGGCAGCGATGCCGTTGTAGGCGCCGTACGCCTGCGCGAA
This sequence comes from uncultured delta proteobacterium, assembly GCA_947085355.1. Taxonomy (GTDB): domain Bacteria; phylum Myxococcota_A; class Polyangia; order DRWM01; family JAAZOP01; genus CAMTWF01. The sequence continues at coordinate 19,752 of CAMTWF010000150.1, forward strand.
CCGCATCTCCGAGAGCATCTCGTCCTCACCCGACGGGGTCCAGTCCGGCCCGAGGGCCACCACCAACCCCGCGTCGAGGAACTCCGCAATCGGCGCGGTGCGGCCGTAGAGGACCATGTTGCTCGACGGCGACCAGGCGATCTTCGAGCCGGTGCCGACCGCCTCGGCGATCTGGTCGGCCGTGAGCGGGATCGAATGGATGAGCAGCGGGGTGCCGCGGTACAGCAGGGACAGTCCCGCATGGCGATTCGGTCGCGGATCCCGCCCGGCGAAGGAGTCGAACTCCTCCGTCACGTAGTCGCGGGCATACCCCTCGGCCATGTGCACCGCCAGCCGGGTCGTCGGCGCCGTCGCATTGTCGAAGGAGGCCAGGTAGTTCGCCGCATCGGCGTCGGTGATGTCCCGCACCGACGCGATCGTCGTGCGCATATGGTCGTGCCCGAGGCCGTGGAAATGGTCCGCGTTGCGGACGAGCCAGTTGACGCAGGACTGGGCGAATGACTGCCCCTGCACGGTGGTCGTCCCGTGGATCAGGGACCGGAGTTCACCCCACTTGGCCGCCGGGCAGAAATGGGTGCCGGCGCTCCGGTGGGCGGCGTATGGGCGGATGTGCTCCTCGTAGCTCGGGTCGTCCGCCCACTGGTAGCGGTTCTCGAAGAGGCGCGGCGGGTCGGGCACCCACTCCGGAAGGAAATTGTAGGCGATGTGGTTGTGCGCGTCGATCAGGCCGGGGGAGATGATCCCGTGGGTATCGATCGCCGTTGCCGTATCCGCGCCGGTCGTGCCCGTGCAGGTCTCGGCGACGCAGGCGATTCTCCCGTCGATGCCGATGTAGACCTCGCCTGGGTTGATAACCCGGTCGGGCGCCAGGACCACGCCCCGCAGCACGAGCCCGGTTTCCCCTTCCCGCAACACCTCCGCCGGAGGGGACGAAGTCGAACCGCCGTTCGCATCACCGTCCGCATCGCCGGCCCCGTCGCCGTCCGAGCCTTCGGCGTCGGCCTGGGCGTCGTCCCCGACCTCGACCAGGACATCACCGTCCGCATCGGCATTCGCATCGCCATCGACGCCCCCGTCAACCACGTCCGCATCGCCGTCCGCTCCCGGGACGTCCTCGCCCGACACGCCCGTGTCCCGGCAACCGACACCGCCCGGCGTCGCCGCCGCAAGCAGGATCAACCGGCGAAGCAGGACCATCATCCGAACCTCCTCGGTGCCGCGCGCGCTCCGTCGCCCGCACGTTGAACCTGCAGGATAGCCGTCGCCCCCGGACGAGTCACGCGATTCCTCGGGCCCTCGGGCCCGCGCGATCCGATCCGCGGAACTCCGGACAACGATCGGCCGACGCGACACGATAGGGGGCGTCGGGAGGTGCGCGACATGCGAATCCTGGGCACGGCGGTCTGGCTGGCGGCGGCGAGCGGAATGACGGCGGACTGCGCCGGGTCGAGCGTCGGGGACGCCGACGGGGCCGCGACGGGCGGGGAGGCGGTCGGCCCCCTCGCGGTTGCGGATTTGTCGGGCGACCTGTCGTCGCAGACACCGATCGGCGGGCCGGCGCCGCCGCGCGCGGAGTCGTGCAACGGCGTCGACGACGACGGAGACGGTCGCACCGACGAGGGGATCTGGTGTCGAGCCGCGGCGCCCGCGGCGGAGGACCTGGAGACGCTCGGCGGCGCCGAACCCGCCGGGCCGTGGATCGGGGCGCTCGACTCCGCCTGGCGTAGGCGCGATGGCGCGTGGTTGCCGGTGCCGCTGCCCGCCTCCGGACACCCGTACGCGTTGTGGGCCGCAGGCGTGGACGACGTGTGGGCAGCCGGACGGGACGGCGCGATCCGGCGCTGGGACGGCGTCGTCTGGTCGGCTGCGACGGCAGGCGACCGCGCGCTTCATGCCGTGTGGGGCAGCGGGCCCGCGGATCTCTGGGCAGTCGGCGATGCGGGCACCGTCCGGCACTTCGACGGTGTCCGCTGGCGTTCCCTGCTCGTCCCGACCGACTTCGTACTGCGCGCCATGCACGGTACCGGCCCCGACGACGTCTGGGCGACGGGCGACGGCGGCACCCTCCTGCACTGGGACGGCGCAACCTGGCGCCGCGTCGAGTCCGGTAGCGCCCACGGACTGCGAGGGGTGTGGTGCGCGGCGCCCGACGACGCATGGGCCGTCGGCACCGAAGGAACGATCCTGCACTGGAACGGTGAGCGATGGGAGCCGGTCGACGCGCCCACGCAGGCCAGCCTCGCCGCCGTGGAGGGCCGGGCGCGGGACGATGTGACGGCCGTCGGCGGCGAAGGGACGATCCTGCACTGGGACGGGGCGAGTTGGACCGAGGTGGCGAACCCCTGCCCTCCGTCCCGGTCGCTGTTCGACGTGCGGGTCTTCGCGGACGGCGAGGCGTGGTCGGTCGGGTCCTGCGGAGTGCTGCACCGTCGGCCGGAAGCCGGCGACTAGCGACGAAGAGTCCGGGACACCCGCACGAACCACGACCACGAAGGTCGGCGTGTTGGAAGCCACCGACCGCCCGGCGATTGACGCGCGACCGGCGGGGCTGCTAGATGCGGGACCCGTGGCAGATCGGTTCGTCGAGAAGCAGGTGCTCATGGATCGGCAGGCGATCGACCGGGCGCTCCGGAGGATCGCGCACGAGATCGCCGAGCGCAACGGCGGGCTTGAAGGAGTCCGACTCGTCGGGATCCGCACGCGAGGCGTCGACATCGCCCGCCGGCTCCAGAGCCTCCTGGCCGGCACCGAGGGCGCCGAGCCGCCGCTGGGGGAGCTGGACATCGCGCTGTACCGCGACGACGCCCTGAGCGGCCTGAGGCTTCCGGAAGTGCGCCCGACGCGGATGCCGTTCGACGTGGAAGGCACGACCATCGTCCTGGTGGACGACGTGCTCTACACGGGGCGGACCGTGCGCGCCGCCATAGACGCCATTATGGACTTCGGACGCCCGCGGTCGATCCAACTCGCCGCGCTGGTCGACCGCGGCCACAGGGAACTGCCGATCCGCGCCGACTACGTCGGCCGCACCGTCGAGACCCGCCGCGACCAGAGCGTGCTCGTGCGGCTGGATGAGCGGGACGGCGTGGAGAAGGTCGCGATCAGGGAACCTGCGGAGGGTCGAGATGGCGGCTGAGGCGACCGGGGAACGGCCCGCGTTTCCCCACAGGCACCTGCTGGGGATCGAGGGGCTCTCGCGCCGCGACGTCGATCTGATCCTCGACACGGCGGAGGCGCTCCGGGATATCTCGCAGCGTCGCATCAAGAAGGTCCAGACGCTCCGAGGCCGCATGGTCGTCAACGCGTTCTTCGAGGCATCCACCCGGACGAGGGTGAGCTTCGAGATCGCCGAGAAGCGCCTGTCGGCCGACTCCGTGAACATCCAGACCACCGGCTCGGCCATGCAGAAGGGCGAGACGCTGCTCGACACCCTCCAGAACATCGAGGCGATGCGCCCCGACATGGTCGTCATCCGGCACTGGTGTTCGGGTGCGCCCCAGTTCCTCGCCAGGCACCTGCGCAGCGCCGTGATCAACGCCGGCGACGGACAGCACGAGCATCCCACGCAGGCGCTGCTGGACGCCCTGACGATCCGCCAGGCCAAGGGACGCCTGGACGGCCTCCGGGTCGCCATCTGCGGCGACATCGCCCACAGCCGCGTCGCACGCTCGAATGCGCTGCTCCTGCGCCTCTGCGGCGTCGAGGTGCGAGTGTTCGGGCCGAGGACGATGCTGCCGCGCGGCGTCGCCGAGGCCCTCGGCGTGAACGTGGCCCGCACGTTCGAGGAGGCGGTCGAGGGTTCCGACGTCGTGATGATGCTGCGCATCCAGAAGGAGCGACAGGGGGCCGACATGTTCCCGTCCGAACGGGAGTACGCGCGACGGTTCGGCCTCACGCCCGCGGCGCTCGAACGCGCCGCGCCGGACGCCATCGTCATGCACCCCGGCCCGATGAACCGCGGCGTCGAGATCGATCCGGTCGTGGCCGACGGCGACAGGTCGGTGATCCTCGACCAGGTCGAGAACGGCGTCGCCGTCCGCATGGCGGTCCTCTATCTCCTCTCGGGTCCGCACGACGCAATCGAGTAGGGGCGTCCCTACCTCCAGCGCAGGCCGGCAAGCAGCCCGACGCAGATCGCCAGGGGCAGGTTCAGCGCCGCGACGAACAGCAGGACGGCGCCGACCGCGACGCCCGCTCCAATCGCCGCCCGCGGCATCGCGTCGGCCGTGCCGGCGGCCGCGGCGGCGAAACCGAGCAGGAACAAGGCGGCGAAGCAGGCGAGCGCCCCGACGAGGCCGCCGCGCAGATCCTGCGGGCTGGGCGAGATGTGGCTGCCGATGCAGAAGGCGGCGTAGAGGAAAGCCCAGGGGCGCCAGTCGCCGCAGAGCGCGCGTTCGGCGACGGCGAGCGCGGTCGCCTCGACCGGCCGGGACAGCTCGACCGCCACGGCCGCCCAGGCGCCGTCGCGCAGCAGGCCGATCGCGGGCGCGGCGGGCAGGACGAGCGCGCCCGGCACGAGCAGTCCGAGCAGTCCGAGGATCGCCGCCGAGCCGCCGAGCAGCGGCGCGATTCCGACGAAGAACGCGCCGACCACCTGCCACGGGCTTCGGCGGTCCCATGAGTGGTCCACGTACCCGAGCGTCCCCGTCCTCGGGTCCGGCCGGAACAGCGCGACCCGCTCGATCCGATGGCGGAAGACGAGGCACATCAGCACGTGGGACAGCTCGTGGACAGGCACGCCCAGCCAGCCGGTCAGGAGGACGGCGCGGCGGCCGGCGAGGCCGGCCAGGGCGTGCGCCATCCGGCGCTCGATCGCGTGGAGTGCGACGCTCGCCGCGGCGGGCGGGCCGGCGAGCAGGCCGATCGCCGTCAGGGCGGTCAGCGAGTCCTGGAGGACCGCGTCCAAGGCCGCTCCCGCCCGGCCCGCGCCGTCGCCGCGGAAAGGTGGAACGGGTTCTCGCGCAGGATCGTCTCGCTGCGCCGCGGCCCAACCGAGAGCAGGCAGACCGGAACTCCGACGAGCCGCTCAACGTGCGCCACGTACCGCCTGGCCGGCGCCGGCAGGTCGTCGAAGGATCTCAGCGCGCGCAGCCCGTCCGGGATCGCCTTGATCGTCTCGTAGACCGGCCTGGCGCGGTCGATGCGGTCGATCGGGATCTCCCGTTCGACCGAGCCGTCGACCTCATAGGCCGTGCAGATCCGCAGATCGGCCCCGACGGCGGCCAGGACGTCGAGCTTGGTGAGGGCCAGCGAGCGGATGCCGTTGATGCGCACGGCGTAGCGCAGGGCGGGAACGTCGAGCCACCCGCACCGCCGGGGACGGCCCGTCGTGGCGCCGAACTCGCCGCCGGCCTCCCGGAGCCGCGCCGCGGTCCCCTCGTCCCCTTCCGTGGGGAACGGCCCGGCGCCCACGCGCGTCGCGTACGCCTTGCAGACGCCGACCACGCCGTCGATCGACATCGGCCCGACGCCCGTTCCGGTGCATGCGCCGGCCGCCGCGGCGCTGGACGACGTGACGAACGGGTACGTCCCGTGGTCCAGATCCAGCAGCGTGCCCTGCGCGCCCTCGAAGAGCACGTTGCGGCCCTTGCGGAGGTGCTCGTCGAGAGCGCGGGACACGTCGCCCAGGAACGGCGACAGCCGCTCCCGCGCCGCCAGAAGCCGCTCCACGGTCGCCCCGACATCCGGGACCGCCACGCCGGCCTCCTCCAGCGTCCGCGCCCGCGCTCGGGTCGCCGCGGCAATCAGGTCCCGCAGGCGACCAGGGTCGTCCAGGTCCGCGAAGCGCAGGCCGCGCCGCCCGGCCTTGTCCTCGTAGCACGGACCGATCCCGCGCATCGTCGTCCCAAGTCCCGCCGCGCCGCGCAACCGCTCCTCCGCCTCGTCCGCGGCGACATGGAGCGGCAGGATCAGGTGACACCGCGGGCTGATCAGCAGACGGTCGGTCCCGATCGGGTGGTCCCCGGCGGCCAACCCGTCAAGCTCGGCGATCAGCGCCTCGGGATCGACCACCATTCCCTGGCCGAGCATGCAGCGGGTCGACTTGCGGAGAGCGCCCGACGGGATCAGGTGCAGGACCGTCTTCCGATCCCCGACGAGCACCGTGTGGCCCGCGTTGGCGCCCCCCTGGTAGCGCACGACGGTGTCGGCGAACTCCGTGAGGATGTCGACGATCTTCCCCTTGCCCTCATCGCCCCACTGCGCGCCGACCACTACGATACCGGCCATCCGCTGCGCCTCCGTCGGCGACAAGCCGACATCACGGGCCCCTGCCGTGTCAAGCGGCGCGGCGCACGCTAGCCCTTCGCCACCGCCAGAACGTCCTCGAACGTGAAGCGCGTGGCGAACGGCGGGACGAAGAGCGGGACGTCGCATCGCTCCCGCAGCACCCGCCCGAATCCGTCGAGATCCACGGGCGACGTCAGCGGCGGGCACCAGTCGTCGTGGTGGTGGAGCATCACGACACGGGGTCGCAGCAACGACACCAGGCCGGCGGCGTCGTCGATCCACCAATCCGAGTCCTGCGCGGCGGGAATCGCCACGACGTCGACCGGCAGGGGATGCTTGGGCAGCGAGCGGATCTCGCGGGCGAGGCAGCCGAAGAAGAAGACGGCCGTCCCGGTGGCCGCGTGCGTCACGTGGATCGCCGTCGCCGATCCGAACGGATGGCACGCCGACAGGCGCAGGGCCAGCGCAATCGTCCGCGGGCCCCAGTGGCCGCGCACGGCCGCTCGAGCCGCCCGGCGCAACCAGTGGGCCGACACGTCCTCCCGATGCACCGGGAACGCCTGCACGATAAGCCCCGCCACCTCGACCCGGCGGTTCTCGGACCAGGACCTCCAGCGCCGCTCGTCGTCGGTGTACCCCAGCAGCCGGGCCTTGAGCGCGTGCATGCGGTGCAGATCGTCCGGCAGGTACACGACGGACCCGAACCGGCGGGCCAGGTCCGGCACGTCGGCCCAGTGCTCCAGGTGCCCGTGCGTGACGAGGATGGCGTCCGCACGATCGACGGCGTCCGCCGGCAGCGACGGCCTGGCTCGATCCGGACGCGACAGGAAGGGATCGAGCAGCAGCACCCGCCCGGCGTGTTCGATCTCGAACGTCGAGGCCCCCAGCCACCGGAGAACCACCCCACCGTGGATCGACGCCAACCCCGCCCCGACGCTCATGTCCGCCCCCGCCGTCTCAGGATGTCCGCCCGGTGGAGCCGAAGGGACTTGAACCCTCTGCCTCTTGACTGCCAGTCAAGCGCTCTCCCAGATGAGCTACGGCCCCATGGGTGCGGCTCGAAGCCGACACGGGCGCGTGCCTACCAGACCTGAACGGGAAGGGTCAAGCCGACCTCACGCGGTCGCGTCGCCGCCGTCGTCGGCGCCGCCGGCCGCGCGAGGCGTGCGCCCGGTCTTCCTGCCGCGCGTCGGGGTGCGCGCACGGGCCGCGGCTTTCGGACCTCTGCCGCGTCCGCGCGCCGATCCGGTCGCGCGGACGGCGCCGGCCGGGGGTTGCGGCGCCGGGATCGGGGTGTCCGGAGTCCCAGAACCGCGAACCGCTGGTTGCGGCGCCGCCGGCCGAGCCGGGATGTCCGGCCCGGCGGACGCACAGACGAACTCGTACGGCTCCTCGCACGGACGACCGGACAGCCTCCGCAGCACGTCGACCGCGAACGACGGGAGCCGGATGCGGCCCTCGTCGACCGCCCTCAGGCCGCTCTCGCCCAGCACCTGCAGCAGGCGGGCGCCCTCGATCGCCGCGTCGAGGCCGGCCTCCGCCAGCCGCCGGCGCGCGAAGTCGACGAACGTTCGGAACCGATCGGTCGCCTTGCTGTTCTCCATCGGCACGTCCTCCGGCGGCCACGATACGCCCCCGTCCGGCCGTGTCAACGTGCGCGGCCTCCGCGCAGCCTCCGCGCACCGGCGGCGTCGCGGTGGTACGCTGCACCCCATGCGCGCCGAAGACCCGATCGATCTCCGTTCAGACACAGTGACCCGTCCCACCCCGGGCATGCGCCGGGCGATGGCCGAGGCCGAGGTCGGCGACGACGTATACGGCGAGGACCCGACCGTCCTGCGCTTCCAGGAGCGCGCCGCGGAACTGACCGGCAAGGAGAGGGCGCTGTTCGTGCCGAGCGGCACGATGGCGAACCAGATCGCCCTGCTGGTCCATTGCGAGCGGGGCGACGACGTGATCATCGGTGAGGGGACGCATTGCGCCTGGTACGAGTCCGGGGCGGGCGCGGCGTGGGCCGGCGTGCAGTTCGCGGTGATACACGGGGACGGCCTGTTCGACGCCGAACGGGCCGCGGCGGCGATGAAACCCCGATCGTACCAGTCCCCGACGGCGCGGCTGGTAGTCGTCGAGAACACCCACAACCGCGGCGGAGGCCGCGTGTGGCCCCAGGCGGAGGTCGAGCGTGTCGCGGCGTGGGCTCGGGGCGCCGGGATGGCCGTGCACCTCGACGGCGCCCGCGTCTTCAACGCCTCGGTGGCTTCGGGATGTCCGGTGCGCGATCTGGCCGCGCCGGCCGACACCGTGAGCTTCTGCCTCTCCAAGGGACTCGGCGCGCCGGTCGGTTCCGTGCTGTGCGGCCCGGAGCGCCTGATGATGCGGGCGCACCGGTACAGGAAGATGCTCGGCGGCGGCATGCGGCAGGCGGGGATCCTGGCCGCGGCCGGCCTGTGGGCGCTGGAGCACCACGTCGAGCGCCTCGCGGAGGACCACGCCAACGCCCGCGCCCTGGCCGATGCGTTGGCCGGAGCCCCGGGGATCGGTCGAATCGTTCCGCCCGAGACGAACATCATCATGGTCGATCTCTCTCGTCGCGGCGCGGCGGAGGTGATCGAGCGCCTCAAGGTCGCGGGAGTCCTGGCCAACGTGGTGTCCCCGTCCCGCATACGCCTCGTGACGCACCTGGACGTCGACCGGGATGCCGTGCTGCGGGCGGCCCGGCTGCTGCGCGAGGCCGCTGCATGACGCCGCCCCGCGCCGCGCTCGCGGCGTAGCTCGCGGCGACCCGGCTTGACGGCGCCGTTCATGATGACTATACGTAGTTGCGAGATATCGCAACTACGCTCCATGACGGGCGGTGACGGGGGAGGGAGGCGGTAGATGAGGGACGACGAGAGGCAGCGCGTGTACCGGATGCACGCGGACATCTGCAAGACGTTCGCCAATCCGCGCCGGCTGGCGATCGTCGAGGCGCTGGCGGACGGCGAGGTGGGCGTGACGGACCTCGCGCGGCGGGTCGGCGCGACCAAGGCGAACGTGTCGCAGCACCTCGCCGTCATGCGTGCGGTGGGCGTCGTGCAGGTGCGGGCCGAGGGAAACCGCTGCTTCTACCGGCTGGCCAGCGCCAAGATCACGCAGGCCTGTCGGCTGATGCGGGAGGTGTTGTTCGAACAGATGGCCGTCGGCGCGCGGCTGGCCCGTGAGTTGCGGCCCGCGGCTTCGCGGCCGCGCGGCGGAGGAGGTGCGAGATGAAGATCCTGGTGGTGCTCAACGATCCGCCGTACGGGACGGAACTCTGCTACAACGGCCTGCGCTTGGCGCGCTCGCTGGCGCAGCAGCCCGGGATGGAACTCAAGGTGTTCCTGCTCGGCGACGCCGCGGCGTGCGGCAAGGCGAAGCAGATCACGCCGTCCGGGTACTACAACCTGGAGCGGATGCTGGGGTCGCTGGGGCGGGCCAACGTCGAGATCGGCGCCTGCGGCACCTGCATGGACGCTCGGGGGATCGCCGCCGAAGATCTGGCCCAGGGCGTGCGCCGCGGGACGCTCGACGATCTGACATCCTGGACGGTCTGGGCGGACAAGGTGCTCGTCTTCTAGACGCCGCGATCCGCGGACGCGGGGCGCGTCGCGGAATGGAGGACCGCAATGGAGAACGTCACGGGGTTGGTCCTGGGAGGCGGTGTCGGCGGCGTCGTGGCCGCGCGGACGCTGCGCCGGCTGCTGCCGCGAGAGAGGCGCGTAGCGCTGGTCGAGCGATCCCAGGTGCACGTCTTCCAGCCGTCGCTGCCCTGGGTGTTTGCCGGGACCCGCCGGCCGGAGGGGATCCGGCGCTCGTACGACGCCCTGCGGCGGCGCGGCATCGAGGTTGTGGCGGGGGAAGTCGAGGAGTTGGATGCCGAGCGGCGGCGGGTGAGGGTCGGTGGCGGATGGATCGGGGCCGACGGGATCGTCGTGGCGCTGGGTGCGGAGTTGCACGCCGCCGCGGTGCCGGGTCTTGCCGAGGCCGGCCACGACGTATACACGCTTGGTGGGAGCATCGCCGCCCGGCGCGCGCTGGACGCCCTGGAACGCGGCCGCCTGGTGGTGCTCGTCGCGGCCGTGCCGTTCAAGTGCCCGGCGGCGCCGTACGAGATCGCCCTCCTCGCCGACCACGCCCTGCGCAGACGCGGCGTGCGGTCCGGCGTGGAGATCGCCATCCTCACGCCGGAGCCCGGCCCGATGCCCACCGCCGGACCCGCGGTGTCGGACGCGCTCCGGGGGATGATCGAGGCCCGCGGGATCGCCTACCGCCCGCAGGTTTCTCCGGCGTCGGTCGACGCCGCCGGCCGCCGGATCCGGCTGGCTGCGGACAGCGAGGAGGCGTACGACCTCCTGCTGTACATTCCGCCCCATCGGGCTCCCGCTGCCGTCCGCGCCTCGCCGCTGGCCGCGGAGACCGGGTGGGCTACCGTCGATCCGCGCACGCTGGCCACGAAGTTCGACGGCATCTGGGCGATAGGCGATGTCGCCACGATCCCCCTGCCGAGCGGCAGGCCCCTGCCGAAGGCCGGCGTTTTCGCGGAGCGGCAGGCGCTGGCCGTGGCCCGCTCGATCGCGGACCGCGTCGCCGGCCGCGAGCCCTCGGGCGCGTTCGATGGCCGGGGCGAGTGCTTCATCGAGGTCGGCGGGGGCCGCGCCGGTTTCGGCGGCGGCGACTTCTACGCCTCGCCCGTGCCGGTCGTGCGGTTGCACCCGCCGGCGCGGCGCTGGCACTGGGGGAAGGTGCTGTTCGAGAAGGGATGGCTCTGGAAATGGCTGTGAGCCGCGACGAGGGGCTGGAGGCCATCTACCTCGACCACAACGCGACGACGCCCGTGCTGCCCGAGGTCGTCGAGGCGATGCTGCCGTATCTGCGGGAGCGGTTCGGCAATCCGTCGAGCGGCCATGCGTTCGGGGTGGAGGCGCGACGGGCGGTGGAGCGGGCGCGCGAGCAGGTGGCGGAGCTTCTCGGGGCTGAGCCGGACGAGATCGTCCTCACCGGCGGGGGGACCGAGGCGAACAACCTGGCGCTCCGGGGATACGTCGAGGCGCGGGCCGAGCGGGGTGGCAGGATCGTGACCAGCGCCGTCGAGCATCCATCGGTGGCGCGGTGCGCGGAGTGGCTCGTCGGGCGCGGCCCTCTCGTGGGCGAGCCGGCCATCCCAACCCGTTGCGCCGGCGGCCGACTGTGCCTGGTGCTGGGCGGCGCATGGGAGCTGACGGCGGTCCCGGTCGACGGCAGTGGCCGCGTCGATCCGGCGGCGGTCCGCGAGGCGATGGATCGGCGGACGGTAGTCGCCAGCGTGATGCACGCGCAGAACGAGGTGGGGACCATTCAGCCGATCCGGGAGATAGCGGACGCGGCGCACGAGCGCGGGATCGTCGTGCACACCGACGCCGCGCAGAGCGTTGGGAAGGTACCGACGCGCGTCGGGGAACTCGACGTGGACCTGCTCACCATCGCCGGCCACAAGCTCTACGCGCCGAAAGGGGTGGGCGCGCTCTACGTCCGCCGCGGCCTCGCGCTCGCCCCCGTGCTGCTCGGGGCGGGGCACGAGCGCGGGCTGCGGCCGGGGACGGAGAACGTGGCCGGAATCGTCGGGTTGGGGGCGGCCTGCGCGATCGCGCGGCGGACGATGGATGCTGCGGCGGCAAGACAGCGGGTCCTGCGCGACCGCCTGTGGGAGATGCTCGCAGCCGGTGTGCCCGGCCTGCGCCTCAACGGCCACCCGACCGACCGCCTGCCCAACACGCTCAACGTGGGCTTCCCCGGCGTGCGCGGCGCGGTGGTCCTGGCCGGCGCACCCGAGGTGGCGGCGACGACGGGTTCGGCGTGCCACGAGGGCTCCGAGATGCCGTCGGCCGTGCTCACGGCGATGGGGCTCCCCGCCGCCGTTGCGCTTGGCGCCGTTCGTTTGTCCCTCGGCCGCAGTACGACCGATGCCGACCTGACGCGCGCCGCGGGCGCACTCGTCGCGGCATGGCGGCGCGCCGCGCAGGCCGCATTGCCGGGGCGGAGAGGCATGCTATAACGTGCGCGTGTCTTGGGCCCGCGCCGACGTGGAAGCCGTCGGCGCCGAGGGTCCGCGGATCTTCCAGGGGAGGGATTGGGGCATGAGAGATCATCGCGATTCGGGGTGGGGGCTTCGGCTTGGTCTGTCTGCCGTTCTTGCGAGCCTGGTCGTCGGAGGGTGTTCTCCCGGCGCCGACGAAGGCGCCCGGCCGCGGGACGTCGTCGGCGACGAGGCGGGCTCCGGCGAGGGAGACGGAGACGTGGATGGCGCCGACGCGGACGCCGCCGCCGATGCTCCGGACGACGGCTGGGGCGGCGATGCGTGCGCGGCCGAGACGATCACCGCCGAGAACTCCATCGCCCCCGTCGACATCATCTGGGTCGTCGACAGCTCGGGCAGCATGGACGCAGAGAACCGCGCCGTGCGGGACAACCTCAACGCATTCTCCGCCAGGATCTCCGCGAGCGGCATCGACCACCACGTCGTGCTGATCGGGAGCGCCGACGAGATGAGCGTTCCGCCGCCGCTGGGCGGATCGCCCTACTTCATGCACATCGACGACAGCGTCGGCTCCCCGGAAGGGCTGCGGAAGATCCTCGAGCACTACCCGACCTACCGGACCTTGCTTCGCGTCGGAGCGGTGCAGCACTTCGTCGCCGTCACCGACGACGAGAGCGACCTGTCCGCCGCCGACTTCATGGCCGCGCTGTCCGGGCTTGCCGACCCGGGCTTCCCCCCGGGATGGAAGTTCCACTCGATCGTCGCCCAGGGGTCGATCCCGGTCATTGGCTGCGTCACCGGCGCGCGAATCGGCCGACAGTACCTCGAACTGACCCGGTTGACCGGCGGCGTGACGGCATCGGTCTGCCAGACCGACTGGACGCCGATCTTCGCGGCGCTCGAGGCGGCCATCGGGGTCGTCACCGAGCTGCCGTGCGCGTACGACATCCCCGATCCGCCGGAAGGCATGACCATCGATCCCGATCGCGTGAACCTGGTCCACACGCCGAGCGGCGGAGCGCCGATCACGATCCCGCGCGTCTCCGACCCGGCCGACTGTCCCGACCTGGGCTGGTACTACGACGACCCGGCGTCGCCCACGCGGATCATCGTGTGCCCGGCAACCTGCGAGACGCTCCGCGGAGCCCCGTCGGGCAGCGTCGATGTCGCCTTCGGCTGCGCCACGGTCTTGTACTGAGGGAGGCATCCGGTGCCCGGCATGGTTCTCCACGGCCTTCGTCCCGCGCGCCGCGTGAGGCCGATGCGGGCCGGGGTCGCCCTGCTGGGCTGGCATGTGGCGGCCTGCGGCGCGGCCCCGCTACCCGAGAGCGCCTACGTGGCTGCCGTCACGGAGGCCGCCGCCGCGGAAAGGGCCGATCGGCACGCGGAGGCGGCGGCCGCGTACGAGCGGGCCGCCGGGTTGACGCAGGACGCGGTGGTCGCTCGGACGGCTCTCTACCGGGCCGCCCAGGCCGCCGAACGGGCCGGCCTGCGGGACCGGGCCCTGGCGGCGCTCCTGGACATCGCGGATCGGTTTCCCGGCGCGCCGGAGGCGGGCCGGGCGCTCCACGACGCGGCCCGGATCCTCCGCCGGGCCGGGGACGATGACGGAGCCGAGGCTCTGCTTGTCCGGTTGATCAGGGCGGAACCCCGCAGTTCGGCAACATCGGTCGGCATCCGCCGATTGGCCCGGATCTACGGGGACAGGGGTGACGATGAAGGTCTCGACGTCGTGCTGTCGCGCGAGATCGCCGCGACGACGGATCGCGAGACGCGCGTCGTGCTGCTGTACCACAGGGCGCTCTGCCGCCACGGCTCGGGTCGGATCGACGACGCGCTGGCGGACCTGGACGCCGCCGCGACGGATTGCCCGTACCCCGAGTGTTCGTATTGGGACGACATCCCCTGGCAGGCCGCGACGATCTGCCGAGGCGCCGGGCGCTTCGATCGAGCGTTGCTTTACCTCGACGCCCTGCTGGCCCTGCGCGAGGAGGCGTGGCTCAACGGGTCGTACTACTCGATCTTCCACGACGACGCCCAGCGGGCGAAAGCGGAGATCCTGCGCGACGAGATGGGCAAGCCGGAGGAAGCTGCGCGGGCGTTCCTGGAACTCGAGGAGTTCAGGGACTCGGTCATGCGGGACGACGGGCTTTTCGCGGCGGCGGCGATCTACCTGGACGTGATGGGCGACCCCGATCGCGGATGCGGCGCCCTGCGCGACTTGCTGGAACGGTACCCCGACTCGAACCTGCGGCGACGCGCATCCGAACGTCTCGGCGCGGCGCCATGTTCCGACGGCGGCTAGTGATCCTCCTCCTCCTCCTCCTCCTCGAGCGGCTCCTCGTCCCCCTCGACCGACTTCTCGACCTCGTCCTCGGTGATGTCCTCCTCCTCGTCCTCCTCGTCCTCATCCGCCCGGACCTCCTCGAGGCGCAGCTCGATGTCGATCTCGGCGAAATGGGTTTCAAGGAGTTCGAACAGGTTGTCGATGTCGTCCATCCCCCACTCTTCCAGGATCTCGCCGATGAACTCCGGGAAGTCGCCGGACGACAACCGCTTCTCGATGTCGTCGATCTGCTCGTCGGAGAAGGCCCGAACGATGTCTTCCGCAAGCGCGTCGTAGTCGCCGTCCTCGATGGCGTCCCCGGCTGCGTTGCGCAGCTCCCGGACCGTCCGGCGATCGAAGTAGATCTCCATGACTCCTGCCTCCCTGGGCGTAGGGGTCAACAGCCCGGCTCGCTTATAGGGAGGGGATCATCGGGTGTCAACTTGAATGCGCGAGGCGGCGGTCGTTGAATAGTCCGGCGCCGCGGCGGTCTGTTGCGCTTCGAACCGCCGCCGGGACTCCTGCGGATTGTCCGCCGGAGCGTTCGGCCGCGGTCGCTGGAAGGAGGCAACATGAGCACGTCAAGGTCGTTTGCACCCACCGTCGCCGCTCTCGCCGCGGCCATCGCCGCGTCGCAGCCCGGCAGCGCTGGGGCCCAGTACGCGGCCTACGTCTTCATGCCGCAGATCTACGTCGGCATGGGGCTGGGCGCGGACTTCATCGGCAACAACAGCGACCTGAACGCCTGCGTGTCCGGGGTCAACTGCCAGGAGATCACCGGCTTGGCGGGCGGCGGATTCGCGATCTTCGCCGGCTTGCGGTTGTCCGAATGGGTCGGGCTGGAGCTTTCGTACGACGCGTTCTTCCACGAGGGATCCGCCGGCAACCCGTACAACCTCGCGACGCGGCAGTCGTTGCGCGGCGACGCAAAGGTCTTCTTCCTTTCCGGGGGCGGCCTGGAGCCGTACTTGCAGGCCGGAGTGGGCGCCCATTTCCTCGGGGACGAGTACGCCGTCGCCGCCGCCGGCGGCGGCTTCCAGCTCGGCGGCGGCGTCGACCTGTACCTGATCCCATCGCTGTCGCTCGGGGCGAACGTCCTGTATCGCGCGGCGTATTTCCAGGGCTTCGAGGTGGATGACCTGGACGCCGGTCCCGGGGAGACGCGGGCCGGCTTCGTCCACGACATCTACGTGATGCTGAACGCCACGCTGCACTACGCCTACTGAACGACAGATTCGGTCTTCCCTTCGCCCGAGGGATCGGGTAGTAACGGGGCGATGTCCGCCGGCGAGACAGCGCAGACGGCGCCCGGTCCCGAGGTCCCCGACGGGATCGCGATCCGCGTCTTCGCCCGGACCGACGTGGGCCGGCTTCGCGAACACAACGAGGACGACTTCCTGGTGGCGGATCTCACGCAGGGCGTCCGCACGCTCATGCCCGAGGTCCAGACCCACGCTCTCGGGCCCCGCGGTTCCATCTTCGTCGTGTGCGACGGGATGGGCGGTGCGGCGGCGGGCGAGGTGGCCAGCAGGACGGCGGTGGACACGATATTCGAGCGCATGCAAGAGGGGGAGCCGCCGTCGGGCTGGGACGACCTGGTATCGCGGCTGGACAACGCGATCATCGAGGCCGGGTCCCGGATCTTCAAGATGGCCCGGAGCAACCAGGAGCGGCGTGGGATGGGGACGACCTGCACCGCCGCGGCGTTGATCGACGGCCGTCTGTTCGCCGCCCAGGTAGGGGATTCGCGCTGCTACGTCATCCGCCGAGACCGGCTGGTCCGCATCACGCGCGATCAATCGCTCCTGACGCAGCTCATCGAGGCCGGCCAGATCCGCGCCGAGGATGCCTCCCATTTCGAGCATTCGAACATAATCCTGCAGGCGCTCGGGACGACCGCGATGATCAACACCGACGTCACCTACGTCGATCTGCGGCGCGGCGACATCATCGTGATCTGCTCGGACGGCCTTGCAGGGATGGTCGATGAGGAGCGCATCCGCGAGATCGTGCTGGGCGATCCCGAACCGATCGTCGCCTGCAGGGCGCTGACGGACGCGGCCAATGCGGCCGGCGGGGACGACAACATCACGGTCATCGTCGCCCGCTTCGACGGTCGCGCGCTGCCCGAGCCGCGCGACGAGGAGCCGCCGGTTTTCGCGCGCTACCCCAAGCCGCGCCCGATCGACTTCGACCACGTGCCGTACACGATCCACCAGCAGCTCTTCGCCGACGGGCTGGACCTGGCGCCGCGGCGTCCGGATGTCCCGGCCGGCGCGGTGCGACTCGACGCAATGGGCGTGGCCCCCGGCGCCGATACGCCGTCCGCGGTCGGGACGGCCCCGCCGAGCGGCGACACTTCCGTCGCAGCCGCGCCTCCACCTGCGCCGCCGGTCGTCCAGTCCGGGGCCGCTCACGCCGGCGATGCGCCGGCGGCCGCCGCCGATCCGCCCGGCGCGGCGTCCGATGCCGGACAGGCCGCCGCGATCCGTGTGCTCGAGTGGTCCGACGACGAGGTCGATCCGGACGGTCCCGGGACCCCGGCGGCGGGGGGCTCCAACGCGGGCCTGCGGCGGTGGGTGGTGGCCGCGCTGGCCCTGCTCGCGATCATAGCGGGGTTGATCCTGTGGGAGTCGGCCGGGTGCGGCCGCGGATCTCCGGCCGGAACGGCCCCTGCGGCGCCCGCGGCCGGGGAAGCGGCGACGGATGCCACTTCTCGTTGAGATCCTGAGCGGTTCTCGGAGGGGGCACCAGACCGTATTCGACAAGCCGGCGGTCACTCTGGGCCGGCACCCGGACAACGACATCGTGTTCGACGCCCACGCCGAGCCGCTCGTGTCGGCCCACCACGCGGAAGTGCGGAAGGTCGGGCCGTCGCACTGGGAGGTGGCGGATCGGGGGTCGTCCAACGGCACATGGGTGGCGGGCCGCAGGATCTCCAGGTTTGTGCTGGTCGGGCGGACGGAGATCGCGTTGGCGCAGGGCGGGCCCGCGATCGCGCTGATGCCGATGGACGTCCTTCCGGCGCAGGCGGCGGACGCGGCGGGCGCCGGCGCGGCGCCTCACGATGGGCGCATGGCCTTCGACCCGATGTCGGGGGCGCCGACGCCGGAGGCGGGGTACCGGTTCGGCGCCGCCGGTGGGGCCCCGGCATGGATGCCGTCGGCCGCGGCTGCCCCTGCGCAGCCGGTCGTCCCCTGGGCGGCTTCGCCCGGATCGCCCGGCCATGCGCCCGGCGCCCCGATCGTTCCTCCCGCGGTGCAGGGCGGGGCGGTTCCCGTGCGCAGCGGCGCGACGGCGTACCTGCGGGCGGTGGCCGGGGAGATGCTGCGGCGGTCGTCGCGGCGGTTCGCGGTCGTGATCGCGGTGCTGGTCCTGCTGCTGTCGGGAGCGGCCACGCTCGTCGTGCTCGTGGTGACCGGGCACATCGACCTGGATCGGTACCGGCCCGCTCGGTCCGAGGGACTTGGCGGGTCGATCGTCCTTGGCCCGCCGCCGCCGGCCGCGACGGCGCCCGCCGAGGCGGCGGGTATGGCGCAGCCCCGGGCGCCCGAGCGGATCACCCCTCGGGAGATCGTGGAGCGCAACCGCGATGCGATCTTCCTGCTGGGGGCGCTCGTCTTCGGGAAGGGCGAGGGATTCTGCACCGGGTTCGCGATAGCCGAGCGGATCCTGGCGACGAACGCCCACTGCGTGTCCGAGATGGAGGAGATCTGGCAGGTGCTTGGGCGCGGCCGTGGGGTGTACGCCTTCCAGAACGAGCGGCCCGGCGTGCGGCACAGGGTGCAGTACGCGCTCAGGCACCCCGACTACGCGGGCGAGAACGAGTCGTCGGACCGGATCGGCCCGGACATCGGTCTCGTCGTGCTCGATGGGCGCGTGGAGCACCACGTCCGGCTGGCCGAGAAGACGGCCGCGGCGGGGTTGAGCACCGGCGATCGGATCTATCTGCTCGGGTTCCCCGGGACGCTCAACAACACGGACTCCCCCGTCGCGACGCTGACAGAGGGTGTCGTCGGCAGGCTTACCGATCTGGCGCAGCGCAAGGCCGATGCGTCGTCGTCGGTGCTCATCCAGCATTCGGCCTTTACGACCAAGGGTACGAGCGGCAGTCCGCTGTTCGACGAGCTGGGGGAGGTGGTCGGCGTCAACACGGGGTACTACCGCGGCGAGGCGACGCAGCAGAGGGTCGATCCCGTGACGGGGCGCGTGTCGGCCGAGACCGTGACGCAGGACCTTCAGAACTACGCGATCGGCATGAGGGTCGACCTTCTGCACGATCTCCTGCGCCTCCTGTACGACAGGCTGGGCGAGGCCCCCGCGACGGAGGCGCCCTGAACCGGTCGGCGCGCGCCGTCGCGCTTTACAGCCGGCGGTTGCGCGTCTAGCATTGGGCGCAGCGCCCGATCGGGGCGCTTGTAGGGCGCGACCGGATGGCCAAGCTGAGGATCATCTCTCCTAACGAGCCCACCCGTGACGTGGATCTCGGCGCGTTCACGACGATCGGCCGCCACCCGGAGAACTCGCTCCAGCTCCTCGACCGAATCGTCTCCAAGAACCACGCCACGATCACGAGCCACGGCGGCCGCTTCCTGCTCAAGGACCTCCAGAGCCTCAACGGCATGTTCGTCAACGGCGCGCGCGCCTACGAGCACGCGCTCGTCAACGGCGACGAGATCATGATGGGGACGACGCGCCTGGTCTTCATCGACGAGCGCCAGGATGCCGCGGCGGCGCAGGTGTCGTTCTCGGCCCCCGACGCCCCGGCGGCCGAGAGCCACATCAGGGACAAGATAGCGCCGCAGGCATCGGACCAGTTCCTTCCCGAGAAGATGATCTCTTCCGACGAGATTCTCCGGCGGGACTACGAGAAGCTCCGCATCACGCACGATCTGCAGAAGGCGATCGGCCTCGAACTGGACCTCGACCGCCTGCTCGAGACGATCCTCCGTCTGTCGTTCGAGTTCCTCGCCGCCGACAGGGGGGCGATCCTGCTGTACGACGAGAAGGGCAACCTGTACCCGCGGGCGATCCGGACGAAGCGCGGGCGGTCCGACGAGCAGATCAACCTGTCGCGCACGATCCTCAAGGTCGTGACGACCGAGCGGACCGCGGTGCTGTCGTCCGACGCATTGATCGACTCGCGGTTCCAGTCCGCAAAGTCGATCATCATGCAGGGCATCCGGTCGAGCATGGCGGTGCCTTTGCTGCACGGCGACGACATGTTCGGCATCATGTACATCGATTCCCAGATCGCCGCGGGCGCCTTCTCCCCGAAGGACCTCCAGATTCTCTCGTCGATCGCCAACCAGACCGCGGCCTTCATCGACAACATCCACCTGACGCGCAAGATCGAGCAGGATGCGTTGACCAGGGAGAGCCTGCTGCGGATGATGTCGCCCAACCTCGCCGAGCAGGTCATGTCCGGCAAGCTCAAGGTGGAGAAGGGCGGCGCCAACCGCGACATGACGGTGCTCTTCGCAGACATCCGCGGGTTCACGTCGATGAGCGCCGAGAGGAAGGCCGCCGACATCGTCGCGATGCTCAACGAGTACTTCGAGCTGATGGTGGAGATCATCTTCAAGTACGAGGGGACGCTCGACAAGTTCATCGGCGACGCGATCATGGTGGTCTGGGGCGCCCCCGTCAGCCACCCGGACGACCCGATCCGGGCGGTCAAGACGGCGGTCGAGATGCAGCAGGCCCTCGACGAGCTGAACCGCGTGCGCTTGGGCCGCGGCGAGGCGTCGCTGCACGTCGGCATCGGGATCAACACCGGCGAGGGCGTCGCGGGCTACATGGGGTCCACCAAGAAGATGGAGTACACCGTGATCGGCAACACGGTGAACGTCGCCTCGCGCCTCTGCTCGAAGGCGGGCCAGGGCGAGATCGTCGTCTCCGAGATGACCTACGGGCGCATCGGCGGGGCGTTCCCCGCGAAGGCGCTGCCCCCGGCCCAGGTCAAGGGCATCAGCCAACCGCTCCGAACCTACCTGATCGACTACGCCCGCAGCTCCACCTGCGACGCGGACGGAGGCCCCAGCGAAACCGGCCTGAAGCTCGGCGGCAGGTGATCGCCGGCGGTCGGTAGGACGAAGAACACGATGATGGCCACGACCTGCGAACGGACACCGGCAACTCGACGCAGGGCTTCCGCCTGGGTCTGCGCCCCGGCCGCGGCAGTTGTGAGGTGTGCACCGTGACGTCGAAGCCGCGCGCCTACATCGAAACCACGGTGGTCAGCTACGTTGTCGCCAAGCCGAGCCGTGATCTGCTCGTGGCCGCACACCAGCAGGTCGCGTTGGCGTGGTGGAACGGTGGCCGCGCCGAGTTCGACTGCTACGTCTCCGAGCTGGTGGTTCAGGAAGCGAGTACCGGAGACGCGAGCGCAGCCGCCAGGCGTCTCGATGCCATCCGGGATATTCCGTCCCTGAGCCTGACCGAGGATGCCTTGAGCCTGGCTGTGAATCTCGTAGGCCAGGGGGCGGTGCCGAGGGAGGCCGGCGAGGATGCGTTGCATATCGCGTTGGCGGCGGTTCACGGCATGGACTACCTGGTCACGTTGAATTGCCGACACATTGCGAATGCCACGATGCGCAAGGCCATCGCGAACGTCTGCGCTGATGCCGGCTACGAGGCGCCGGTCATCTGCACGCCCGAGGAGATGGGCGAGGAGTAGGCCAATGTGGAAGGACGAAATCGTCGAGGAAGTTCGCCGCGCCCGCGAAGCGCATGCGGCGGCTCACGGCTACGACTTGCGGCTGATCTACGACGACCTCAAACGCAAGGAGCAGGCGTCTGGCCGCACGGTGGTCACGCTGCCACCGAAGCCGGCGAAACCAATCAGGCGCGCAAGTGTGCCGTCCAGCGCGGACCAACAAGCCGAGGGAGCCGCCCTGATCCGGCGCCAAGGCGTCAGGTGATCGCCGGCGGTCGGTCGAACCGGGACCCAGGGGGCACGGGTCGAGCCGAAGCGACCACGACCACGATCTTCGCAGGGCCTGAACGGTTACACCCCGGCAACCGACGCCGGCTCGCCTGCCGCGCCCGCCGCCCCCGGCGACGCCAACGACAACTCCGCGAAATAACTCCCAAAACGCTGTTTCGACACGCACCGTGCAACTTTACGGTGCCCAAGTCTCCTCTCGCGCAGCCTCCGCGCAAGTGCGCGACGGCGCGAGGGGGCCTCGCGCGCGCGCCGCGCATCTGCACGGCCCCGAAAAACCCCGCTTGCGCGGCCCCCGCCCGAACCTGGCCCGCTCAAGGCGCCGC
>CAMTWF010000151.1:0-7955 GCA_947085355.1 uncultured delta proteobacterium
ATCTCGCCGCCCGCCCGTCGCCGCGCTCCCCCGTCGTCCGCCTGCCGTTCCCGGCGCGCCCGGCGCGTGCGCCCGCGGGTCCCGGCTGCGCACCGCCGTCGACCTGCGAACCTCCCGATCCCCGATCCTGGGCGCCCTCGGCGAACGGAGCGCCCGCGAGCCGGAACAGGAAGCTCGCCGCCAGCGCGACGGCGCGGACCCGCTCCGTTTCGCCCTCGGGCGGCAGATCCACCGGCCGGTCCCACGACGATCCGTCCGGGGCCGACAGCCGCAGCACGGCGCCGGCGCCCTGCGACTCGACGTCGATCCGCCACGCGGCGTCGCCCGGAGCATCCGCCGTCCTCGCCTCGACCGGCCCGGCGACGCGCAGGCGGAGCGCCGCGGCCAAGACGTCGGCCGGCACCGCGTCGCACCGGCCGATGCGCAGCACCGCGCCCTCGGCCCCCGCGGCGGCGACGGCCGCCGGCGACGCCGATGCCGCGAGCACAGCCGCGATCCATGGGGCGTACCGGCGAAACACGACGGGGATCGTTAGCACGTGCGGCGGGTTGCGGGTAGGTCGAGGGGGACGACCAGGGGGACGACGCTCAGCGGATCTGCCCGAGCGTTCCGCGCGGCGCCGGGGCGGGATCCGTCCCCGGCGGGGCCGGGAACCCGAAGGCGACGATCGCCACCGCCTTGTGGTCGTCGGGGGCGCCCACGTGCGCGGCGGCGGCGGCATGGTCGAAGCGCAGGGTGGTCCGCCAGCCCAGGCCGAGGTCCTCGCAGGCGATCAGCATGTTGGTCACCGCTATCGGCACGTCGATCAGGAAGAAGGGCTGCTCGCGCGTCCGCGCCTTGATGATGAACGGCGCGGCCAGCGACAGGATTGCCGCGGGCGCCGGATCGGCCACCGCGCCTCCGGAGGCGGCCCGCAGCAGACGCGCCACCGCCTCCGGCCCCTCGACGACGACGTGGCGGGCGATCTGCGAGTTCTCGGCCGACGGCGCCCATCGCGCGCACTCGAGGATCGCGTCGAGCGCCTCGGCCGGAACCGGCGCGTCCGAGAAGGCGGCGGCCGGGCGCAGCGGACCGACGCCGGGCCACGGCGCCTCCGCCGATCGCTCCACGCCGCGATCCTCCCGGGGCACGCGCTCCGCCCGGTACGGCACGCCGAAGCGGGCGAGGAACGCCATGTCGCCGAGCGGCCTGCGGCGGCCGGAGACGATGCGCTGGGCGGCCGCGTCCCAGCCGCGCGTGAGGAAGGATCCGCCCGAGGCGCTTCCCGGAAGCCCGATCGGGATCACGGCCAGCGGACGGTGCCCGACCGGCAGGCCGACGACCTCGGCCACGGAACGCTCGTGGAAGCCGCCGAGCCAGCAGGTGCCGACGCCGCGCCCGGCCGCCTCGATCGCGGCGGCCTGGGCCGCCACCGCAGCGTCGGCGTTGTAGTAGTGCCGCTCGCCGTCGCGCACGCCGCCGGCCGAATCGCCGGCCGCCACGATGAACGCGGGCGGCGGCGTCCGCGGCAGCCATACGTTGATCTTCCCGACGAGTCCGGAGCAGACCGCTCGGGGTAGCCGGCCCGCGCGATCCGGATCGTCGATCAGCAGGGCGTAGCCCGAGCGTGCGCCGTCGAGGGAAGGCGCGCGGTCGATCGCCGAGCGCAATGCGTCCGCCGCGCCGGCCGGGAGCGGTTCGGGCCGGTAGTTGCGGTACGACCTGCGCCGCAGCATCGCCGCGATGCGCGGCGAGAGGGGCGCGACCTCCGTCCGTCCGTCGTCCATGGGCGCAGGCTACACCAGCAGGAATCGCGAAGCTGCCCGCTGACTGCTGAATGCTTTGCGGACGGGTTGCCCACCCCCGTGGGGAGAGCTACGATCCGGCGGCGCGGGCGAGGAGGTACGGGTGTCGTCGATCACGGCCGAGTTCGAGGGGAAGAGCGTGCAGCTTGCCGCGGGCGCGAGGCTGACCGAGCTGACGGGGAGGATGACGCATCCGCTGGGCATCCCGATCGGGGCGCTGGTCAACCGCAGGCTGGTCGGCCTGGACTCGGAGGCGCCCGACCGCAGCCGGATCACGGTCGTGACGAAGCACGACCCGGACGGGGCCAACATCTTCCGCAGGTCGGCGTGCCTGGTGCTGTACGAGGGGTTCCGGCGCGTTGCGCCGCAGGTGCGCGTCGTTTCCGGGCAGTCGATCGGCGACTGGCACTACTTCGACGTGGATGGGCACGACGGGCCGCTCGGGCCGCTGCTGGAGAGGGTCCGTTCGGAGATGTGCGGCATCGTCGAGCGGGACGAGCGGTTCGAGGTATTCCGCATGGGGAGCGACGCGGCGATCGACCTTTTCGAGCGCGAGGGGCGTGGGGACCGGGTCGCGCTGCTGCGGACATGGTGGCACGAGTCGCTGCGGATGGTTCGCCTGGGCGGTTGCGTCGACATCCTGTACGGCCCGGTCGTTCCAAGCGCCGGGTATCTGGACGGCATGGGTTCCCGCGGTGCGACGGCGCCGCCGGGGTTCGCCATGCACGCCTACGCGCACGGTTTCGTGCTCGGGTTCGCCGTCATGGGACGGACGGCGGCCGACCTCGCGACGCCGCCGCCGTTCATGCCGGGCCTGTATGGCATCTTCCAGGAGACGAAGGCGTGGAACCGGGTGATCGGCGTCTCCAACGTGGGCGAGTTGAACCGCGCGTGCATCACCAGCGAGCACAAGGAGGTGGTTCGTGTCGCCGAGGGGTTCCACGAGAAGAAGATCGCCGCGGTGGCCGACGCGGTCGCGGCGCGCCGCGATCGCACCAGGCTCGTGCTCGTCGCCGGGCCTTCCGCCTCGGGCAAGACGACCTTCACCAAGCGGCTCGGCGTCCAGTTCCGCGTCGCCGGCCTGCACCCCGTGGCCCTTTCCGTGGACGACTACTACATCGACCGTGAGCGGACGCCGGTCGGCGAGGACGGCAGACCCGATTTCGAGGCGCTCGAGGCCGTCGATCTCGACCTGTTCAACGACCACCTCCGCGGGCTGCTCGCCGGCGAGGAGGTGGCGACGCCGAAGTACGACTTCGTGGCGGGCCGGCGCGCGGCGCCCCAGCGGTGGAACCGGCTTCGGCTCGAGCCCGGCGACGTCCTCATCGTCGAGGGGATCCACGGCCTGAACGACCGTCTCTCCGCGGCGATCCCGCCGGATGCCAAGTTCCGCATCTACGTCAGCGCGCTCACGCAGCTCTCGATAGACGCGCAGAACCGCATCTCCACATCCGACGGCCGCCTGCTGCGCCGCATCGTCCGCGACAGGCTCTACCGCGGCCACTCGGCGGCGGCCACGATTACGGCGTGGCCGTCCGTGCGGGCCGGCGAGCGCAAGCACATCTTCCCGTTCCAGGAGTCGGCCGACGCGACCGTCAACACGGCGCTGCCGTACGAGCTCGCCGTGCTCAAGGTGTTCGCGCACCGCTTCCTGCTCGAAGTGCCGACCGACCACGCCGCGTTCGTCGAGGCCTACAGGCTGCTCAAGTTCCTGGAACTGTTCGTGCCGATCTTCCCGGACAACGTCCCGCAGAACTCGATCCTGCGGGAGTTCATCGGAGGGAGCAGCTTCCGGTACTGACCGGAGCCGGAGGAGGAGAGAAATGCGCACCACGAGCATGCGATTCATCGTGCTGATCTCCGCGACGACGGCGGCATGCGCCGGATCGGACGACGGCACGCCCCGCGACGTCCGCCGGGACGTCGCCGATGCCGAGGAGGAGGCGCGGCCCGACGCCGGGCCGTGCGGCCCGACGGGCGAGTGCGACGACGGGACGTGCTGCCCGATCGGCTGCGTGGATCTCATCACCGACCCGGACAACTGCGGGGAGTGCCGCAACAGGTGCGCTATCGGCGAGATCTGCGAGCGCGGGCGGTGCGGCAACCCCGAGTGCAACCCGCCGTGCGGGTCGTCGATGCTGTGCTGCGGCGGCGGCTGCGTCGACCACCTCAACGACGAGCAGAACTGCGGGTATTGCGACGAGGTCTGCCAGGATGGCGTGCAGTGCGTGAGCGGCATATGCCTGTGCGGCACGCGGATCTGCCCGATGGATCAGCAGTGCTGCGGCGGGGCGTGCGTGAACCTCGACACCGACCCGAGCAACTGCGGGCGCTGCGGGAACTCGTGCGGCGGCCTCCCCTGCCGCGGCGGCCGCTGCGCGTGCGGCTCGACCGAGTGCCCCACGGGCTGGACGTGCTGCGACGGAGAGGCGTGCTTCGACCTGTCGAGCGACATGAACCGGTGCGGGAACTGCCTCACCCGATGCGATCCGACGCGATCGACCGCCTGCCGCGACGGGCAGTGCGTGTGCGGCAGCGAGCCGCAGTGCACGTCCGCGTCGATGACGTATCCCTGGTGCCGCGCCGACGTGATCGTCCCCGCCCGCCGGTGTTGCGCCGGGCGGTGCACCAGCGTCGACCGCAACAACTGCGAGCGGTGCGCCCATCGGTGCTCCTCCGGCCAGGAATGCGAGGCCTACGCGGGCCTGTTTGACTGCCAGTACCGCTGCGCCACGCCGTGAGAACGGCTGCGGCTAGCCGGGCTTGACTCCGTCGGCGCCGAGGATCTCGAGCAGCGCCGCAACGACCTTGGGATCGAACTGGCGGCCGGCCTCGTCCCGGATGATCTGCAGCGCCTCCGCCGGAGGCTTGCGGTCGCGGTAGGGCCTGTCGGACGTCATCGCGTCGTATGCGTCGGCGACGCCGACGATGCGCGACGCCAGCGGGATGCGTTCGCCCGCCAGGCCGTCCGGGTATCCCGAGCCGTCCCAGCGTTCGTGGTGGTGCTTCACCAT
Source organism: uncultured delta proteobacterium (assembly GCA_947085355.1). Lineage (GTDB taxonomy): Bacteria > Myxococcota_A > Polyangia > DRWM01 > JAAZOP01 > CAMTWF01. The sequence continues at coordinate 4,799 of CAMTWF010000151.1, forward strand.
GCCCGTGACGCGGTCGAAGAACTTCAACGGCCCGAGGATCGCGTCGCCGAGGACCGGGTGGCCGCGGATGATGCCCATCTCGCCGGCGGTGAGCGCGCCGCGCTTGAGCAGCACGTCGTCGCGGACGCCGATCTTGCCGATGTCGTGCAAGAGCGCCGCCGAGTAGATCTCCCGGGTCTCCTCCTCGGACACGCCGAGCCGCTCGGCGATGCTCGTCGCCAGGCTCGCGACCCGCTCGGAATGCCCCTGCGTGTAGGTGTCGCGCGCCTCCAGCGCTCCCGCCAGGGTCTTGAGCGTCTCGTAGTAGGTGCTCTGCGTCTGCTCGAACAGCCGGGCGTTCTCGATGGCGATGGCGGCCTGGGTGGCGAGCGTTTCGAGCATGCGGAGCTCCTCGTCGCCGAACGCCTTGCCGGACGCCAGCTCGAAGACGCCGATGGTGCGGTCGCCGATCCGCAGCGGCAGGTCGATGCGCGACGACCCGATCTGGTCCGAGTCGGGCCCGCCCGAGATGGCGCGCACCTGGAGCTGCTGCGTCTCCTGGTCGACCAGCTTGATCGTGGTCATGGAGGAATCGACCAGCTCGCGGGTCATCTGGACGATGCGTTCGAGCGTGGTGTCCAGGTCAAGGCTGGACGTGATGGTCTGGCCGGTGCGATGCAACGCGACGAGGTGTTTGACCTGGCGTTCGAGCGCGTCTTTCGCCGCGGCGATCTGCCTGCCGTGCGCCTCGAGTTCGCGGTTCAGCCGGGCCATCTCCTCGACGTTGGCGCGCAGCGCGGCGTTGGCGTCCTCGACCTTCCGGAACAGCCGCGCGTTGTGGATCGCAGCGGCCGCCTGGGCGGCGAACGCCTCGAGGAGCTGCAGGTCCGCTTCGTCGTACGCCCCCGCCACCGGGCTCTCGGCGTCCATCACGCCGATCACCTCGCCCCGGACCTTCAGCGGGGCGGCGATCTCGCACCTGCCGCCCTCGCTTCCCTTGACGTACCGCGGATCCTTGGAGACGTCCGACACGAGGACGGGTCGTCCGGTGCGGACCGCCTCTCCCGTGATCGTGCCGACGGTCGGGATCCGCAGCCCGCGGATCTCGCCGTACCCGACCGACGCGCGCACGACCAGGTCGGACGACCCCGGATCGAGCAGCAGCACGGCGCAGCGGGAGAAGGCGAGCACCTGGTTGGCCGCACCCAGGATCTCGCCGACGACTTCGTCCGGGTCCAGGAGGGTGGACACGGCCTGGGATGCCCGCTGGAGCGCCGCCATGCGATGGGTGCGGCGGTCCAGGTCCGAGTTGCGGCGCTCGAGGTCGTCGGCCAGTTCGGCGTTCCGGATCGCGATCGCGGCCTGGGCGGCGAATGCCGAGAACAGCTCCAGGTCGTCGGCGTCGAAGGCCGCCACCCGGGGGCTCTCGGCGTCGAGCACCCCGATGACGGCGCCGTCGATGCGCAGCGGCGCGGCCATCTCGGTCCGACCGCCTTCCAGACCTGGAACGTAGCGCGGGTCCTTCGTGACGTCGGGAACGACCTCGCCCACGCCCGTCCGGAAGACGGCGCCGCAGATGCCGGATCCGGCGGGGATGCGCCGGCCGACCACGTCGCCGTACCCGAGCGCCGCCCGGACGAGCAGGTCGGCGCCGAACGGATCCCGCAGAAGCAGCGCGCAACGCTCGAACTCGAGCGCCTCGGCGGCGAGCTGCAGGATCTTGTAGAGCACCTCGTCCGGATCCAGGATGCCCGTGATCGCGAGGCCGGCGCGATGCACCAGCGACAATCGCCGGGCGCGCCGGCCGACGTTCTCGCACAGTCCGGCGTTCCGGATCGCCGCCGATACCTGGTCGGCCAGCGCCTCCAGCAGCCGCACGTCGCGCTCGCCGAACGCGCCGGGGTCGAGCGCCTCCACGTCGATGACGCCGATCACGTTCGAGTCGCTGCGGATCGGGACGGCGATCTCCGACCGCCCCCCGGGAACGCCCTCGATGTATCGCCCGTTCCTCGCGACGTCGTCCACGATCACGGGCTTGCCCGAGGCCGCCGCCGCGCCCGTCACCCCCTTGCCCTCGGGAATCCGGAGCCCGTCCGGTACGCCGTACCCGGCCGCCTTGCGGAGGACCAAGTCGCCGGTCGCGTCGTCCTTGAGCAGCACCGCGCAGCGGGGCACGCGGAGCGTATCCCGGATCACTTCCAGGATCTCCCCGAGGAGCCGCTCGGGATCGAGCACCGACGACAGCTTGCGCCCCGCGGCCGCCAGCGCCGCCATCTCGAACGCGGACCGCTCCGCCTCCCGCCTTCCGCGCTGCAAATCCGCCCGGAGCAGGGCGTTCCCGAGCGCCCCGGCGGCCTGATCGGTGAAGGCCGACAGAAGGGCCTGGTCGAGATCCCCGAAAGCCCCGACGCGCGTGCTCTCGATGTCGAGCACCCCGATCACTTTCTCCTCGATCTTCAGCGGCGCGGCAAGCTCGGACCTGGCCCCCGGGACGCCCTCCACGTAGGAGCCGTCCTTCGTCACGTCGCCGACCACGATCGTCTCGCCACGCTCGGCCGCCAGCCCCGTCACGCCCTTCCCGCGCCGGCCCCGGAAGGAACGCACCACCTCCGGCGGGTACCCGTAGGCCGCGCGGATTCGCAGCGTCTCTCCGTCCTCGTCGAAGAGCAGCAGGGCGCAGTTGTCGAGGTCGAAGACGGCGCGCGCCCAGCGAACAACGACGTCGGCGAGATCGTCCGGATCGCCGACGGCGTGCATCGACCGCCCGGCCTCGACGAGCCGCCTGAGCCTCGAAATCGGATCCGACAAGATCGAACCTCCGGACCATCCCCAGACTTCGAACGGCCGGATCATCGGCGCCGGACGGCCGAAAGGCAAGGGACGCCCGCGCGGGTTCAAGCAGGGCTCACGGGAGGACTCGCCGCCGCCTGCGGCGTACCGGCTCGGCCTCCCCTACTTGCGCCACCACCACGGCGGCCGGCACGGATCCGCGCATTCCGGCGGAATCGGCGGCGGCGCGCCGTAGTCGAGGCCGCAGCCCGCTTCCTCCGCCGTCGGGCACAGCGCAGGGTTGCCGCACTCGTACGGACAACCGGGCGGGTACGGGTCCGGCACGCCGTAGGCCACCATGGGGCACGGGTCGGGGCAGCCGGGTGGGAGCGCATCGCGCGCGTCGGGC
>CAMTWF010000152.1:0-4450 GCA_947085355.1 uncultured delta proteobacterium
CCGTAGCCGCGAGGGTACTGATCGTGCAGTCCGGCTGCGACGGCGAGGAACTCGATGGCGGCCTTGTACGCGTCGAGATCCTCGTGATGCAGCTTGGGGTAGAGGTTCATGGTGACCTCCATACCATGCGGCGACGGCGACGGCGACGGAAACGGCGACGGCGACGGAAACGGCAACGGCAACGGCAACGGCAACGGCAACGGGGATGGAGCCGGCGGACGGGCTACCCCCAAGAATCACGAATGCACCCGACTTCGACCCGGACTTCGACCTGACCGTTGTTGACCCCGCCCGTCGGCCGTGGTAAACGCCGCGGCCAAGAGGTGCATGTTGAACGCCCCTCGTGGATTTGATCCCGGAGGCTTCCTGACGTTCGATCTGGCGCGCGGCACGATCCGCACGGCCGGGTCCGACTCGCCGGCGCTCGTCGTGCCCGCGACCGTCGTGGCCGGACTCGCCACGGCGCCGACCAGCGGCGAGGCGCTCGGCGTCCTGGCCAGGGCGCTGGGCGAATCGATCGGAACGGCGCTGCGCAAAGGTCCCGCAACCTCCGGCGACCCCCTGGGGGCGTCTCCGGAGGCTTTCCTTACCCACCTGAACGGGCTGCTTGCCGTGCACGGGCTGGGACGCCTGTCGATCGAGACGTTCGGCGACGTCCTCCTCGTGCGCGCGAAGGAGACGCCGCTGGGGGAGCCGGCCGGGGCGACGTTCCTCGAATCGCTGGCCGCCGGGATCCTCGGCGCGTTCCTCGGGGAGGAGGTCCGCTGCCTGTCGGTCGGGGACGCCGGCAAGCCGGCCGTACTGGTCGCATCGGCCGGAGCGATCGATCTCGCAGCCGGATGGAAGAGGACCGGCGCGACGGCCGAGGAGATAGCCGCGCGCCTGTGCCGCGAGACGCGGGGAGACGGAGGCGCCGCATGACGCCCCAGACCGCCGAACGCAAGCGCAAGCTGGACGCCCTGCTGGGGCGGATCCGGTCCAACCGGGAGCGCATCGGCGCCACGTGGCCGGCGGCGGCCCAGGCCGCTCCGGCCGACATCGACTCCGCGATCACCGAGAAGTTGTACGAGTTCCGCCGTCCCGCGCCGGCGACGATTGCCGGCGCCGTCCCGGCGGCGCCGGCGCCGAGTCAGCCCGCTGCGCGGCCCGCGATGGATCGCGCCGGACCCCAGAAGGCGGCCTACGAGGCGGCGGAGGTGTTCCGTCCGGCGGATTCGGCGCCGCCGCCGCTGCCGACCACCGTCGTGACGCCGGCGCCGCCGGCCGCCGTGGTGCGGGAAGCGCCGCCTGCGTCGAGGTTCGAGGGGCTGCCGCCGCTCCAGGCCCCGGTGATCCGCGTGGCGGGCGCCGTCGTCCCCGAGCCCCCGCGAACGATCGGAGGCATCCTGCGCGCGGCATTGCGCGTGGGGGCATCGAGGTAGCCGCCGCCGGTGGCGTCCGATCCGCCCCGCCGGGTCCCGAAGCCGTGGGGCCACGAACTGATCTTCGCGAGCACCGACCGGTACGTCGGCAAGATCCTGCACATCGAGAAGGGACACAGGCTGTCGCGCCAGTACCACCGGCGCAAGGACGAGAGCCTCACCGTCCTGTCGGGCGTGCTGGGGCTGGAGTTTGGGACGCCGCCGGAGATCGAGCGACGGATCGTCCGGCCGGGTGACGCCTTCCGGGTGCCGCCGGGGACCGTGCACCGCTTCGTGGCCGTCGAGACGTGCGACCTCGTGGAGGTCTCGACGCCGGAACTGGACGACGTCGTCAGGATCGAGGACGAGTACGGGCGCGAGGGGACCAGCGAGCCGTGAGCACGACTACCGCCCGCACGGCGACGGGCAGGTCGTCTCCAGGCCGTCGGTGTCCTCGCAACGCACGATCGGGTTGCCCTGCAGGTCGAGGTAGTCGCGCTTCACGTAGTCGATGTCCGGGCGGCCGGTGCGCATGGCCGAGGGTCGGTACACCTCGACGTCCTCCGGGTTCGCCCGGTCCGGCGTGTCGCCGGCCAAGTTCGTGTTGAAACCGACGCAGATCGGGTAGGACCCGAACAGAACCTCCGCAACGTCCCACAAGGCGTCGGCGTTGGAATCGCGGTACACCAGCGTGACGGGCGGCGGACCGCCTTCGCCGGACGACTCGCGCGGCGCTTCGTCGCCGTCGCGCCGGGCCCGGGGCATGCACCAGGGGACGCCGCAGGACGTCGTACACGTGGCCGGCGCGGCGGACTGGAAGTCGCACCGGCGCCGCATCTCGACCCACATGTCCACCGTGCCGTCCCAGTTCGTGTCGAACTCCTCGCGCTCGAACTCGCCCCCCGCGTGGATCGACACGACGTCCAGGCGACCGTCGTGGTCGATGTCCGCCTCCTGGCGCACGACGTTGCCGCCGGCGTCGAAATGCCTGTGGATGTCGAACCTGCCGTCGAAGTTCTGGTCTGCCGACCGACACGTGCCCGGACCTTCCGCCACGACGACGATGTCGAACACGCCGTCGCGGTTCAAGTCGAACCGCTCGACCGGATCGCCCTCGGGGCAACCCCCCTCCAGCGGGCGCGGATCGAACCTGCGTACGGTCTCCCCCGCAGGGCCGGCGGGACCGTTGCCGCCGCACGCGGCGGCCGCCAGAACCAGCGCAAGTGCAGCGCGCACGACCGTCACTCCTCGCCGGGCGCCGCCCCCGGGGCGCCCGCCTCGGCCTCGGGATCGGCTTCCACCATCTCGATCAGCCGATCCATGGTCCCGTCCCCGTCGACATCGTACCCCAGCGACTGGATCGCGGAGAAGCGACCTTCGGTGGCGACGACGTACGTCTCGTAGATGTCGAAGTGGGTATCGCCGACGGCGTCGATCTTCACGCGCCGCACCTGACCCGCACTCAACAGGACCTGCATTTCGAAGCGCCCGTCGCCGTTGCGGTCGATCTCGACGGAAACCGGTCTGCCGTCGCCGAACCACACGCGGGCGTCGATCGTGCCGTCGAAGTTCCAGTCCTGCTCCTCCGAGTGCGAGACTCCCTCCCGGAAGTAGTGGAAGATGTCCTTTCGTCCGTCGAAGTTGACGTCCGCCTCGCGGCAGAGGATCTGCGGTCGGACCTCCTCGCCCAGCATCGTCGGGCACGGGATGAGGTAGACGCGCCGCATGTCCAGGTTGCCGTCCCTATTGAGGTCGGTCTCGACGACGTCGACCCGCGGCGTGCAGGAGGGATCGACCGACCCGGCCGCCGCAACGTCGGGGGGCACGACCTGCGGGCACCTTGCCGCTTCCGGCAGGAACGAGCGATCCCGCGCGGCCGCGGCGGACCCTGGTTCCGCCGCCCCGGCGCCGCCGTTGCCGCCGCACGCCGCAAGAACCGTCAGGACAAGAAGCGCCACCGAGATACTGGTCGTCATCGCGGACCCCTCACAACGGCGGGACCATACGTCAGGCCCAGGGCTGGTGCAAGTGTGGCGATTTCGGATTTCGGATTTCGGATTTCGGATTGGGGGGCTGGAAGGCCGGTTGGTGATGCCCACAATCCGAAATCCGAAATCCGGCAGCTTGCTTCACGGGATCCGACGGTAGACCCCGACCACGACGCCGAGGATCCTCAGGGCCGCGGCGTCGGCCGCCGGAACGATGATGGGCGCCATGGCGGGGTTCTCCGGCTGCAGGCGGACGCGGCCCTCCTCCGTGAAGAACCGCTTCACCGTGGCCTCGTCGCCGAGCATTGCGACGACGATCGACCCCGATGCGGCGCCGTCCTGCTGCCGCACGAAGAGGATGTCGCCATCGCGGATCCCCGCGTCAATCATCGACTCTCCTCGGACGCGAAGCGCGAAGCACCTCGCCGGCTCGTCCGGCAGGAGCGATCCGTCCATGCAGATCGTGCCTTCCAGGTTCTCCAGCGCCAGCACGGGGACGCCGGCCGTCACGCGGCTCACGATCGGCACCTCCATGACGGCGGCGCCGACCGGCCCGGTGGGGCGCAGGGCGCGCGACTTCATGTCCTTGCGGGTGAGGAAGCCCTTCTTCTCCAGCGCCCGCAGGTGGTCGTTGACGCCGTTGGTGGATCTGATGCCGAAGTGGGCGCCGATCTCCCGCAGGGTCGGCGGATAGCCGTCCTGCCGGATCGACGTCTGGATGAACTCGAGGACCGTCTGCTGCCTTCTGGTCAGTCCATGCATTGCGCCATCCTCCCGCCGGGCGCCTCCCGAACGGCCGCCAATATACTGAACGCCGGGCCAGCCGGTCAACTATCGGGCGCGGCGCGGAACCCTTCGCCCCGGCCGGGCCGGTCGATCCGCCTTGCCGGGGGGCTGTTCGGCGCCGAGCGCCTCACCGCCCCCCGGACCCCCGCGGGCACTCGCGGCAAAGCCGCTCGTGCCCTTCATCTTGCCGGGGGGCTGTTCGGCGCCGAGCGCCTCACCGCCCCCCGGACCCCCGCGGGCACTCGCGGCAAAGCCGCTCGTGCCCTTCATCTTGCC
>CAMTWF010000153.1:0-19400 GCA_947085355.1 uncultured delta proteobacterium
CGCCGCCGCGCGGCCGGCCGGTCTCCGGCGAGTCGATCGGCGCGGACTGGAAGCGGCGGCGCGTCTGGTTCCCGCCGATGCACTCGGTCGGCGGGCCGTTCCTGGCCGCCGTGTTCCGCCGGTCCGGCATCGAGGCCCGGGCGCTGCCGGGCGAGGACCGCGCGGCGTTCGAGATCGGGCGGCAGGTCACCAGGGGGACGGAGTGCCTGCCGACCGCCCTGACGATCGGCGCGCTGATCAAGAAACTCCGCGAGACCGGCGCCGACGCGGCCCGCGAGGCGTTCTTCATGCCGACCGCCGAGGGGCCGTGCCGGTTCGGCCAGTACGCGACGCTGCACAGGCAGATCCTCGACGACAACGGCTTCGGCGACGTCGTCATCGTCTCGCCGTCGTCGTACAACTCGTACCAGGGCATTCCCGAACGCATCCGGCGGGAGATGTGGCGCGCCATCGTCGCCTCGGACCTGCTGTTCAAGGCGATCTGCAAGGCGCGGCCGTACGAACGCGAGGCCGGGGCGGTGGACCGCGCCGCGGCCGTGCACCAGGCGCTGATCGAACGGGCCATCGAGAGCGGCGCGGCCTGGGAGCCGGCGCTCGCCCACGCCGTCCGCTCGATCGCGGCCCTGCGCGGCGACGGCCCCTCCAGACCGCTGGTCGGCGTCGTCGGCGAGATCTACGTCCGCTGCAACGGCTACTCCAACGGCGAGGCGATCCGCGCGATCGAGGCGGCCGGCGGCGAAGCCTGGCTGGCGCCGCTCGGCGAGTGGATCCTCTACACGTCGGAGAACTCGATGCGCGAGGGCATCGACGGAACCAACCCGTTCAGGCCGCTCGACCTCGCCGCGACCTACCTCAAGGACAGGTTCCTGCACTCGGAGGAGCGCCGGATCCACTCGCTGGCCGACCCGTTCCTGGCCGATCGCCACGAGCCGCCGGTCCGGCGGGTCATCGAGGCCGGGGCGAAGTACGTGCCGCCGGAGTTCGCCGGCGAGGCGATCCTCACGATGGGGCGCGCCATCCTGTTCGCCCGGCAGGGGGCGTCGATGGTCGTCAACTGCTCGCCGTTCGGCTGCATGCCAGGCACGCTGACCTCCGCCTGCTTCCAGGAGGTGCAGGCGCAGACGGGCGTCCCGATGGTCTCCATGTTCTACGACGGCGACCTGGACCTCAACGACCGCGTCCGGAGCTACATCGCCAACGTGTGCGGCGCCCGCGAGGCCGGCGTCCCGATCTCACGCGTATCACGGACCGACATCGCCATGTGGGCGTAGTACAGCACCCCGCAAGTTCGTGACCACGCCCGGCTGTCAGTACGGCCGTTCGACCCGCAGCCCCGGCAGGCTCCGGTAGTGCTTGTCGTTCAGGGTGTAGAGGGCACAACCCAGGCGCACCGCTGCGGCCGCGACCAAGCAGTCGAGGAAACCGACACCGCGTGCGAGGCGCAGCGCGGCGTACTGCTCCAGCGCCCACTTCGAGTCGTCGGCCTCGATGTGCACAGGGGGCAGTGGCGCGAGGGTTCGTTGCACCAGCCTCTGCTCGGCCCGGTCCCGGCATCCAGCGAGCAACTCGGCCACCGTCACGGCGCTGACCGTGATGCCGTGCTTCCGCTCGGCCCGCCTCCACCATCCGATAGCTCGCGGCGAACCCCGAAGGACATCGACGAGAACACACGTGTCAACGAGGATGGCTTCCACGGTCACCTCGTTGCTCGATCATGCGGCGCAAGGTCCGAGCCGACTCCGCCGGATCGCCCATGTCGTGCTGGTCGGCCCAGATGCCGATGGCGGGCCCGTCCAGCAGACTGCCCGCTTCCCGCCTCCGTCGCCGGTGAGGGCGCACCGGTCGCTGCAGCGCCGCGATCAGCTCCCGGACAAGCCGCACGCGCTCCGGGGGAAGCGAATCCAGACCTGCCATGACCTCATGCTTGAGGCGCTCATCCGCCGCTTCGCGTTCGGCCATCGATCATGAACCTCCGCTTGCCGAGAATACCACGGCGCGGCATCACCGCCACAAGTCAGCGCCGACAGATAGTCAGGTCCAGGTCGAAGTCCCGACTGATCACCCCCCAGTTGAGGTAACGCACCCGGACCGACATCGACATGTGGGCGTAGATCGGGGGGATGCAAAACGGGACGCAAATCGGGTAATTGGCCGGCCATGATGAAGCTTCGCCCGAAGATGATCGAGCCCGGCAAGGCCGGATGGGGCGGCCTGGAAACGTGGATCCCCGTCGTCGTCGTCGTGGCCGCGGTCGTGCTGCACTTGACCGACGTGATCGCCGAGACGTGGGCCGCCCTCGTCGTCGGATGCGCGCTCCTGTACACGCTCTCCGAGCCGGTCGTCCGCCGGTCGCTGCGCGCCGGCCAGTTCCCGCGGTGGGCCCGCGCCGCGGCCGGGACGCTGATGCTTGCCGGCGCTGCCTGGATCGGCGTCGCCGTCTTCCTCTGGGCGCTCCCCCCATCGCTGCGCGTGGACGGCGATCTGGCCGCGGCGGGCGCCGAACTGGACATCCCCGAAGCGGACGGACGGATGCTCGGCTGGATCGTGGAGGTTTCCACGGAACACCTGCCCGAGAAGGCCGAGCCTTTCAGCCTGAGGTACCGGCTCAGGATCGGCCGGGAGGAGGTGAGCGGAGCGCTCGGCAAGGAGTACCGCGAGCGCCGGTTCCTCGGCGGGGGCAAGAAGCTCGTGGACGTTGCGCACAAGCAGCACCGCGTGCGCGCCGCGCTCCGCCCCGGCGATCGGATCCGCGCCGCGTCGTTCCCCGCCGACATCGAGGGACCGCTCCGCGTGACGCTGCGGGAGGAGCCGGTCCCGCCGGTCGTCCTGGCCGCGATCTCGGCGGCCCTGCTGCTGTTGGGGGCGCTGGTGGAGGCATTCGAGGATCGCACGCGGGCCGAGCGTTCGCGGTTCGCCTCGCTCGTCGGCGGCCTGGCCGCCGCGCCGGTCTACTTCCTGCACTACGTCACGCCGGACAACGTCCTGATGGGAACTCTCGGGGCCGCCATCGCCTCCCTGGGTGGAGCAGTGGCCGGGTATCTCGCGGCCGCCGTGGCGGCGAGACTGCTGCGCCGCGGGGCGTAGGATCCGCCCGCAAGCCGCTCGTCAGAACGGCACGTCTTCGTCGTCGAATCCGTCGGAGAACTCGCGGAAGGCGTCGGGCGGGGGACCGGACGGCCCGGCCACGTCCGGCCCGGCGTCCCGAGCCTGCGCGGCGCCCGCCGTCGCCGCCGCGCCGGCGTTGCGGTAGCCGGAGCGGTCGTCGCGAGCCCCGGGCCCATCGCTGCGCCCGCCGAGGAAGAGCACCCTCTGCGCCACCACCTCGACGCTCGTCCGCTTCTGGCCGTCCTTCTCCCACTCGCGCGACCGCAGCCTGCCCTCGACGTACACCTGCCTCCCCTTGGACAGGTACTGCTTGACGATGTCGGCCTGCTTGCCCCAGACCACCACGCGGTGCCACTCGGCTATTTCCTTGCGCTGGTTGCTGGTGCGGTCGAAGTACGATTCGTTCGTCACCATCCTCAGGTTGGCCACCGGCTGGCCGCTCGGAGTGACGCGGTGTTCGGGGTCGAACCCGAGCGTCCCGATCAGGATCACCTTGTTGAGACCTTCCGCCATGGTTTCTCTCCTTGTCCTGGAGCCGCCGACGCGACCTGTCGCGGCGGCGGGCGTTGCGGGCATCTCATCATGCGGGTCCCGACGGCGTCAAGGCGGCCCGCGCGCCCGCGCCGACGATGCGCCGCCTTTCGCCGCCGGAGTGCGATTCGTTTCCTGCGGCGGCGGTCACGGCCGGTCGGGCCGACCGAAGTAGCCGTGCAGTTCCGGCGGCAGGCCCAGGTGCATCGCCTCGGGCGCATGCATGCCGGGCGGCGGAGCCTCCGATGCGGTCAGCCATATCAGGATCGGGCGGTCACGCAGTTCCGGCGCGCGGGCCAGGTCGAGGAAGGCCGCGGCCGCCTTGGCCGAGTAGGTCGGATCGAGCCTCACGCCGGACGCCTCGCGAAACAGCGTCTCGGCCGCGTCGGCGGCCGGAGTGGGCACGCCGTAGCCGGCGCCGAGCCGTCCCTCGTCGAGTCGCAGCCGCGCGCACGCGACAGCCCGCAGCGCCGCCGCCAGGCCGTGGCGGGCCAGCAGCGCCGCCGTCGCGACGGCGATGGCGCGCGGCAGCGCCGACGGCGCCCACCGACGCTCCACCGTCCGGACGGCGATCACCTCGGAGCGCAGACCCGCGAGGGCGAACCCGAGCGCCAAGCCCGCGGCCGTGCCCCCGCTACCGAACGGCACGACCACGGCGGCGGGCTCGGGACATGATCCTTCCGCCACCTGGCGGGCGAACTCGATCCCGGCGTCCACGTAGCCGAGCGTTCCTGTCGGCGACGACCCGCCCGGCAGGACTACGGTGGGCCGCTGGCCGAACAGCGCCTTGACGGCGAAGACGCGCGCCAGCGCCGCCGGGATCTCCGAGCGCCGGCCGACGGGGTGCAGTTCGGTGCCGAGCACGGCGTGCGACCCGAGGTTGGCGCGCACCGCGGCGCCGGCCGGCTGCGGGCACACGGCGGCCGCCACCCGGAGACCGACCCTGCTCGCGTACAGCGCGGTGGCGACCAGGTGGCTCGATCCGGCCATGCCGGCCGTGACGATCCAGCGACGGTCGCGGTCTATCGCGTGCGCCAGCAGGAAGGCCAGCTTGCGCACCTTGTTGCCGCCGTACTCGGGCGCGGTGCGGTCGTCGCGCTTGGCCCACAGATCCGAGCGGCCGATCGCCGAGGACAGCCCGTCGAGGCGCTCGACGGGGGTCGGCGCCGAGACGATCGGGAGAGGCCGCAGACTGCGGTCCAGGCGGGGGCAGAGGTCGATGAGGGGCGAACGGATCATCTGTCGACCGTCAGCCTACACCATCCGCCGCCGTTGTCGCCGCCAATCCGTTGCTTGCGGTAGCGTTCGCCGGGACCCAGGTTATTCGGAGGGAGGGCGGGGAGGGGGACCGTGGCGGCGATCCTTGGGTCACCGGGTGCGGCCGTTCCGAAGAACTATGGTCTTGCAGGCACATCGATTCGGGTCGCGAAAGGGGTGCGCGGTCCGACAGACGGACCTGGGCGGTCCTCGCCGCGGGGGACGAGCGATCGGGTCCTGATGCGGAAACGCCGCCTGCCCTGTCTCTCCCTCGCGATCGTGCGACTGCGGAATCCGCAGGCGAGGCTGCGGATTCCGCAGTCGCGCGGATGCCGGCGGGAAGACGGATCCGCAAGATGTCGCGCAGTTCGGCGTGCGGCACGCCACGCGCATTCGCCCCTGCGGCAGAAGGTGATCCCACGATGCAACGAAAACGGAATGTCCACAAGGAAAGCGTCGTGAACGTTCCATCGGCAGGGAGCGCTCGGGGAGTCCGCACGCTCTTCGCGTTGGTCCTGGCCGCCACGCCGGGAGTGCTCGCGTGCAGCGGTGCGGAAGAAGTCGAGCGTCCGGAGGGCTGGGAGGAAGAGACGCACGGCAGCGGTGCAACCGCGAACTACGAGATCGTCTTCGCCCAGGACCAGGTGAAGCGTATCGACCTCTCCATCTCGCCGGCGAACTGGGGGGCCATGCTGGCGGACATGACCGACATGCTCGGCGAGTTCGGCACCGGCGGTGGCATGCCCCGCCCCCCCCCCGTGGACCCGGCCGTCGCCATGGCAGCCTGCGAGGGACTCGCCGAGGGCGACGCCTGCCACGTCGAGCTGCGCGGCAGGGACGTCGGCGGGATCTGCGTCCGTCCGCCCGCCGCACCCGCCTCGTCGTGCGAGCTGCACGTGCGAGGCCTCATCCCGGACGAAGACCTCGCCGCCGCTTGTGACGGTCTGGCCGAGGACGAAGCCTGCTCGATGGTGATGCCGGACGGCCCGACGCTGGACGGCACCTGCACTCCCACGGAGAGCCTGCTCCTGTGTGACGTCGTGCTGTGGACACCGGGCGGCGACGAACCCCCGCCGACCGGCTTGGCCCACGACCCGATCTGGAAGCCCTGCACGGTACGGTTCGAGGGTCGCACCTGGTGGCACGTCGGCGTGCGATTCAAGGGCTACTCCACGCTCAAGGAGACGTGGGCGGCCGGAAGCTACAAGCTGCCGCTCCGGCTCGAGTTCGACCAGTTCGAAGACGAGTACCCGGAAATCCGGAACCAGCGGTTCTTCGGCTTCCAGACGCTGAGCTTCTTCAACAACGCCCTGGACGATTCTCTCATCCGCGAGAAGGTCCTGGGCGACGTCCTCCGCGAGAGCGGCGTCCCCGCGCCCCGCAGCGCGTTCTACCGGGTCTACATCGACGTGGACGGAACCTCCCGCTACTTCGGCCTCTACACCGTCGTCGAGGTGCCGGATCGGCCGATGTTCCTCACCCAGTTCGGCGGAGCCGGCGGAAACCTCTACAAGCCCGACGGATTGCCCTGGGAGAGCGCCGCCACATGGCGCGCAGGACTCCCCATCGACGAGACGTCCTTCCCCAAGAAGTCGAACAGGGCGGAGGCCGACTGGAGCGACATCCAGGCCGCCATTGCCGCGCTCAATGCGAACCGCAGCGATGCCTCCGCTTGGCGCGACGAACTGGACCGCCGCTTCGACGCGGCCGGCTTCCTCCGCTGGCTCGCCATCAACACGGTCGTCCAGAATTGGGACTCGTACGGGATCACCTGCCGCAACTACTACCTCTACGGCGATCCATCCGAAGGGGGGAAGCTGCACTGGATTCCCTGGGACCAGAACCTCTCCTTCCGCTCGGATATGAGTCCCGCCCCCCTCCTGCCGATCGACATGAGCACCGTGGACGCCCGGTTCCCGCTGATCCGGTTCCTGATGGACGATCCGGTCTACATCGAGATCTACTGGTCGGAAGTCGGCCGGTTCGATCGCGGCCTCTTCGCCCCCGACCGGATCAAGGAACGACTGCGCGCCACGCACGATCTCGTCGCTCCCCACGTGGTTGGTCCCGAGGGAGAGCTGCCCGGATACACGTGGCTGCGCGAGCCGGACGCCTTCACCTCCTCCCTGGACGCTCTCCAGGCGCACGTGGATCTGCGCCACACCGCGGTGGCCGAGGCGCTGGCCGGGCGGCCCTGATGCGTCCGGCATCCTCCTCGCGTCTCCCGCCCATCCCTGCCGCGACGTGGGCGGTGTGGATCGCGCTTGGCATTCCGCAGGCCGCCGCAGCGCAGGCTGAGCCCGCAGCCGCACAAGCGACCGAAGTGGAGCCGGAGCCCGAGGCCGAGCCGCAGGCCGCACCCGCAACGGCGCCGGTGCCGGAGGCGCCGCTGGTGGCGCCGGAGGTCGAACCGGCGTCGGAACCGGCGGCTGCACCGGAACCCGAGGCGCCGCCGGGGTCGGAGGCCGTGGCGGACACTCCCGCCGACGCTGCGGAGGACAGGGGCATCGCCGACGAGGGGCTGGAGCTGGATGCCCGCCTGTACGTGCTGTGGCGCCTGACGGACGAGTCGGACGACCCGACGAACGAGTTCCTGTCGAACTCGATGCGCGTTCAGGCGGCGTGGCGACCGACCGAGTGGGTGGAAGCGGTGCTCGAGCTGGAAGCCGAGCAGCTCGTGCAGGCGGGAACGGCGGACGGTCTGCTGCGCGACGCGTACGTCGCGCTGACGGCGTTCCCGTGGCTCGAGGCGCTGGCCGGGCAGTTCAAGCGTCCGTTCTCGCGGATCGAGCTTCTGCCGCGGTCCCGGTTGACGACGATCGACCGGGGCCTCGTCAATCGGTGGGTCGTACGCCGCCTCGGGTACGGCGATCGCGACGTCGGCGTGGCGTTCGGCGGCAGGCTGTGGGACGACGCTCGCCTCGACTACGCGATGGGCGTGTTCAACGGCAACGGCGCCGGGCTGCTGGAGGGCGGCGCCGACGGGTTCAAGGACTTCTCCGCCCGGCTTGATGCGCGGCCGGTGCGCTGGCTGTCGCTGGGACTGAGCTTCTCGCTCGACACTCTGGAGGACGGCGACCTGCCGTACCTGGTCGACCCGGCGATCTTCGCCGGGGTGGATCCGGTGGAATACCCCGACGGCTACACCGAGGCCGACTTCCGCGCCGAACACTCCTGGATGGTCGGCACGTCGTGGATGAGCGGAGCGGACGTCGTGGTGCGCGTCGCCGGCCTGCGGCTGCTGGTCGAGGCTGTGTTCGGCGAGAACTGGTGGTTCGAGGGCCGGCCCTTGACGGCCGGGGTCACGCTGCTGGCGTCGTACGAGATCGATCTGTCGGACGAGTGGGGGATCCGGCTGGAGCCGGTGTTCCGCGGGGAGCTCGTGATTCCGCGGATCGCCTTTCCAGACGTGCGGATGTGGCGCGCGGTGGTGGGGATGAACCTGAAGCTCGGGGATTACGTGCGGCTGATGGTCGACGGCGAGTTCACGCGCGTGGAGGGCGCGGAGCCGGACGAGGTGGCGCGGGACGGGCTGTGGCCGGCGGAGTGGCCGGGCGGTTGGGAGGACACGAATTGCCTGCTGGTGCAGTTAGCCCTCGACGTGTAGCGCCCGCGTTGCACGCCGCTCCGGTTGCCGCGCCCGGCGCGCCGGCCAACGGCAACGGGCTGCGACCCTGGCGCTGGGGCGTGGGTCCCGGCTGGTCGCGGCTGGTGGGCCGTCTGTTCCGGCTGCGACTGGCGTCGGGCTTTCTGCCCGCGGCGCCGGCGCTGTTCCTGCTGCTGTGGTACGCGGGGGCGACGGTGGCGGACCACGTGCGCCACGACCGTGCGGTAGGCGAGGACCGGCCGCTGGACGCGGAGCTGTTCCATCTCCACCTGCACGACCACCTCGCACAGGACTTGCGGGCGCTGGCGCGGCCGCCGTTGCGGCGGTCCGCGGACCTGCCGACCGTGGCGCTGACGCTCGGCGCCACGCAGCTCGCGACGCTGGCGGAGGGCGACGCGGCGGAGGGGCCGGCCGCCTACGTCGACGGCCTCCTGCGGTTCGAACGCGATACGTTCCGCGTGCAGGTGCGGTATCGCGGGCAGGGAGCGTGGCACCGCGACTACCCGCAGAAGTCGTGGAAGGTGCGGGTGCAGGACGGCCGGCTCGTGCACGGCGCCGCGACGTTCAGCCTTGTCAATACCCCGGAGCCGCTGCCGTTCGACGAGCAGATCGTGCTGGACGTCGCGCGCGAAAGCGGGCTGCTCACGCCTGCAGCCTTCCCGGTCCGCCTGCTGTTCAACGACGCCGGCATGGGCGTCTACTACTTCGTGGCCCAGCCGGACACGGACCTGCTGCGGGCGGGCAATCGCGTGCCCGGCGCGCTGTTCTCCGGCAACGACGCGCCGGTCGATCCGGCGACCGGCGTCAGCCGACTGTGGGACGATCCGCGGTTCTGGAGGCAGGTGGCCGCCGCGGACGGGCCGGACGCCGCGGACGCCGACGAACTAGGGCTGCTGCTGGCGCTGGTCGGCCGCGGGACGCAAGCGGAGTTCGCCCGCTTCGCCCGTGACCATCTCGCGCTCGCGCGGCTCGCCTTGCTGGACGCCATCAACGTCGTGTTCGGGGTCGACCGTCACGACTTCGGCCGCAACCACAAGCTGCTACTCGACCCGGCCACGGGACGGTTCGAGCCGGTGGCTTGGGACTTCCGCGGCTGGCGGCACACCCGCGAGCTGAACCGCGTCGAGCATCCGCTGCTGCTGCGGCTCAAGGAACTGCCGGAATACCTGACCCTGCGCAACCGGGAGGTCTGGCGGCTGCTCCACGGGCCGTGCGCCCTGGCGGAGGTCCGCCGCCGGACCGACGCGCTCGTGGCCCGCCTCGCCCAGGAACAGGCCGCCGATCCGTACTGGGACGCCTACGATCTGCTCCCCGAAGGATCGGCCTACCTCACGCGCATGGTCCGGCCGATGACCGCCGATCGCCAGCGCGTCGTCCTCGCCTCGCGCCTCGCCGAATACGCACGCCGGGTCGGCTACCTGGTGGAGGAACTGTCCAGGTCGGGAATCGGCTGGACGGGCCGCACCACCGCGGACGGCCGGCTCGCGGTCGAGGCGCTCGTGGACGGCCATGCGGGCTACCGGATCGACGAAGTCGCCCCCGTCTGGCCAGCCGCATGCCTACCGGTCGCCTGGCGCTTGTCCGCCGATCGCTCCGGAGGGTCTGCGGCGGCCGGGGCGGACGCGACGTCCGGAGACCTGGGTCCACGGCAGTCGGCTCGCCCCGCCTGGCGCCTGTTTCCCGGCACCCTCCTCGAGGCGCGAGACACGGTGGATCCGGACCGCGGCGCCGTGGCGTCGACGCCGGCCGCACGCTCGTACCGCCTGTGGATCGACGCCGGCGGCTGCATCGCCGCCGCCGTGCGTGTCCGGACGACGAACCTGGTGACGGGGAGCGTCGACGAACGACTGGTCGCGGCCGAAACCCCGTCGCCGTGGTCCGCCGCGCCGCTCGACTGCGTCGAGCCTGCCCCGGGCTTGCGGCCGGGACGGGCCTCCCTTCACCCGTGGTGCCTGCCCCCGGAGCAGCGCCGGTTCCTCCGGCTGGGCCCCGGCACGGTCCGCGTGGACCGGACGCGCGAGTTCGGGCCGGGCGAGACGATATCAATCGCCCCGGGCACGACCGTGGAACTGGCGCCGGGCGCCTCGCTCATCTTCCGGGGCCGGGTCCTTGCGCTCGGCACCGCCGAAGCGCCGATCCGGCTGGTCGCGCAGCGCGAGCGGTGGGGCGGGCTGGCGCTGCTCGGTCCGGGAACCGCGGGGTCGTCGCTGGTCCACCTCGAACTCAGCGGGGCCACCTCCCCGAGCGTGCCGTTGACCGAGCTGCCCGGAGCGATCAACGTCCAGGACACCGCGGGCGTCGTGCTCGCCCACTGCCGCATCGCGGGCGGTGCGGGGCAGCCGGAAACGCTGCACGCGGCCTACGTGCAGGGCCTGACGCTCGGCGACATCGAGATCCGCGGTGCTCTCGGCGATGCGGTGGATCTCGAGTTCGTGACCGGCGTCGTGCAGGGCCTGGCGGTGGTCGGCGCCGGGCAGGAAGCCCTGGACCTGATGGGCGGGGCGGTAGTGCTGACGGACTCCCGGCTGCTGGATTGCGGCGGCAACGCCATCTCGGTCGGCTCGGGTGCGTGGTTCACGGCGGCACGCGTGCTGGTGGCGGGCTCGCGTGTCGGCCTGCTGGTGAAGAGCGGCTCGCGCGTGCAGCTCGATGAAGCACTGTTCCGGGACGACGGGACGGTGGTCGCGGTGCGGGTCGCCGGCGAGCACTGGCCGGGGGACAGTAGCCTGCGCGTGAGTCGGACCCGCATCGTGGGCTGCCGAACGCCGTTGCGTGTGGAGGACGGGGTGTTGGATCCGGCGCCGGACCTGCGGCCGGGCCTCGAGCCGGATGCCTTGGCCGGGCTGCGCGGGGTGCTCGGCCTGGCCGACTGGGACCAGCTCGAGCCGGCCTTGCGGCGGTGGCGGGAGTCGTCGCCATGAACTGGCGTCGCGCGCTGCCCGGAGGCGGGTTCGTGCTGCTGGTCGCGAGTTGGGGCGGCCTCGCGGCGTTCCTCGCCTGGGGCCTGGCGGAGCCGGACCTGGATCGGGTCTGGCGGATTATCGAGCGGGCGGACCAGGGCGCCGCGGAGCTGTCAGCCGAGGACGCCGAGGTGCTCGGGCGGTGCATCGCGCGACACCCCGAGCTGGCCCTGGCGAGGTTGGGCGACAAGCGAGCAAAGCACCTGGCGCGCACGTCCGGCGGGTGGAGCACCGGCGCCGTGTCGTACTTCCTGGCGCTGCGCGAGACCCGTCCCGGGTTGCGGCTGGCCGTCGAAGCCCGCTGCGCGCGACGGTACCCGCTGATCGTCGACGTCGAGGTTGCCGATCGACGCTGCCGGCTGGTCTACGACGCGGACGGCGCCCGGCAGTGCGTCGTGCCGCTGCCGTCGCCGGGTGCGGCCGAGCGCCCCGTCCTCGGCCGCCTCGTGACCCGCGGCGGCTTCGGCTGCGGCGCGGCGGCGGGAGCTGCGGGGCTGCGCTTCGCCGTCCCGGCGTCCGGAGGCGAGCGATGACCGTCGTCCGGCGCTTCAACCGCTACGAGCTGAAGTACGTACTGCACGTGTCGCAGGTCGCACCGCTGCTGGCGGACCTGATGCACTTCATGGCGCCCGACAGGCACGGCGACGCGGACGCCGGGTACCGGGTCACCAGCCTGTACTACGACAGCCCGGACCTGCACTTCTACCGCGCGAAGCTCGACGGCCTCCGGTACCGGCGCAAGCTCCGCGTGCGCCTCTACCCCGGCTCCGCGTGCGTGGACGAGGCGGCGACGGCGTTCGTGGAGATCAAGCAGCGCATGAACCAGACCGTGCAGAAGAGGCGGATCGTGCTGCCGTTGCGCGAGGCCCTGGCCTGTTGCGCGGGAACGACCGGCGGCGGGGCCGCGGGCGACGCGACCGACGTCGCCACCGGCTCCGAGGTCCTCTACATGGTGCGGGCCCTCCGCTTGCGGCCCACCTGCATCGTCACCTACCGCCGGCGCGCCTTCGTCGGCAGCCGGTACGAGCGCCGCATGCGGCTGACGTTCGACAGCCTGCTGTGCGGCCGCACGACCGTGCTCGACCTCACGGCCCCCGCTCGCTGCCGGCCGCTCCTGCCGGCCTCGATGGTGGTGATGGAGATCAAGGTCGACGACCGGGTGCCCGACTGGACGACGTCGCTCGTGGCCCGGCACGAGTGTCAGCAGACCAGGGTCAGCAAGTACTGCCTGGCGGTGGCCAACGGAATGCGCCGGCAGGCGGCGGCACGACAAGGAGGAAACGACCGATGGACGACATCTTCAGCCGGTTGACGGACCTGACCGGCACGTTCGCCCTGCTCGACGTGGGCCTGGTGCTCGGCCTGAGCTTCGTGCTCGGGCTGGCAATGGGCGGCGTCTACCGCGCCACGCACCGCGGCGTGTCCTACTCGCAGGGCTTCGTCCACACGCTGGTGGTGATGAGCACGGTGGTGGCCCTGCTGATGCTGATCGTCGGCTCGAACATCGCGCGTGCATTCACGCTGGTCGGCGCGCTGTCGATCATCCGCTTCCGCAACGCGCTCAAGGAGACGCGGGACCTGGGCTTCATCTTCGCCACGATGGCAATCGGCATGGCCTGCGGCACGCGGTTCTACATGCTGGCCGTGTTTTCGACGATCTGGATCGCCGGCATCATCGTCCTGCTGAGCCGCCTGCGGGTATTCGCCAAGGTGGTCCACGAGCGCATCCTGCTGGTGGAATTGCCGGGCGACGCGAATCCGGACGAGCTGCTGGCCGAGGTCTTCGATCGGCACGCGAAGGAGGCCAACATCATCTCGCTCGAGACCGTGCGCGCGGGCGAGCAGAAGGAGGCGGTCTACTCCGTCGTGCTGCGGCGCGGCACCAACCCGACCCGCTTCCTGGACGCCGTGCGCGAGCGGAACGGCAACCGCAAGGCATCGCTGGTGCTGGGACAGCAGGAGCTGGATCTGTAGGCAGGCGCGCCGGTGGACTACGGTAGTCCGACGGGCCAGGTCGAGGAAGGCCGCGGCCGCCTTGGCCGGGCAGGTCGGATCGTAGCGGTCAGGTCGGCGCGGCCGCGGCGGCATCGAGGAACGCGAGGAATCGGCCGAGGTCGGCGCGGACGGCTTCCCAGGCGGTGGGAAGGCGTTGCAGGAGGCCCTGGAGCTTGGGCCACTCGATCTCGAATCCGTAGACGTTGCGGAAGACGTGCCGGAAGCGCAGGAACTCGTCGAGCACGCGCGCGGTGTCCGGGCGAAGCAGCGGAGGACGAATGCCAGGCAAGTCCAGCGTCATGTTCTCGAGCAGCTCGCGATGCCACGCCGGCCCGAGAGGCAGGCCGCCGTTCAACTCGGGCGCGATGCGTTCGAAGATCCGCTCGATGCCGGTGTAGAAGTCATGGATGATGTCGCCGATGCCGCGCAACTCGAGCAGCGGCGGCTCGCGGCCGGCGAAATCCGTCGCGGCCTCCTCGGCCTCTCCCGCCACGCGGCCGGTCCGCTCGATCTCGTGGCGGACGGCAGCCGCAAGCCGCGCGAACCGCTCGGGCGGTCTAGCGGACGTCCGGACCATGCAGCACGATCCCTTCGCAATCGAGCCTGGCGAGATAGGCCGGGGGGGCGGACTCGATCGGCACGAGGTCCACGGCGATGCCGCCCGCCGCGCGTTCGAGATCCGCGCCCGCGCGGAAGAAGAGATCGTCGGAGATCCCTTCCGCGGCCAGATCGATGTCCGACCCGCGCCGGAACTCCCCTCGGGCAAGCGAGCCGGTGAGGACGACGCGCCGGGCGCCGTAGCGATCACGGAGGATGCCGGCGAGCCGCCCGGCCAGCACCCGCACCCTCCCGGCCGCCTCGACGTCCGCCCGCCGCTCCACAGCCCATCGCTCGCGCCAAGCGTCTACGTACGACCCGAATGCATCCATGCCGAAACGATACCATGACTCTCCGCGTTTTCCCAAGGCCCAGGCCCGTGACCGGTGCATCCGTCCAACTCGGGGAATGCATCCCCACCATCCGCCGCCGTTGTCGCCGCCAATCAGTTGCGGTAGCGTTCGCCGCATGAACGCGCCCAAGCCGGCGTGGCTCAAGGTGCGGACTGCCGCGGGCGACGGCTACGCCGCCGTCCGTTCCGGGATCCGCTCGGCCGCGCTGCATACCGTATGCGAGGAGGCCAGGTGCCCGAACCGGCCCGACTGCTGGGGCCGCGGCACCGCCACGTTCCTCCTCCTGGGCGACGTCTGCACGCGGGGCTGCGCGTTCTGCTCGGTGCGCCGGGGCGCGCCGGCCCGGCCGGTGGACGCCGGCGAACCCGAGCGGGTCGCGCGGTGCGCCGCGGAACTCGGGCTCGATCACGTCGTCCTGACGAGCGTCACGCGGGACGACCTGCCGGACGGGGGCGCATCGGTCTTCGCGCGGGCGATCGCCGCGATCCGGGCCGCCCTGCCGGGCGCGCGCGTCGAGACCCTCGTGCCGGACTACCGCGGCGCGGCGCTCGCCGTCGTGCTCGGCGCCGGCCCGGACGTGCTCGCGCACAACATCGAGGTCGTTCGCAGGCTGACGCCGCTGGTGCGGCATGGGGCCTGCGGCTACGATCGGTCGCTTTCGACGCTTCGCGAGGCCAAGGGGCTTTCGCCGCGCGTCGCAACCAAGTCGTCGCTGCTGCTCGGCCTCGGGGAGGAGCCGACGGAAGTGGAGGAGGCGATGCGGGATCTGCGTGAGACCGGCGTGGACGTGCTGGTGATCGGGCAGTACCTGAGACCGGCGCCGTCGAACGCCGCGGTCGCCCGTTACGTCCCGCCGACCGAGTTCGAGTCGCTGCGGGCCCTCGGCGAGTCGATGGGGTTCGCGGCGGTCGTGGCGGAGCCGCTCGCCAGGACCAGCTTCCGCGCCGCGGAGGCGTACGGAGCATCGAGGCCGGCGCATGTCGGGTGACGCGTTCGACGTCGCGATCGTCGGGGCCGGTCCTGGCGGATACGTCGCCGCGATCCGCGCGGGGAAGCTCGGTCTGCGCGCCGCCGTCATCGACCGCGGCCAGTGGGGAGGCACGTGCCTGCACTGGGGCTGCATCCCCTCCAAGGCGCTGATCCGCGCCGCCAGGCTCGCCGGCGAGATCCGCCGGGCCGGCCGGTTCGGCATCCGGTCCGGCGCCGTCGAGGTCGACGTCCCGGCGGTGATGGCGTGGAAGGACGGCGTGGTGCGGCGCCTCTCCGCGGGCGTGCGCGGCCTGCTGAAATCGGCCGGCGCCGAGGCGATCGCCGGCGAGGCGACGATCGAAGCGCCCGGCAGGGTGCGCGTGCGAGTCGCAGGCGACGGCGGCGAACGGGTGCTCGAAGTCCGCGCCGTCGTGGCGGCCACCGGGGCTCGGCCGATCGGGTTGCCCGGCCTTCCGTTCGACGGCGCGAGGGTGGTCTCGGCCAAGGAAGCGCTGTCGCTGCGGGCCGTCCCGGACCGGCTCCTGGTGATCGGAGGCGGCGCGATCGGCATCGAACTCGGGACCGCCTGGGCGCTGCTGGGCTCCAAGGTCGCCGTGGTCGAGATGATGCCGCAGATCCTGCCGGGGTTCGACCCGGACGCGGCCGCGGTGGTCGAGAAGCGGCTGCGGCGCGGCGGCGTCGAGGTGATGACCGGCGCGAAGGTCGAGGGCGCCGCGGAGGCGGACGGAGCGTTGCGCGTCGATGTGCGGCTTGCGGACGGCAGCGTCCGACCCGTCGACGCCGACGTGGCGCTCGTCGCCGTCGGCATGCGGCCCGATCCGCCCGACGCCGGCCTGGAGCGGCTCGGGCCGGCGATGGACGGGGCCGGGTTCGTCCGCGTGGACGAGCGGCTTCGGACGAGCATCGCGGGCCTGTACGCGATCGGGGACCTCACGGGCCCGCCGCTGCTGGCCCACCGGGCGAGCCGTCAGGGGGAGATCGCGGCCGAGGCGATCGCCGGAAGGGCGTCGGAGTACCGGCCGGCCGCCGTGCCGGCCGCGGTGTACTGCGAGCCCGAGGTCGCCGCGGTCGGCATCACGGAGGTCGAGGCGGCGCGCCTGGGGAGGCCGGTCCGGGTCGGGCGCTTCCCGTTCGCGGCTTCGGGCCGCGCCGCGGCCGGGGGCGATACCGACGGCTTCGTCAAGGTCGTCGCGTGCGCCGACGACGGGCGCGTTCTGGGCGTCCAGATCGTCGGTCCGGAGGCGTCCGAGTTGATCGGCGAGGCGACGCTGGCGGTCGAGTGCGGTCTGACGGCCCGGCGGATCGGCGAGGCGATCCATGCGCACCCGACGCTGGCCGAGGCGCTGATGGAGGCCGCCAGGGCGGTGGCCGGCGAGGCGATTCACGTGGCCGGGGGAGCCCGGCGGGAGCCCGGTTGATGGTCGCGCAGGGGCCGGACGTAAGGCGGCTGGGTCTGGCGCCGTACGCCCGGACGTCGGACCTGCAGGCGTCGGCGGCGGAGCACCTGCGGCGCGATCCGAAGGCCCGCGAGACCGTGTTCGTCCTGCAGCATCCGCCGGTCATCACGCTCGGGCGACACGCAGATCGCAGCCACGTGCGCCTGGACGACGGGGCCCTCGCGGCAATGGGCCTGCACGTGGTGCAGACGGACCGCGGCGGCGACGCCACCGTGCACTCGCCGGGCCAGATCGTCGTCTACCCGATCCTCCACCTCGGCCGCAGGCGGCTGGGGCCGGCGCGCCTGGTCGAATTGCTCGAGGAGGCGATGATCGACACCTGCCGTTCGTTCGGCGTCCCGACGAGCCGGAACCCGCCGCACGCCGGCGTCTGGGTCGAGCGTCCGCGCGTCCCGTGCGGCCCGGCCAAGATCGGCGCGGTGGGCCTGCGGGTGTCCGGCGGCGTGTCGACCCACGGCATCGCGCTCAACGTGGACAACGACCTGTCGTTCTTCGACGCGATCGTCCCGTGCGGGATCCCCGGCGCCGCGGTCACGTCGCTGCGCGTCGAGACCGGGCGCGAGGTGAACGTGCAGGCCGTGGAGGACGCTCTCGTGTGGGCGCTTCGGACCGAACTCGGCGAGATCGAGCGGCTGACCCCTGTTCCGAATCGGGAAACGGGCCCGGTGTGACGGCCGGCGGCCGGCCGGCGCCGCCGCGCCGCGGAAGGCCCGGCGCGCCGTGGATCCCGCCGGGCGAGGAATGGCTCCGCCGCTCGCCCGCGGCCCCGCATGCACAGCTCGCCCTCGTCTTCCCCGGCGGCTACGAAGCCGCAATGGCGTCGCTCGGCTATCTCGCCGTGCTCGGCGAGATCCTTGACGCCGGCGCCCCCGTCCACCGCGTCTTCCTGCTCGACGGCGTCAAGCCCGAATCGATCGAGGAGGGACGGCCGCTCGGCTCGTACCGCGTCATCGCAGTCTCCTTGGCCTGGGAGTTGGAGGTGCCGCGGGTGATCGCGGCGCTGCAGAGGGCCGGCATCCCGTCCGAACCCGCCGCGCGCCGCCCGGCGGACCCGCTCGTCGTCGCTGGCGGCGCGCTGACGCTCGTCAACCCGCGACCGCTGCTGTGGTTCGCCGACGTGGCGATCGTGGGCGACGGGATCCCCGCGGCGCGCGTGCTGGCCGAGGGGATCGGCCGCGGCGCCTCGCGCGAGGAGATCCGCGACGGCCTCGCCTCCCTGCCCGGCGCGCTTGACGCCCGCACGGCGCGATCGGAAGAACGGATCGCCGAGGTCATGTCGGCCGCGATCCAGCGCTACACGACCGGCGCCGGGCCGCTCGCCTCGCCGGTGGTGGCGAGCGGCACGGCGTTCGGCGACTCGTTCCTGGTGGAAGCGTGCCGGGGCTGCCCGCGCGGCTGCTCGTTCTGCGTGCTCCGCCGGGATCGCTGCGGGCCTTTCGCCGCGTATCCGACCGACGGCGTGCTGGATGCCGTGCCGGCGGCGGCGCGGCGCGTCGGGCTGGTCGGCGCGGGCGTCTCCGACCACCCGTGCCTCGCGGAGATGCTGGAACGTCTGATCCGGCGCGGCCTCGCGGTCTCCACGTCCAGCCTGCGCGTCGGGGCGCTCGACCCGACCATTCTGCGGCTCCTGTCGAAGGCCGGGGGCCGGCGGATCACGGTCGGCATCGACGGCATGTCCGAGCGGCTGCGGCGTTCGATCGGCAAGCCGATCTCCGATTCGCGCATCGTCGAACTGGCGGAGGCGGCGCGGCGGGCCGCGATCGGGGAGATCAAGCTCTACGTGATGGTCGGGGTCCCCGGCGAGGAGGATCGCGACGTGGCGGAATTCGCGGCGGTGGTGCGCAAGGCGGCGCGACTCGTCCGCATCGCCGTGTCGGCCGGGCCGCTCGTGCCCAAGCCTCGCACGCCGCTGGCCCACGTCCCGATGGCGCCGCAGGCGGTGCTGCGCGCGCGCTTGGCTGCGCTGCGGCGTGCGCTCGGCCCCATCGCCCGCATCGACCTCGCATCCCCGCGGACCGCGGCGATCGAACACGCAATCGCGTTCGCCGGGCCGGCGGATCGCGCCGTCCTGCCGAGGGTCGTGAACGGTTGCCGTTGACGGTTCCCCGTGTGCGCCGTAGGGTAGCCGAGTCGGATGCCGGATTGCCGCGATCGGACCGGCCGGCGTGGGGAGGAATGCGATGGGAATCACCGTCGAGATCGATGAGGGGCGCCTGCGGGAGCTGATGTCGGCCACCGGCACCTCGACCGGGGAGGATGCGGTGCGGCAGGCCATCGAGGGTGTCCTCCGGGGGAGGGATCGAGCGGGGATCCTGGATTTGGAGGGGAGGGTCGAGTTCGACCTCGATTGGCGGGAGATGGAGCGGCTGGAGCTGCTTGCCGGACGTGACGATGATTGAGCGGGTGCTGGCGGATACGTCCGCCTGGATCGAGTTCCTCCGCGGGACCGGATCGGGTGTCGCGGCCGAGCTTCGTGGCCTGCTGGGGCAGGGACGGGTGGTCATGTGCGGCGTGGTGTTGGCCGAGCTGCTCCAAGGTGTTCGGGCCG
>CAMTWF010000154.1:0-9699 GCA_947085355.1 uncultured delta proteobacterium
CTGTGGCGCCAACCCGTGAACGGTTGCGGCCCGTTTCTGCAACCAGGAACGTGACGGCCGCGCGTGGCCGCCGAGATCGCGCGCCCGGAAGCCGTGCGGCGATCCCGGCGTTGTGCAGGAAGGCCGCGGGGTGACGCGGACAGAGGACGCGAAATCGGCCGGAACGCCGCGGGAAGCCGTGCCCCTCGGGTTTCGGAGATCCGCAACGCCGCGGCGACGGCAAGTCCGCGGCGGTCCGACAGACACGCTGCGCCGCGGCGATCGGTCCGCGTCGGGCTCCGCGGACGTGGAACGTCGCGGCAACGCGTCGGCGCTTGACTTCCTGATTCCGGATCCGCAAACTAGGTCCGTTGCCGCGGCGTTCCTGGGTGTGGGAACGTCGTGCCGCCGGGTTGCCGCATCGCGCCGCACCCCGGGGAGATCGGAAAGGAGTAAGCGTCATCATGCCTGCCGTGAATGAACATTCGGGAACGCTCGCCGTCATCGGCGAGGCCACCTTCCATCTGGGGGCGGTGTCGCGCAGCCGCCTCACGCTGTCGCTCGCCGGCCCGGTGCGAACGGCGGTGCGCGAGCTGAAGGACGCGCACCGACACACGGAAGACCTCGGGGATGTCGCGTCGGAGAAGTTCGGGGCGCTCGTCATCGCCGACCTCGACGTCGACGACCGCGCCCGGCTGCTCGAGCTCGACATGCTCCGTCTGGTGGACAAGGACCGCACCAGGGCCGAGTACCGCGCCGCCTTCCCCAAGGGGCTGGTGCACATTCTGGCCCTGCGCGGCAAGGCCGAGGAGACGGAACTCAAGGCCACGATGAAGGCCGTGCGCGCCGCCTCGCCGGAGCTGGCCAGGCGGTACGCCGACGTGCCGGTGCTGGCCGCGGCGGCGACGGCCGCGGAGAACGAATGGCGCGAGGCCGAGGCGGCGGCCGGGCGTGCGTTCGTCGCCGAGCGGATCGTGCGGCTGGATCTGGTGCGCCAGCTCCAGAAGAACGAGGGTGCTCTCCTGGTGGTGTTCCCCGGGAAGCGGGCGCGCGTTCGGAGCTTCTTCCGCACGGCCACGTCCAGGCGGCGGCGGAAGAGCGGCTCCGGCGCGGGCACGCCCGAGACGCCGTAGTTCCCCTCGGGTGGTGGCCGTCGTGAAACGCGCCGAGGCGGACCTGTGCCGTCTCCCCGACGGCCGTGCATCCCCGGGCGGGCGAGACGCCCGCGGTCCCAGGGCTCATACCCGACGGCCATGCGCACCACCGGCGGGCGAGACGCCCGCGGTCCCAGGACCGGGCGCGGCGCCACGAGATGAAAAGGCGGGATGGACCGGTCGCGGGGGCCCGTGTTAGGGTGCGCGCGATGAAGACCGCGCCGCTGCGCATCGCGATCTACGGCAAGGGAGGCGTGGGCAAGTCGGTCGTGGCGACCGGCCTTTCGGTCGTCCTGGCCAAGCGCGGGCGCTCGGTCCTCCACGTGGGCTGCGATCCGAAGCACGACTCGGCGGTGCGGCTGCTCCCCAAGGGGGCCCCCCGGCTGCGGACGGTGATGGAGGTGCTGGGCGACGCGCCGGGCGGGGCCACGCAGGAACGGATCGTCCACGAGGGGCGGCTGGGGATTCACTGCTGCGAGTCGGGCGGTCCGCGGCCCGGCCTGGGCTGCGGCGGGCGGGGCGTGGCCCGCATGCTGGAGTACATGGAAGAGACGGGGCTGCTCGAGCCCGGTCGCTACGATGCCGTGGTCTTCGACGTCCTGGGGGACGTGGTGTGCGGCGGGTTCGCCGCCCCGCTGCGTCTGGGGTTCGCCGACCGCGTCGTCATCGTCACGTCCGAGGAGCCGATGGCGCTGTACGCGGCGAACAACGTCTCCCGGGCGGTGACGGCCTACCACGACAACGGCGTGGTGCTGGCCGGTCTGGTGGCCAACCTCCGGGGGCCGGACGCGCGGCGGGACAAAATCCGGGAGTTCGCCGCGCGGCTTTCGACGCGCGTCCTGGCCACCATCCCGCGGGACCCGAAGATCCTGGAGAGCGAGCGGCGGCGGTGCACCGTGGTGGAACACGCGCCCGGCGGCCCGAGCAGCCGGGCCTTTCGCACCCTGGCGGCGGCGATCGAAAAGCTCGACCCGCGCCGCTGCGTCCTCCCGACGCCGATGGAGGACGAGGAATTCTACAGGTTCATCGACTCGTGGTAGGCGCGCGCAAGACACCTCCCCCTCCCCCCGGTCGGCTCGGCGGACGCTGCGTGGCGGCGGGGGCCCACAGCCGCGCGCTGCTCGAGGAGATGCTGGGGATCTCCGAGACGCGGGGCCGGTACCGCCTGCGAACGGTGGCGTGGATGGACCATGCGGTGGAGGCCGGTGTCCCCGTGGGCGACAAGGAGGTGGTCGTCCGCATCGAGCGCCGTTCGGCGGACGCCTCCGGGCTGGTGACGACCCCCGGGCTGGTCGTGTACTACCGCGGCGCCGATCTCCCGGCCGACCTGCTCGAGGCGATCCGGACCCACGCGCCGAAGCGGCTGCACGAGCAGACGATCGAGTCCCTGGAGGCGGCGGTCGCCGCGGACCCGGAGCTGGGGGATCCCACGCTGCCGGCGCCTCCGAGCGTCGACGACCGCGACCGGCCGCGATCGCTGCTCGACACCTGGGGCGACAAGGACGCATACGCCGACTTCTTCGCAGGCGGCGAGATGTCGCGCGAGCAGCTCGACTCGCTCGACCCGGGCGCACTGTTCACCTTCGTGCAGCACAGCGACTGCGAGTGCCTCCACGTGAACCCGCACGGCATCGCGCCGATCGTCTGGCTCGTCAACCATCCCTGGGACAGCCGCGTCCGGCACGGCGCGGCGGCGACGGTGCGCCGGGACCTCGTCGCGGCCGCCGCCGAAGGCATGATTACCTCGGACCTCGACGAGGACGACGTGATCATGGGCAACACCGGGAAGCTCCGGCGCCTGCTGGCGCATGCCGAGCGGGTCCACCGCCGCACGGGCAAGACCCTGTTCATCAGCAACACATGCACGCCCGTGGTGAACGGTGAGGACGTCGAGTCGGAAGTGGAGCGTTTCCGGGCGACCACCGGCTGCCCGCTGCTCTACCTGACGGTGACGCCCCGATCGATGGTCAACGTGTTCCACGACGTGCTCGTGACGCGCCGGCTCGAGGCCGAAAAGGCCGCGGGCGCCCCGCGGCCGCGCAGCGTGAACCTGATCGGCTTCCGGGACGACCCCGAGCTGGAGGAGCTGCGCGGCCTGCTGGCCCGGGTGGACGTCGAGGTCCGAGGGGTGCTGCTGCCGGATCTGACCGTGGAACGGGTCGACCGGCTGCCCGAGGCGTCCTGCAACGTCTTCCTGCCGAACCAGCTCTGGCAGCACCTCTACGACCAGCTCCTGTTCGGCAGCCGCATCCCGCATCGCAGCCCGCCGGCCCCGTACGGGTTCGACGGGACGATCCGATGGCTCGAGGATGTGGCCGGGGCCTTCGGCTCGTCGGCGAAGCAGCGACGCGCGCTGAGCGAAGCGGGCGCCGGTCTTCGGGCCAGGTTCGAGGAGCTGCGGGCCGAGGCGGAGGGCCGGCGCCTGGGTCTCGTCGTGCGCTGCGACGAGACGTACTACCTGACGCGCCCGGCCTCCACCGCCGGCGTTCCGCTGGTGGCGATGCTGGAAGAGATCGGATTCGGGCTGGACGTCTTCCTGCACGTGCGGGACCGCGACTCGGCGCGGCGGGCCGCCGAGGAGATCCACGCCGTCTTCACCCGGCCTGAACGCCACCGCGTGCAGGCGTTCGATTCCCCGGACGGGATGGCGCGCCGGCTCGCCGACAGCGCGGCAGACGCGTTCTTCAGCTCCCACTTCTTCGACTGGCGCGTGACCGCGGCGGGGAAGAACCTCTTCTCGCTGCAGCACTTCGAGATGGGCCTGCGGGGCGCCGTGCGGACGGCCGAGCGGCTGCTCGGCATCTGCCGGACGCCGTTCTACCGCCTGTACGGCCGGCACCTGCAACGCACCCCGGAAGGGCTGCGCCGCGAGCCGGCGGGAGCGGTGTGACACGGTGAGCGCCGTTCGCGACAGGCAACGCCGCACGCTGGAGCGGCTGGCGGGGCGGTTGGAGGCGGAGGCCGGGGAAGAGGACTTCTCCATGCGGGTCGCCTACCCGTACCTGCTGGGCGTCTACCTCGGCGTGAACGCCGTCCAGGACGCCTTCCTCGTGGTGGAGGGCCCCGACTGCACCTACATGAAGACGCAGTACATCCAGGGCAACCACGACTGGCTGTCCACGCTGACCTCGGTGTCCGGCTACCACCGCATCGCGAACACCGCGCTCCACCCGTCGATGATGACCGCCTCGCGGGAGGAGCCGCTGCGCGAGATGCTGCGCCGCGTGGCGTCCCGCGCGGCGACGGGCGGGCTCCTGCTGACGACCATGCCGATGGCCGCCATCACCGGTGCGGACTACGACCGACTGTGCCGGGAGGTCGCCCGCGAGACGGGCAAGGACGTGGTGCACGTACCGGGCCTGTCCCTGTCCGGGGACTGGCTGGACGGCTACGACCGCACGCTGCGCGCCCTGGCCCGGCGGCTCGACCTCTCCGGCGGCGAGCCTCGTCCGCGCCGGGTCGCGATCGTGGGCTACCTCTACGACCGCAACGAGGAGGACCACGCGGCCAACCTGCGCGTCCTGCGCGACATGTGCTCGGCGCTCGACCTCGATCTGGTCGGCGTGTGGCTGTCCGGCGGGCGTTTTGGGGATCTGCGCGCGGTCCGCGATGCCGCGACGATCCTGTCGCTGCCCTACGGCCGCGCGGCCGCCCGGCTGGTGGCGCGCCGGACCGGCGCCGAGGTGGTGGACCTTCCGCTGCCGTTCGGCCTGCGTGCCTGCGAGGAGTGGATGCTGGCGCTGGGCGAGCGTTTCGGCGCCGCCGACCGGGCCCGCGCCTACGTCGATCGCATGCTGGCCGCTGTCGCCCCGCGCCTGGAGTGGCTGATCCCTTTCCTCTTCCAGAACCGCGAAGTCGGGTACGTCGGAGACCCGCACCTGCTCCCCGGCTTCCGCGACATCGTCGAGATGCTCGGGGCGCGCCTGCGGCTCGCGGTGATCACCAATCGCCCCGCCCACGCCGCGGCCGCGCAGGCGGCGCTCGACGGCGTCGCGTCGCTGGCGTGGCCGAAGCTCAAGGCGTACGTCCGTTTCCTCTGCCGGCAGCTCCTGGACGGGGATCTCCACCTGCTCGTGGCGAACAACTACGGCATGAGCATCCCGCTGCTGGACGCCGCGGTCGTGGAGTTCGGCTTCCCCTCGGTCTACGCGCACGCCTTGTACGATCGGCCCTTCCTCGGCTTCCCGGGCTTGATGGCCTTCGTCGACACGCTGGCGAACGCCCTGCGGCAGAACGACCTCGCCCGCGCCCGCGCGGCCGCGCTGGAGGCCGCGGAGTAGGAACCCCCGTCGGCGCCGGACGACACGCCACTCGCCGGGACGGTTCGGCGGGCGCCTTCCTACGGGCGTGCGACCGGCGCGGGAGCGCCCGGGACGAGGGCGCGGGCGGATTCGATCGCGGCGGGTCCCAGGAGATCCGGGGCGGGCTTCCCGATGGCGAAGCCCTGGGCGAAGTTCACGCCCATATCGACGAGGATCCGGATGATCTCGCGGTTCTCGACGAACTCGGCGATCGTGCGGATCCCCATCCCCCGGGCCACGCCGGCCATGGCGCCGACGAACAAGCGGTCGTGCGGGGACTCGGGGAGGCGCCGGACGAACGAGCCGTCGATCTTGATGTAGTCGACCCGCATCTCCTTGAGGTAGGCGAACGAGGTGAAACCGACGCCGAAATCGTCGAGAGCGAAGCGGCAGCCCAAGCCGCGGAGGGCGTCGATGAAGGCGCGCGCACGGCCCACGTCGTGGATCGCCGCCGTTTCCGTGATCTCGAAGATCAGCCTCGCCGGGTCGGCGCCGGTCTCGCGGATGCGCGACTCGATGAAGGCCTGCATCCCGGGGTCGCCGAGGACCTTGGCGGAGAGGTTCATGGCGAAGGCCGGCGGCTCGCCGGAACGCGGGCTCCGGGCCTCGCTCCGCATGACGCTCTCCACGATCGCGCGGTCGATCTCGCCGATGAGGCCGAACCGCTCGGCCGTCTCGATGAAGGCTCCGGGCAGGACAATCTGCCCGTCGGGCAGGTGCAGCCGCGCGAGCGCCTCGTAGTGGTGCACGCCGCCGTCCCGCAGGTCGAGGATCGGCTGGAACCAGGGCACGAAGCGGTGCTCGGCCAGCGCCTGCTGGATGCGCTCGCGCCACACGATGCGCGTGCGCATCTTCTCCACGTCCCGGTCCTGGGGGCTGAACAGGTGGCAGCGGTTCCGGCCCGCGTCCTTCGCGCGGAAGAGGGCGGCGTCGGCGGCGGCGAGGAGTTCCCCGGCGTCGGCCGCGTGCGTGGGGAAGACCGCGACGCCCACGCTTGCGGTCAGGCCGCCCGAGTCGCCCAGCGGCGGCAGATCGTCCACCGATCGGCGGATGTGCTCGGCGACCGCCAGCGCCTCTCCCGGCTCCGACCCGGGAAGCAGCACCGCGAAATCGTCGCCGCCCAGCCGGGCCACCGCGGCCCGCGCGGCGCCCGGGAAGGTCCGCGCGGCCACCAGGCCCCGCAGCACCTCGCCCACCCGCCGCACGTGCTCGTCGCCCTTCCCATGGCCGAAGGTGTCGTTGACGAGATGGAAGCGGTCCAGGTCCAGGAGCGCCACGGCCGCGGGCTCCCCGGCCGCGCGCGCCTCCTGCAGGCATCGCTCGACCAGATCGACGAACCGCGCGCGGTTGGGCAGCCCCGTCAATGCGTCCTGCCACGTGAGATGCTCGATGCGTTCCTTCGCCTGCACGCGATCGGTGATGTCGTCCTGGCTCGCAAAGAAATGCGTGATCCGACCGTCGCCGTCCGCGACGGGCATGACGAGCGTGTCGGCCCAGTAGAAGCCCCCCGACTTCGTCCGGTTCTTCACCGTGCCGCGCCACGACCGACCCGCCAGGATCGTCGCCCACATCTCCTCGTACAGGGCCTGCGGCACATCCCCCGACTTGAGGATGCGCGGCGTCTGGCCGATCGCCTCCTCCGCCGAGTACTGCGTGACCTCCTGGAACCGCCGGTTGGCGAACAG
This sequence comes from uncultured delta proteobacterium, assembly GCA_947085355.1. Lineage (GTDB taxonomy): Bacteria > Myxococcota_A > Polyangia > DRWM01 > JAAZOP01 > CAMTWF01. Next base: position 7,120 of record CAMTWF010000154.1, read on the forward strand.
GATGCGGCCGTCGCGGTCGGTGAGGAACATGAGGTTCGTGCCGCCGTCGATCGCCGCCGACACCAGGCGCAGATCCCGGGTCCGCTCCTCCAGCCGCTCCGTCATGGCATTGAACGACTCGGCAAGCTCGCCCAGATCGCCGCCCGAATCCGGCGGGATGCGGTGGTCCAGATCGCCCCCGGCGATCCGCCGCGTTCCCTCGATGAGCCCGCGAATCGGCCGGTGGACCATCCGCCGGACCAGGAACACGACGAGGGCGATCATGACCGCCCCCGCGGCGACTCCCGACAGGCCCATGTTCCACGCGACGGCCCCCACCACACGGTCGATGTTGGCAAGCGACAGGTTGATGTCGAGCATCCCCAGAACGCGCCGGTCGGGCGGGTGCGCGTGGCACGGCGCCTCGCTGCACGCGGGCGCGTTGGGGATCGGGCGGATCACCCTCATCTCGCGCTCCCCGCGGGGGGACATCCAGATGCGGTAGTGGTCGTTCGGCCGGACGGCCCCCGAGCCCGGCGCGCCGCTGTGGCAAGCCGGGCATCCCTCGGCCGACAGGTCCACGCGGCGTCCGATCTCTTCCGGGCGGTTCGAGGCCCGGACCAGGCTCCCGCGCGCGTGGATGCGCGCGTGGCGCACGCCGGACTGCTCGCCGATGGCCCGGAGAAACGCCGACAGGTCGTGCGGCTCGCTGCGGAGCGTCGTGGATTGCAGGTAACCCTCCAGCGCCAGCAGGACCAGGTTGGAGCTCTGGACGGCATCGTCGAGCAGCGCGCGCTCCAGGTGCCGCCGGGTGTGGCCCGTCTGCCAGATCGTGAGGCCGACGACAAGGGCGCCGAGCAACACGGTGATGGCCAGCGAGATGCGAAACGCGAGCGGCTGGACGCGGAACGGCATGCGCGACCTCCTCCCCGCCGGCCGATGGACGCACGACGGTGGAGCGTTGTGGACTTCGACAAACTCCCCTCCCGGCTAAAGATTGGCCCATGTCCCCGCGCCGGTCAAGGCCGTTGAGTCGCGGCCGTCTCCTCCGGCCTCCCCGGCGTATCCGGCGGTGCGCGGTCCAGGAAACCCAAACGCGTTTCACTCCGGCATCGCGGCCGTTCCTGGCGGGGTTGCGGGTTCCTGACGCGACCGTCCCGGCATCGGAAGTCAGGCCTTCCTCCGCGGCGCGGCGGCCAGAGGCGCCCCGCGTCGCAGGCGGTCCTTGAGATCCTCGGTCCGGACATGGCCGATCCGCAGCCGGCTCAGCAGGCCCGCTTCGGCGCCGCTGCGCCGGATCACCGCCCGGACGGCGCCACCGGCCATGACGAGGCGACGGTCGGCGCGCAGCGCGATCAGCGGGTCGTGCGTGGCCGCCAGGGCGATCGCGCGATGGGCCAGGAGGAATTCCAAGGCCCGTAGCCGGTCGATGCCGGCGTTCTCCAGCTCGTCGATCAGCACCACCGGACAGGCGCTGACCAGCACGACGTCCGCGACCATCAGGGCGCGCGCCTGCCCGCCGCTGAGCAGCGCGAGCGGCACGTCCCCGGTGAAGGGCTCGCCCACCAGGCCGTTGGCCGCCTCGATCGCCTCGGCCGCCAGCGCCTCCGGGCGCGCCCGGCCCCGGTGCTCGGCGTGCAGGCGCACGAACTCCCCCGCGGTCGCGTCCAGGTAGAAGCCCATGGCTTGGCTCAGTCGAGCCACCAGCGCCTCGGGCGGGAGCCCCAGGGCGTCCACCCCATCGACATGCACGTGCCGGCCGGAGGGCGAGTCGCCCTGCGCCAGGCGTTCGATGTCCGCCAGCAGGCGGGTCTTGCCCGAGCCGGTGGGGCCGACGACCGCCAGCACCTCGCCGGCTTCGACCTGGAAACGCCGCACGGGCTCCGGCTTGCGGTCCTTGCCCCGCCCTCCCTCGACGCGCAGCCGCAGACGTCCTGCTCCCGGCTTCATCGTGTCCCTCCCCGGCACAGCCTGCAGCTTCCCCGCGGCAGGGGATGTCGCAGGTGCTCCTCGGGCAGCAGCTCGACCGGCGGCAGCTCCCGCAACCAGGTCGCCAGTGCCTCCACCCCCTCGCCGGTCAGGCCGTTCACTTCCAGGATCGGCAATCCGGGCCGCAGTCCTCGGAGGACCGCCCGCAGCACCTCCCGCTCCGCCTGGCTGACCAGCTCGCCCTTGGTCAGCACCGCGCAGTCGGCGCCCTGCACGAGCGGCCGCATCTTGGCCGGCGCGCGGAGGTTGCAGGCGGTCGACAGGATGCACAGACTCGGAACGCGCCGCAGGAACGGGCTGCACCGATCGCACAGGCCGGCGGTCTCGACCACGGCCAGATCCGCGCCGCGAGCGGCGGCCCCGACGGCGAAATCGCCGATCGCCACCGCGGTGTGGTGGTCCGGACAGAGATCGCCGCTCAACGTTACGCGGGCTTCGATCCCACCGGGGGGCTGTTCGGCGCTGCGCGCCTCACCGCCCCCCGGACCCCCGCGGAAGCGAGCGGCAAAGCCGCTCGCTTCCTTCGCACCGGGGGGCTGTTCGGCGCTGCGCGCCTCACCGCCCCCCGGACCCCCGCGGAAGCGAGCGGCAAAGCCGCTCGCTTCCTTCCCC
>CAMTWF010000155.1:0-7459 GCA_947085355.1 uncultured delta proteobacterium
GAGGTGAAGATCGCGGCGGACGAGGTGAAGATCGCGGCGGACGAGGTGAAGATCGCGGCGGACGAGGTGAAGATCGCGGCGGACGAGGTGAAGATCGCGGCGGACGAGGTAAAGGTCGCAGCGGACGAGGTAAAGGTCGCGGCGGACGAGGTGAAGGTCGCAGCGGACGAGGTAAAGGTCGCGGCGGACGAGGTAAAGGTCGCGGCGGACGAGGTAAAGGTCGCGGCGGACGAGGTAAAGATCGCGGCGGACAAGGATCACTCGGGCCGGCGCGGCACGGGCGGCGCCATCGAGAAGGAGCTTGCCGGTTCCGGCAGCTCGACCGGCACCGGCCCGACCTTCCAGATCTCCTCGCAGTACTCGCGGATGGCCCGGTCCGACGAGAACGCGCCGATGCGCGCCACGTTGAGGATCGACATCCGCGTCCACCCCTCGGCGTCGCAATACGCCCGTCCCGCCAGATCCTGACACTCGACGTAGGAGGCGTAGTCGGCCAGCAGCAGGTACTCGTCGCCGTGCAGCAGCGAATCGACCAGCGGCCGGAAGAGGCCGGCGTCGCCGCGCGAGAAGAAACCCGAGGCGATCATGTCCAGCGCCTCGCGCAGTTCGGCGTTCCCGGCCACATACTCCCGCGGGTCGTAGCCCCGGGCCTTGAGCGCCTGCACCTCGTCGACGGTCAGGCCGAAGAGGAAGAAGTTCTCCGGGCCGACCGCGTCGCGGATCTCGACGTTGGCCCCGTCCAGCGTGCCGATCGTCAGCGCGCCGTTCATGGCGAACTTCATGTTGCCGGTCCCCGACGCCTCCTTGCCCGCCGTGGAGATCTGCTCGGAGAGGTCGGCGGCCGGGTAGATCCACTGGGCGTTCTTCACGTTGAAGTCCGGGAAGAAGGCGACGACGAGCCTGTTCCGCACGGCCGGGTCGGCGTTGACGATCTGGGCGATCGAGTGGACGGCCTTGATGATCAGCTTGGCCATGAAGTAGCCCGGAGCGGCCTTGCCGCCGAAGATCACGGTGCGAGGGGCCGCGTCGAGGCCCGGGTCCCGCCGGAGCCGGTTGTACAGCGTCACCACGTGAAGCAGGTTGAGGTGCTGGCGCTTGTACTCGTGGATGCGCTTCGCCTGGACGTCGAACATCGAATCGGGATCGACCGCGACGCCCGCGCCCGCGCGGATCCGATCGGCCAGATCCGCCTTGGCCGCGCGCTTGACCGCGCGCCACTCCCGCCGGAACTCCGGGTCCTCGGCGAGCGGTTCGAGCGCGCGCAGGCGGTGGAGATCGGTCGTCCACGCCGGCCCGAGCGTCCGGGCGAGCAGGTCGCGCAGGCGTGGATTCGCCAGCATCAGGAAGCGGCGCGGCGTCACCCCGTTGGTCTTGTTGGAGAACTTCTGCGGCCACATCTCGTGGAAGTCCCGCAGCACGGTCTGCTGGAGCAGGTCCGTGTGCATCCGGGCCACGCCGTTGATCGCGCTGCTCCCCACGCACGCAAGGTGCGCCATCCGCACGTACCGCTCGCCGCTCTCGTCGACGAGCGACATCCGGCGGAGGCGCTCGTCGTCCCCGGGGTGCGCCCGCCGCACGTCGTCTAGGAAGCGGTGGTTGATCTCGTGAACGATCTCCATGTGCCGCGGCAGGACGCGGCGGAACAGGTCCACGGGCCACTTCTCCAGGGCCTCCGGCAGCAGCGTGTGGTTCGTGTAGGCGAACGTCCGGCGCGTTATTTCCCAGGCCGCGTCCCAGCCGAGGTCGTGCTCGTCCACCAGCAGGCGCATCAGTTCGGCGACCGCGATCGCCGGGTGCGTGTCGTTGAGCTGCACGGCGTACTTCTCGTGGAGGCTGTCCAGCCCCTTCCCCTTCGCCTGCAGGTGGATCCGGATCATGTCCTGCAGCGAGCAGGAGACGAAGAAATACTGCTGCTGGAGGCGGAGCTGCCTGCCCGCCTCGGGCTCGTCGTTCGGGTACAGCACCTTCGTCAGGTTCTCGGAGACGACCTTCTCCTCGACGGCGCGCCAGTAGTCGCCCATGTTGAACGCCTGGAAGTCGAACGACTCGGTCGGCCCCGCCGACCAGAGCCGCAGCAGGTTCGCGTTCGTCACGCGGTGGCCCAGGATCGGCGTGTCGAACGCCATGCCGCGCACCACCCGGTCGGGGATCCACCGCACGCGGAAGCGCCCGTCCGGGTCCACGGTGTGCTCGGTGCGCCCGCCGAGCTTCACCTCGAGCACGAGGCCCGGCCGTGGGATCTCCCACGGATTGCCGCGGCGCAGCCACTTGTCGGTGGTCTCCACCTGCCGGCCGTCGCGAATCGCCTGATCGAAGATGCCGAACTCGTAGCGGATGCCGTACCCGATCGCCGGGATCCGCAGCGTCGCCATCGACTCCATGAAGCAGGCGGCGAGCCTCCCAAGGCCGCCGTTGCCGAGCCCGGGCTCCTCTTCCTCCTCGAGCAGTTCTTCGAGGTCCAGGCCGAGCCCCGCAACGGCCTCCCGGACGGCATCGTCGATCCCCAGGTTGAGGATGTTGTTGCCCAGGTGCGGCCCGAGCAGGTACTCGGCCGACAGGTAGCAGACGGTGCGCGCCGCGCGGTCCTTGTACGCCTGCGCCGTGCGGACCCATCGATCCAGGAGCCTGTCCCGCACCGTGTACGCCAACGCCAGGTAGTAGTCGTGCGGGGACGCCACCTCGGCGAACCGGGCCTGGACGTAGAAGAGGTTGTCCAGGAACGCCCGCCGGATCGACTCGGCGCCAAGACCCGTGCGCGTCGGTTCGTAGGATCGCGGGGGAATCGCAGTCCCCCTTCTCACGGTCGGTTCCATCGCCTGCAACCTCCGGCCGGCGGATCGGACCGACCGCCGCCGCCGGGAGGCTCGCCGTTCGCCGCGCCGAGGTCAAGTCGCTTCGGAGTTTCGGGTTTCGGGTTTCGGGTTTGGAGAAACTCCAAACTCCAAACTCCAAACTCCAAACTCCCACCGGTAGCTTGCCCCGCGATGAATCGCCGGGATAGATTCCGCCGGCGAGGTGGACATGCGAACGAACACTGCCGGGACGATGTTGCTCATCCTTGCCGCCGTGATGACGTGGGCGCCCGTCGCCGCCGCCCAGGAAGCGCCGGCCGATACCGCGGTCTCGTGCGACCCGGAGATCGCGCGGCTCGTGCGGGCCGCGGGCGATTCGGCCAGGCACGGCGGCGCCGACGGGGTCGTCATCTTCGACCGCTCCACGGTGCGCGTGGAGGAGAACGGCCGGGCGCACGTGGTCCGGCGCCGCCTCCAGAAGGCGCTCGCCGAGGCCGGCGCGGCGCGCCTGGCCGTCCAGCGGTTCGACTACGACCCGGCGACGAGCCTCATCGAGGTGCGCCGCGCCGTGGTGCACCGCGCGAACGGCGCCTGCGAGGCCGCCCCGACGGAAGGCATCGCGGATCTGCCGCAGCCGGCCGTGTCGATCTACTGGGGCCTGCGGATGAAGCTCCTTCCGATCCCACGCCCCGCCGTCGGGGACGCCGTCGAGACCGAGACGTACTTCACCGGGTTCCAGATCGCGTACCTCGACCAGCCGCAGGACGACGAGCGGTTCGTGCCGCCGATGCGGGGGCACTACTACGACACGGTGCTCTTCGGGGACGAGCCGTGGCCGACGACGGAGAAGTCCTACTCGGTGACGACGCCCCGGGACAGGCCGCTCGAATTCGAGACGTACGGCCCGCCCGTGTCGGTGTCGGTGACGTTCGACGATCGCGAGTTCCTGTACGCCTTCCAGGCGAGGAACCTGCGCGCGAAGCCCGCTGAACCGACGGCTCCGGACCCGTCGGACTACCTGTCGAAGGTCGTCATGGCGACGGTGCCCGACTGGCGGGAGAAGAGCCGGTGGTTCTTCCACGCCAACGAGGCGCAGTTCGAGGCCGATGCGCCGGTGAGGGCGATGGTCGATCGGATCGTCTCGGGTCTGCGGACCGACGAGGAGCGGGTCGCGGCGCTGAACCGCTGGGTCGCGCACCACATCCGCTACCGCGGCTTCTCGCTCGGCCCCCAGGAGGGCTACACGATGCAGCCCGGCAGCCTCGTCTTCGCCAACCGCGCCGGCGTCTGCAAGGACAAGGCCGGAATGCTCGTCACCATGATGCGGGCGCTCGGCTACCAGGCATACCCCGCCATGACGATGGCGGGGTCGCGGGTCGAGCGCATCGCGGCGGACCAGTTCAACCACGCCGTCGTCGCGTGGCGTCTCCCGGACGGCGCGTTCAGGATGCTCGATCCCACCTGGGCGCCGTTCTCCCGCGACGTGTGGTCGCGCGCCGAGACGGACCAGCACTACGTGATCGGGACCGCCGAGGGCCAGGACCTGGAGATCACGCCGCGGGAGGCGCCGGACCGCAACGGCGTCACCGTGCGGTTCGCGGCGACGCTGGACGCCCAGGGGAACCTGGACGGCACGGTTCGCATCGAGCCGGTCGGATGGATCGAGGACCGCCTGCGCCGCAAGCTCGGCCGCTCGTCCACGCTGGAGACGCGGGCCATCATCGAGGAGTTCGCCGGACGCCTGTCGCCCGGTTCGTCGGTTGCGTCCCACCGGCTCGTCGACCCGTTCGACATCGACCGGCCGTTCTTCCTGGAGTTCGGGCACCGGATCGAACGCCACGCTTCGGTGGGCGCGGACACGATCCGGCTCGCGCCCGCGGCATCGCGGCACCCGTTCGGCCCGGACCGGGCGCTGGGCGACTACGTGCAGGCCGTCACGGGCGACGAGCGGGCGTCGCCGGTGCTGCTGCGCGCGCCGCAGACGGTCTCCGCGGAGGAGAGGATCGCCCTGCCGGCCGGTTTCGATCTGGCGGCGCCGGTCGAGCGTCGCGTCGAGTCGGACGCCGCCGCGTTCGAGGGGAGCGTCTCGCAGGAGGGCCGCACGCTGGTCATACGCGCCCGCACCGTCACCCGCCGGCGGAACGTCTCGACCTCGGAGTACGCGGGGCTGGCCGAGGCGGTCAGGACTGCCCGCGAGTTCGCCGAGACGCCGATCGTCCTGCGGAGATCGGTCGAGCAGCGAAGAGGAGGTGCGCGATGAGCGCGCGCATGTCGGCGCCCGGCCGCGGCCGGTTCGCCCTGGTGCTCGCGCCGCTGATCTCGTGCGCCCAGCCCGCGGCCGCCCAGCGGACCGTGACGGCGATCCACCCGGAGGGGATCGACGGGCGCGTGCTCGAACGCCGCATCGAGATCCGGATCGCCGCCGACGGCACGATGTCGCGCTCGGAGCGCCGCGTCGTCGAGTACCTGACGGATCACTCGGTCGAGACCTACGGCGACCCGATCCTCGTCCACGACGCCCGCTCGCAGCGGCTCCGCGTCGAGACCGCCCGCACGACGGCGCACGGCGGCGCAACGCTCGACACGCCGCCGTTCGCGATCAACGAGCTGACCCTGCCCGACATGGCGGCCGCGCCGGAAATGGCCGGCATCCGCGCCACCGTCGTGAGCCACGTGGGCATCGAGCCCGGCGCCCGCGCCGAGCTGGCGTACGTCGTCCAGGACACGGAGCCTCCCGCGACCGGCTTCGCGGCGGGCGAGGTGGCGCTGCGGTGGACGCTGCCCGTGGAACGCTTCGAGCTGCGCATCGTCGTTCCCGCCGACGCGGTGTTCGAACACGCATGCGTCGGCTGCGCGACGGCGCCCGCGGTGACGCGGGAAGGAGAGTCTCGCGTGTACGTCTGGACGGCGCAGCGGCTCGCGCCGATCGACTGGTTCGAGGTCGCCGATCAGATGGGCCTCCCGTGGGACGGCCTGGAAGGCCCGCGGATCGCGTTCAGCACGGCGGGGAGCTGGCAGCGCGCCGCCGGGCCGCTCGTCGACGCCGCCGCGACGGCGCCCGCGGAAGCCGTGGCCCGCAAGGCGCGCGCACTTGCCGCCGACGCCGCGGGGCCCGAGCAGGCCGCGGAGGCGCTCCAGGCGTTCGTCGCCGAGGGAATCGCCACAGTGCCGATGCCAAGCGGCCTCCCCTTCCGGCCGCCGGCGACGCCGGAGGCGGTGCTCGAACGGTCGTACGGCACGCCGGTCGAGAAGGCGCTGCTGCTCGCCTCGATGCTCTCGGCCGCCGGCGTGCAGTCGTGGCCGGTGCTGGTTGCCGGAGGGCGCGGGATCGCCGCGGCCGTGCCGCATCTCGACCAGTTCCGCGAGGCGTGGGTGGCGGTCGGCCGCGACGGCGAACCGTCCTGGTGGCTCCCGGTCGACCGGCGCGCGACGTTCCACGCCTCGACCTTCCCCGGCGGCCGACACGTGCTCCATATCCGCGAGCCGGTCGCGCCGCGTCACCACCCGCCCGCCGCGGCCGAGCGGCACGCGGCCGATGCGCGGGTGCGGATCGACGTCGACTCCGAGGGGCGGGCGCGCGGCGAGGCGCGGATCGTCCTGGCGGGGGCGCACAACCCGTACCACGACCTGCGGAAGAAGGGGCGCGACCCGGCCACGCACGTCTCGAAGGCGGCGGCCGATCTTGTTCCCGAGGGTCGCGCGGAGGGGGCGGTCGTGGAGGTGTTCGGCCCGGAACGCACGGTGGGGTCGGCGCGCATCGAGGGGCGTCTCCGGATCGAGGGCGACGGCATGCGGACGCTGCCGCTGCCGTGGCCGGGGAGGAACCCGCTGCCGGCCGTCCTGCACCGCTCGCGGCGGGACACGGCGCTCGACATCGAGACGCCGTTCCGCCGCTCGATCCGCTACGAGATCCGCCTGCCGTCGGGCTGGGAGGCCGCGTCGGTCCCGCGCTCGGTGCGCATCGACTCGGCGGCCGGCAGCTTCATCCAGGAGGTGGTCGTCGCGGCCGGAACGGTGCGGGTGGAGCGTTCGATCGAGGTGAGGGTGCGCCGTATCGAGCCGGCCGACTACGCGGGATTGAGGGCGATCCACCAGGCGCTGTCCACGGCCGGGGCGGAGGCCGTCGTGCTCCGCGGGTCGCCGCGGCGGCCGTGACCGTTCTCGTCACAGCGCGGCGGCCTGCCTGCCGCCTGCCTGCCGGCAGGCAGGCGCCGCAACCAAACGATGAATCACCGCAGAGAGCGCAGAGAGCGCAGGGAATGGTCTCTGGGTTCTCTGCGTGCTCCGCGGTGACCTATATCGTCGCGCCGTGTGACGAAGTTCGGGGGTAGCAGATCGGGCCCCGGAGAAGATCGTGGTCGTGGAACAGGACGGGAGCGCTACTGCGCGGGGTGGCAGCCGAGGCAGGTCGCGTTGGCGCGGCCCTCGTGATCGGCGGGGTATGGCTTAGGTCCGCCGGTCTTGTGGCACATCAGGCAATCCTCGCGCCCCGCAGTCGGGTGCGGCGTCTTGGACGGACCCGCTGCCGCCGCGGCCTCGACCGGAGCGGCCGGCACGGCCTCGACCGGAGCGGCCGGCACGGCCTCGACCGGAGCGGCCGGCACGGCCTCGACCGGAGCGGCCGGCACGGCCTCGACCGGAGCGGCCGGCACGGCCTCGACCGGAGC
>CAMTWF010000156.1:0-9618 GCA_947085355.1 uncultured delta proteobacterium
GACTGGAGTTCAGACGTGTGCTCTTCCGATCTCTCGCGGAGGTCTCCGATCACTCGTCGCTCTACGTCGAGGTGGCGTGACCGCCCGGCCCGACCGGATGCGGCCGCCATGGAGGAAGCTCCCATGACCGAGAAACCCACGACCACCGAGCCCGAGAAGCTCGACCTGCGCTCCCACGACACGCCCGAGGAGAAGCGCCGGGAGCTGCTGCGCCTCTTCCCCGAGATCCGCACCGAGGGCGGCAAACTCGACTTCGACCGGCTGAAGCTGGCCGAGTCCAACTTCAGGCCGTGGAACGCGGAGGCGCCGACGCCGGACGCCGAGGCGCTCGCCCGGCAGCTCGATCTGCACGTGGACCACATCCGCGAGGACCGCACGGCGGACGACCTGCTCTACGAGATCCTGCTCAAGAGCGGCTTCCCGCTCGCGACGCCGATCGAGACGCTGACGCTCGCGGGCAAGACCGTCCACAGCATGGCGGGCGGGGCGCTGTTCATCTGTCTGGAGCGGGAGCTGACGCTGGAGCTGATCCGCGCGATGGCCGCGCGGAAGCCCGAGCGGGTCGTGTGCCTCGACGGGGGCTTCGCCCTGCCTGGCCGGCAGGCAGGCGGCAACGACCAGCTCAAGGTCAACGCCGTGCAAACTTTCAAGACCAAGGGCGTCACCAGCTTCAAGACGGTGTAAGGCGAGCGGACATGGACAACGATCCCGAACCGCGGGAAGGCGAGATCATCCTCTACTCGACGCCGGAGGGGGCGGCCAGGATCGAGGTCCTCTACGAATCCGAGACGTTCTGGCTGAACCAGAAGAAGATGGCGGATCTGTTCGGCGTGGATGTCCGGACGGTCAGTGAGCACCTCCGGAACATCTTTGCGGCCAAGGAGTTGAGCGAAGCGTCAGTGATCCGGAAAATCCGGACAACTGCCGCCGACGGAAAGTCATACCGCGTCACGTTCTACAACCTCGATGCGATTATTTCGGTCGGCTACCGGGTCAACAGCACCCAGGCGACCCAGTTCCGCATCTGGGCGACGCAGACCCTGCGGGAGTTCGTCATCAAGGGCTTCGTGCTGGACGATGAGCGGCTGAAGCTCAACCGGCGGTTCGGCAAGGACTACTTCGACGAGCTGCTGGAACGCATCCGCGAGATCCGCGCGAGCGAGCGCCGCTTCTACCTGAAGATCACCGACATCTACGAGCAGTGCAGCATCGACTACGATCCCGAGGCGGAGATCACCAGGACCTTCTTCGCGACCGTGCAGAACAAGCTGCACTGGGCGGTGACGGGAAAGACGGCGGCCGAGATCATCGCCCAGCGCGCCGACGCCGCGAAGCCCTCGATGGGATTGACGACGTGGAAGAACGCCCCCAAGGGCAAGGTTCTCAAGAGCGACGTGTCCGTGGCGAAAAACTACCTGATCGAACGGGAGATCAAGGAACTGGAGCGCATCGTGTCCATGTACCTCGACTACGCCGAGAACCAGGCCGCGCGCCGGATCCCCATGAGGATGGCCGACTGGGTCGAGCGGCTGGACGCGTTTCTCAAGTTCAACGAGTACGAGGTGCCGGCCAACGCCGGGCAGGTGTCCGCCGAGGTGGCGAGCCGACTGGCCGAGGAGCAGTACGAGAAGTTCCGAGTCAGGCAGGACCGCGCCTTCGAGAGCGACTTCGAAAAGGAAGTGAAGCGGATCGAGTCTCGGCGAAAGCCGAAGCCGTCGGGGGAGGGCGGCCCATGAAGATCCAGTTCGACCCCAACCAGCAGTTCCAGCTCGACGCGGTGGCCGCCGTCACCGATCTCTTCGACGGGCAACCGCGGGGCGCGCCGGAGTACGCCGTCATCAACCTGGGATCGATGGGGGCGCTCTTCGCCGGGCACGACCGGACCGAGCTGGGCGTGGGCAACCGCCTGTTCCTCGCCGATGACAAGCTGCGCGACAACCTCCGCGCCGTCCAGGCGCGCAACGACATCGACGTGCCCGACCCCGCCGCGGCGCCGGAGGCATGGACACTCCTCGACGGCCCGGCCGACCAGGCGCGCCGCTGCCCGCACTTCTCGGTCGAGATGGAGACCGGCACCGGCAAGACCTACGTCTACCTGCGCACGATCTTCGAGCTGTCCCGACGCTACGACTTCCGCAAGTTCATCATCGTCGTGCCGACCGTGGCCATCCGCGAGGGCGTGCTCAAGAACATCGAGATCACCGCCGGGCACTTCCGGGCGCTCTACAACAACCCGCCCTTCGAGCACTTCGTCTACGACGCGAGGACGTGTTCGAGAACCCGCAGCGATTCCTCGACCAGGCGGCGGCGATCCTCAGGCACGAGCTGCATCGCCTGCTCGTGGACGGCATCAAGTACGAGCGCCTGCCCGGCGACGGCGCGGACGCGGAGTGGGAGATGCTGCTCTTCAAGAACGAGGAGCTCGTCAACTACCTGAAGGCGCTCCAGGTGCGGAAATCCGTCTACGAGTACGTGGTCTACGAGTCGGAGGTGGAGCGCGAGTTCGCGAAGAAGCTCGACGAGCGCGAGGACATCAAGCTGTTCGTGAAGCTGCCGGGCTGGTTCGAGGTCGACACGCCGGTGGGCAAGTACAACCCCGACTGGGCGATCCTCAAGCACGACGGCCAGGCGCTCTACCTCGTGCGCGAGACCAAGCACACGCGGGACTTCCTCAAGCTCCGCACCGCGGAGGCGGACAGGGTGCGCTGCGGGCAGCGCCACTTCGAGGCGATCGGGGTGTCGTTCGATGTCGTGGTGAACGCCGACGAGGTGTAGACCGCGGCGCGTGGCCGTGGGGAACCGGGCTCGGACGCCGTCCCGCTACGCGGGGCCCGTACCGCCGGCCTTCCGTCGCCTGGATCCCTTGAAGCGGGCGCCGAGTTCGGCGAGGGCGCCGTCGAGTCCCGGCACCGTTCGGCGAGCGGCCTTGAAGACCTCGTAGAGCCTGAGCGCGGTGGCCATCGCCTCGCTGCCGGCGACGGTCCGCGTGTCCTTCACGGCCTCGACAAGCTGCTCGAGCTGCGGGGCGAACTTCCCGATGGCGTTGACTACCTCCACGTCCCGGGCGAACTCGACGAGATCGAAGGCGGCCGGCACGAGCTCCGGGCTCTTGTCGGCCATCTGCCTCACGGAGTTGACGAAGTGGACGCTCTTGGGTCCCAGCTTCACCACGTCGAGCCGTTGCTTCGGGCCGACGGCCAGGAGGAACGGCAAGCGCCTCTTGATGGTGCCTATCGCTTCGTTGATCTCTCGAAGCGCCTCTGGCGTCAGGGTTGCGGAAACGAGTCCCTTTGTCATCGTATGCCTCCTTTCGGCAATGCATCCCCATACCATCGCGGCGGAGGGGCGATCAAGCAAAATCGTCGCGGCCTGGGGATGCACCCGGACTGCTTCTTCGGGCCTACAGCGCTCGGGCGGCGTTGCCGAATGCGTCGACGATCAACGGCGGGAGGATGTCGGAGAACGACGGAGCCGCGCGGCCGATGACGGCGCCCGGCTGCAAGGTGTCGCCGGGGCCGACGGAGAGAGCGTCGAGATGGCCCACCAGCAAGGCGCCGTCACCGTGGGCCGTGCGGATCAGCACCGACGGGCCGTAGCCCGCCAGCATCCCCGCGAACGCGACGACGCCCGACACCGGGGACGCCACGGGCGTGCCCGCCGGGACCCGCACCGACACGCCGCCCCGCAGTCCGTCGTCGTCGACGGGGAACGATGCCGGCACGCCGACCGCGGCCGACGCCAGGCGCCGCAGCGATCCGGAATCGGCCTGCGCCGCCGGTGCGGACCCGAGCGCCTGCGCGAGGATCGCGCCCACCTCGGCGCGCGCCTCGGCCCGCAACCCCGCCGCCGCGTCCGACCCGCTCATGCTCCTCACCAGGGCACGATGCCGCTCGATCTCCGCCTCCAGGAGGCGCCGCCTCTCGTCGAGCCGCGTCTCGAGTTCCCGCTGGGCGGCGATCTTGTTCGCGAGATCGACCCGGACGGCCTCCGCTTCGCCCGCCACCGCGGCGTATCTGGCCGCCGTCGCGGCGTCGGCCCGCACGAGCCGGCGGAACATGCGCGCACGGAAGCGGGCCTCGCCGGGGTCGCGCGACGTCAGGATGAGCCGCGCGAGACCGTCGCGGCCGATGCGGTCGAGCAGCACGAGGCGACGCTGCACCTCGGCCCGCAGCAGCGACCTGGCGGCATCGATCTCGCCGAGGTACCGCTGCGTCGTCTCCAGGTCGACCTGCGCGTCCCGCAGCCTCGCCCGGCACCGATCGATGTCCTCCGTCCTCCGCCGCAACTCGGCCTCCGCCTCGCGCAGCGCCTCCCACGGCGAGAAGGCCGGCGTCCCCGGCCCGCCGGTCGCGTCGTGCGCGGTGGGCGGGCGAGGGGAGGGCAGGGTGACGACGGCGGCCGGCGCGGGACCCGGCAGGGGCGTCGAGCGAACCTGTTCGATCGTCGGTATCTGCGCGATCGACGGCTGCGCCGCCGCCGCGGCGACCAGGATCGCTACGGCCGCCGAACGCCTGCCTGCCGGCAGGCACGGCCGAACGCCGACCGGATGCGGCGTGGCCATCCTACGCCTCCAGCACTCGGCGGAGCGACAGGTGCGCGCCGGTCGCGCCGAGCGCCACGCCGCCGGCCATGAACGCCGCCCACGCCTCGGGCGGCAGGTGCCGCAGCGGCGAGTCGCCGAGGATCGGCGCCACGTCGGCCACATGGCCGCCGACGGCCGCGACGAAGGCGGCGAGCGCTCCTAGCGCCAGGGCGGCGCCGAGCAGCCCTTGCAGCGCGCCTTCGAGCAGGAACGGCACGCGGATGAACCCGTTGGTCGCGCCGCACATCTTCATCACCTCCACCTGCCGCCGGCGGCGGTGGAAGTTGAGCCGGATCGTATGCGAGACGACGAAGACGGTGGCGAAGACGACGATCGAGCCGAGCGCCACGGCGAGGACGCGGGTCACGCCGTGGATCGCGAGCACCCGGGCGTACCAGTCGCCGTGCGTCTCCACGTCGTCGACGATGGAAAGTCCGGAGACGCGGGACACCAGCCCGCGGTAGGTCTCCTCGTCCGCGGTCCGGGGATCCAGCCCGATCTCGACGTACCCGGGGAAGAAGCCGGCATCGAGCGCCTCCCACGCGGTACGTTCCTCGGGGAAGGCGTCCACGAGCCTGGCTCGCGCTTCGGCGCCGGGGACGACGTCCACCGCCCGCACCTCCGGCATTGTCACCAGCGCCGCACGCAGCTTCTCGACGTCGGCCTCGGCGGCATCGGGGCGCAGGTAGAGCGTCACCTGTCTGCCGTTCTCGCCGCCCCAGCGGCTCGCCTGCGATCCGAGGCCGGCGGCGACGATTGCGATCGCGCCGAGCGAGAGGAACGCGATCGCCAGCGTGAACACGGTCGTGACGTTCGTGAACAGCTCCGCGCGGAACCCCTGGAGCGTCCGGCGCAGGTAGTACGGCAACCGGCTCACGGCGTCACCTCCTTCGCCTGTTCGTGGTCGACGCTCACGGGTGCGCCTCCACGCCGCCCCGGGCGCACCGGGCATCCTCGGCGGCGCTTCCGTGGCGGAGTTCCTCCACGATCCCGTCGACCAGCGCGATCGTCCGTTGCGGCCGAGCGGCTATCAGCATGTTGTCGTGCGTCGCCAGCAGGACGCTCGTCCCCTCCGACTGGACCTCTTCCAGCAGATCGATCACGCGCGCCGCGTTGCCGCAGTCGAGGTTCCCGGTCGGTTCGTCGGCGAGCACCAGCGACGGGCGGCCCACCACGGCGCGCGCCACGGCCACCCGCTGCTGCTCGCCGCCGGAGAGGTCGCTCGCCCTGATCTCCTCGTACCCGGCCAGGCCCACGCGATCCAGCGCCTCCCGCACGCGCTCGTAGATCTCGCGCTGCGGCAGGCCCAGCACCTCGAGCACGACGGCGATGTTGTCGTAGACCGGCTCGCACGGTACGAGCTTGAAGTCCTGGAAGATGATCCCGATGTTGCGACGGAGGAAGGGGATCGAACGCGGCGACAGCGACGTCACGTCGCGGCCGCAGTAGCGGATCGTCCCCGTGTCCGGCGACTCCGCGCGGTACACCATCCGCAACAGCGTGCTCTTGCCGGACCCGGACGGGCCCGTGACGTACGCGAACTCGCCGGCCGCAAGGTCGAACGACACGTCCCGGAACAGCGGCTTGGCCGCGCGATACCGCTTCGACAGATGCCTGACCTCAAGAAGGGGTTCCGCTCCACCCGCCATCATCATCCGCACCTCCCTCGACCCCGGTTGTAACCCGGACCCGGCAGGGCGACAAATTTCCGGCATGGACCCTTCCCCCGTGCCCGTGCCCGTGCCCGTGCCCGTTTCCGCTTCGACAGGCACGGGCACGCGTATACTGCAAAAATGTCCAGCTAACCCCCTGGTATTGCGGTCGTGGCCGACGGTCGGCCCAATATATTGTGTTTAGGGGCTTGACAGGAATGAATCGCCGCGTATTATCCGGCTCCGTTCGACAGGGGCAGTCGAACCAAGCGGACAGGAAGGGGTAGGGTGCGATGAAGAGAGCGCGAGGGGACGTTGCCGAGGCATTGCCGGCGGAGGGCATGGACGTGGGTTCGAGGGGAGGCCGGAAGGGGCCGGCCGATGTACGGGGGGGTGGCGGGCGCACCTTGGATGCCGACCCGCCGGCGGCCGAGGCGCGGCCCCGGGGGACGATCCGTCGCGGCGGGTTGCGGTTCTCGCGCCGTCTGACGTCGCCGGGGATCGACCCGCTCGACGCGGCGACCTGGGAGAAGCGGGCCGCGACTATCGCGAGCGAGAGCGGCGAGGTCGTCTTCCAGCAACGGGACGTCGAGGTCCCGGAGTTCTGGTCGCAGACCGCGACGAACGTCGTCGTGTCGAAGTACTTCCGCGGCGGCGTCGGCGCTCCGGATCGGGAGACGAGCGTCCGGCAGGTGATCTCGCGGGTCGCCGGGACGATCTCCGCCTGGGGTCGGCAGGGCGGGTACTTCGCGACCGAGGGGGACGCCGAGACGTTCGAGGACGAGATGACGCACCTGCTGTTGCACCAGTACGCGGCGTTCAACAGTCCCGTCTGGTTCAACGTCGGGATCGAGCCGCACCCGCAGTGCTCGGCCTGCTTCATCAACTCGGTCGAGGACACGATGGACTCGATCATGCGCCTCGCAACGGTCGAGGCGATGCTGTTCAAGGGGGGCTCCGGGACCGGCACGAACCTGTCGGCGCTGCGTTCGGCCCGCGAGCCGCTTACGACCGGCGGACGCGCGTCCGGACCGGTCTCGTTCATGCGCGGCTTCGACGCCTTCGCCGGGATCATCCGTTCCGGCGGCAAGACGCGCCGGGCGGCCAAGATGGTGATCCTCGACGTCGACCATCCGGACATCCGGGAGTTCGTGAGGTGCAAGGCGCACGAGGAGCGCAAGGCGCACGCGCTGATCGACGCCGGCTACGACCCGTCGATCAACGGAGAGGCGTACTCGTCCGTCTTCTTCCAGAACTCGAACAACTCGGTCCGCGTCACGGACGAGTTCATGAACGCGGTCGAGGCCGACGGCGAGTGGCGGACGCGGTGGGTGAGGACCGGGGATGTCGCGGACACCTTCCGGGCGGGCGACCTGATGCGCGAGATCGCCGAGTGCGCGCACTTCTGCGGCGACCCCGGGCTCCAGTTCGACACGACGATCAACCGCTGGCACACCTGTCCCGCATCGGGCCGGATCAACGCCAGCAACCCCTGTTCGGAGTACATGTTCCTCGACGACAGCGCGTGCAACCTGGCCTCCCTGAACCTCATGCGCTTCCTCGACGATCGCGGCGCCTTCGACGTCGAACTGTTCCAGCACGCCGTCGACGTGATCCTCACGGCGCAGGAGATCATCGTCGACCCGGCGAGATACCCGACCGACGAGATCGCCGGGATGAGCCGCCGCTTCAGGGCGCTCGGGATCGGATACGCCAACCTCGGCGCCCTGCTCATGGCCCGCGGCCTGCCGTACGATTCCGACGAGGGCCGCGCGTTCGCCGCCGCCGTCACGGCGCTGATGACGGGCGAGGCGTACGCGCAGTCGGCGCGAACGGCCTCGAGGATGGGGGCGTTCGCGGATTTCGAGCCGAACCGCGCCGCGATGCTCCGCGTCGTCGACCAGCACCGCGGGGCTCTCGACGGAATCGACGCATCGCTGGCCCCCGCGACCGTTCTCGCCGCTGCGCGCCGGGCGTGGGACGAGGCCCGGACGCTGGGGGCCGCCCACGGATTCCGGAACGCCCAGGTCTCCGTCCTTGCCCCGACCGGGACGATCGCGTTCATGATGGACTGCGACACCACCGGCGTCGAGCCCGACATCGCCCTGGTGAAGTACAAGAAGCTCGTCGACGGCGGGATGATGAGGATCGTCAACCAGACGGTCCCGGCCGCGCTGCGAAGGCTCGGGTACTCGGACGCCGACGCGCGGGCGATAGTGGAGCACGTCGAGCGGGAGGGGACGGTCGAGGGGGCGCCGGGGATCAAGACGGAGCACGTGCCGGTCTTCGACTGCGCTTTCAAGCCGGTCAAGGGCGATCGCTGCATCGGCCCGATGGGTCACCTCCGGATGATGGCCGCGGTGCAGCCGTTCGTCTCCGGGGCGATCAGCAAGACGGTCAACGTGTCCAACGAGACGACGCCCGAGCGGATCTCCGACATCTACATGGACGCCTGGCGCATGGGCCTCAAGGCGATCGCAGTCTACCGCGACGGGTCGAAGCGCACGCAGCCGCTGTCGGTCAGCCGGACGGACAAGCAGCCGGCCGCCCCGCAGGCCGTCCGGCCCCCCGCGAGGCTCAGCCGCCGCAGGCTCCCCGACGAGCGCCGCAGCATCACGCACAAGTTCGCGATCGCCAACCACGAGGGGTACCTCACCGTCGGCTGCTACGACGACGGCGCGCCGGGGGAGATCTTCGTGAAGATGGCCAAGGAGGGGGCCACGCTGTCCGGCCTGATGGACTCGTTCGCGCTCGTCACGTCGCTCGCCCTCCAGTACGGCGTTCCGGTGCGCGTCCTGTGCGAGAAACTGACGCACACGAGGTTCGAGCCGGCCGGGCACACGTCCAACCCGGAGATACCGTACGCGAAGTCGATCATGGACTACATGTTCCGCTGGCTGGCGCGGAAGTTCCTCCCCGTCGATCAGCAGGCCCTTCCGAGCTACGCCCCGCCCGACCAGGTGGCGCTGCCGCTCGCCAACGGCCGGCTCGACCCGTCGGAGCAGGATCTCCATCTGGCGCTCGAACGCCTCTCCTCGATGCCGCCACCGCCTCCGCTCGGCGCGCCCGAGGCGCAGCACCGGGTGTACGTGGCGCAGGCCGACGCCCCCGCGTGCGGCCTCTGCGGCTCCATCATGGTCCGCCGCGGCACGTGCTACCTCTGCGAGAACTGCGGCACCGTCGACGGGTGCTCCTGACGCAATCGTTCACCCTCCCCGTCGTCTCCGTGCTCGTGCTCGTGCTCGTGCTCGTGCTCGACGGCGCATCGTTGCCGTTCACGTCATTTGCCGCGACCGTCACGGTGCAAGATGCGGCCGACACGGCCGAGGTGTGCGAGTGCGGGATCGAGCACGAGCACGAGCACGAGCACGAGCACGAGCACGA
>CAMTWF010000157.1:0-5974 GCA_947085355.1 uncultured delta proteobacterium
GGCAGTCGATACGGCCGGCGCAGTACCCCGGCGGGGTCGGAAGCCCACGCCGTCTCCCCGACGGCCATGCACACCACCGGCGGGCGGGACGCCCGCGGTCCCAGGACCGGGCCTTTCGACCGGCTCAGGGCCGGGCGCGGCGCCGCGAGGTGGAACATGCCGGGGCCACCCCCACAAAACGCGAATGCACCGGGCGCTACCTGCCGCGTTGACGGCGGGACGCTCCGGGACGTACGCTGCGTCCGGTCGTCCCGGGACGGCACGCCCCGGGGAAAGGAGATCCGCGATGGTTCTCGGCTTCATCAAGCGCGGCGTCAAGGAGATGATGATCGCCCGGCCGGACGAGGCCAAGGAGTTCATCATTCACAAGCACCCGGACGAGACGGTCCCGATGTACTCGCAGCTCACGGTCGACGCGGACGAAGCGGCCGTCTTCTTCCGCGACGGCCGCATCGCCGGCACGCTCCGCGCCGGCCGCCACACGCTCGACTCGTCGAACATCCCGTTCCTGTCCAACCTGGTCGACTCGTTCACCGGCGGCAACGTCTTCAAGGCCGAGGTGTTCTTCGTCACGATGCGCGAGATCCCGAGCGTCAAGTTCGGCGGCCGGATCGGCAACCAGGAGGATCCGAAGACTGGGTTGGCGATCGAGACGATGGTGCACGGGGATTTCTCGTTCCGGGTCACGGATCCGGAGCGGCTGATCGTCGGGCTGGCGGGGATGGCGCGCGTCGAGAACGAGGCGTTCGTCGGGTGGTTCCGCAGCCTGTTCCTCAAGGTGATCCGCGACCGCATCGCCGAGCTGCTGGTCAAGCAGCGATGGTCGCTGCTCGACGTCACGTCCGGGGCGTACACGGAGGAGATCGAGGAGGACGTCGTGGCCGGCGTGGCGAGGCACATCGACGGCTACGGTGTCCAGGTGCTGCGGATCGGGAACTTCGTCGTCTCGATCAAGGAGGAGGACGAGAAGCAGCTCAAGTCGCTCCTCAAGGACGCGGCCTACGTCCGCATGGCGGGCGGTCTCGGCGGGTTCCAGCAGTTCGCCGCGGGACGCGCGATGATGGGCGCGGGCGAGGGTATGGCCAAGGGCGGCGAAGGGGGCGGCGCGGCGGCCGCCGGCGCGGGTCTCGGCGTCGGCTTCGGCATGGCCCAGGCGATGGTCCAGCAACAGGCGGTTGCCCAGCAGCAGGTGATGCACGGCGGGGCGCCGCAGGCCGGCTACGTGCAGGGGGTGGGGCAGGTCGGCCAGCCGCAGGCGGGCGTGCCGCAGGGCCAGCCGACGCCCGCGGGCGCGGCCATCTCGGGCGCCGGCGTGACGTGCGCTTCCTGCAACGCCGTGGTGAAGCCCGGCAAGTTCTGCTCCGAATGCGGCAAGCCGCTGGCCCCCGCCGCGCGCTTCTGTTCCAAGTGCGGCGTCCAGACGCTCCCCGGCGCCAAGTTCTGCGGCGGCTGCGGCGCGGCGGTCTAGTCAGCCCGACACGTCGGACATGTCGGACCCGAACAGGGCGGCGCCCAGCGCGCCGATCGATTGGGCGTGGTCCGGAACCATCGGGCGGGCGCCGAGCCTCCGGGCGAGAAGGTCGGCGAAGATCGGACAGTGCTCGGCGACGCCGCCCGTCAGCGCCACGTCGCCCTCGATTCGGTCGGTCTCCACGACCCTGACCGCGACGGAATCGAAGGCGGCCAGCGCCAGATCGGGAGCGCCGACGCCCTGCCTGATCCTGGAGAGCACCTCCGTGGCGGCGAACACCGTGCAGTAGCTGCTCAGCGTCACCGTGGGATCGGATGCGCGGCGGGCCAGCGCGTCCAGCCCGGCCGTCGGCACGTCGAGGCGGCGCGCGATCTCCTCCAGGAAGGCCCCGGTTCCCGCGGCGCACTTGCGGTTCATCCGGAACCCGATCTGCCTGCCGTCCGCCGCCATCCTGATGATCTTGCTGTCCTGGCCGCCGACGTCCACGACCGTCATTGCACGGCGGAGCAGGTGGTACGCGCCGCGCCCGTGGCACGCTATTTCCGTCCTGCGGGCGTGGGCGAACGGGACGTTGGCGCGGCCGAACCCGGTGGCGACGATCGAACGCAGACCCTGTCGGGTGGCGCCGCAGGCCCCGAGTGCGGCGTCGAGCGACGCGTCCGCGGCGGCGGCCAGGTCGACGCCCGAGCGGCGCACGTCGCGGGCGAGCACTGCGAGGTCGGCGCCCAGGACGACGGTCTTCGTGGTCGCGGACCCCACGTCGACGCCGGCGAAGACGGCGTCGGACGGATGCTCTGACGGCCCAGCGGCCATGGAGTCCCCCCGGGACCTACCCGAGTTGCTCGACGAACGCCTCGATCTGAGTGCGGGCCTGCTCCTCGGACCAGCAGCGCAGGTCGTTGAGGTCCCCGTTGAGCACGAGGAACGGCTTGCCCAGCTTGCGGGCGAGCCGCTCGGGCATGCCGTACCTGTTGTTCGAGTTGTTCGGGCAGGTCTTGGCGTCGTGCCAGACGATCCCGTCCACCGCGAACCGCCGGCACATCCGCTCGATGTACCCCTCCTTGTACGGGTCGTCGCGGACGATGAACAGTTCCGTGTACGCCCGCGCCATCGACTCGTAGGGATCGGCGGGGTCGAGCGCGTCGAAGATCCAGGACGAGCAGTAGGTGGACGCGACGACGCAGGCGCCGAGCGACATGAACTGCGCGGAGGTCTCGCGGAGCTTCCCCCACACCGGCATGCCGTCCCAGTACAGGCGGAGCCGTTCGCCGTCCACCGCCGCCACGCCGTCGCGGATCCTCCCTTCCAGCTCCGCGAGCAGCGCCGTGTAGTACTCGACCGCCACGGGCAGCCCCCGCAGCACCACCGCCGGTCCCATGTGGATCGTCCCGTCGAAGAAGGTGAACGGGCTGGGCCGCGTCATCGCCGTCTCCAGGACCTGTCGCCACAGACGGCTCGTCCGCAGCGACAGGTCGACGGTCTCGCGGAAGCGGTCCGTGTCGAGCTTCCGCCCGGCGATGGCCTCCAGGGTCGGGGTGATCCCGCGGAGCTGGTCCGCGACGGCCCGCACGTGCACGTCGGTCACCTCGCCGACGCCGCGGAAGCTCTGCACGCCGACGAGCGGGACGTTCCATTCGCGCGAGTAGAACGCGAACCAGTCCTGCACGTCGCGGCACTGGTTCGTGTTGTAGACGAGCACGTCCGGCTTCGGTATCGCGCGGATCCCGTACGCCTGTTCGAGCGGCGTCTTGCCGGCCAGGTAGGCGCCGATGTCGGAGGTGAGGTACGAGCAGATATCGGGCGAGTAGCCGGCGGCGTTGGCTCGCGGGATGAACTCGGTGGCGGCGCGGGTGGCGCCGAGCATCGCGGCGTGGTTCTCGGGGTAGTAGACGGCGAACCCGAGCGCGTGCAGCAGTTCGGCGGGCCCGACGCTCGTGCACCACGCCGCCTTGCGCACGGGATCGCGGGCGGCGGCGTCCACCTCCAGGAAATGATCCGCCATCAACTTCTTCATCAGCTTGGCCGTCTCGATCGACTTCGGCTTGAGGTCCGGCATCCGCAAGGTTCCTTCCCTCCCCCCGGTTCGCCGCGTCATCCGGTCCGGAGCGTCACGCCGTCAGGGGGCCTGCCGCGCCGGCGGTGCGCGCCCGTCCTGCCTGGTCCCGATCGCGTCGTCCGTTTCGAGCAGCACGGCCCAGACGGCGGCGAAGGCGGGGAGCCAGATCCACGGATGGTCCAGGATGCCGATCTTGTCGGCGAGCCAATGGCCTCCCCAGCCCACCGGGAAGCCGGCGACGGCCTTGAGGATCGTCGCCACCCATGCGTCCCCGCTCCAGAACGGCCGGCCGGCGACGACGCCGACGGCCATGCCGAGCGCGGCGGCCAGCAGCCCGGCGGACAGCGGCCAGTGCGGCACGAGGTACGCCGCGCCGGCGCCGAGCGCACCGCCCTTGACGATGCCGGCCGCGAGAACTCGCGCCATGCCTCCGCGGCGTTCCGGCGCCGACGCCCCCGGTCTTTCCTGCGAACCGTCCAGCATGATCGCCTCGGCCCCGGACCGGCGCTTGCCGGACCCGGCGGCCATCGGTAGCATGGCGCCGCGGATCGGGGCAAGGGCGCGCCGATGCGCGATCGTACGGATGCTGATGGCCGACGCAGGTGCGAGCAGGTCACGCGGAACGGAACCGGCGGCATGGGCGGGCGCCCTCGCCGGCGCGGCGATCCTCGTGCACGCGCTCGCCGCCGGGTGCTCGCGCGAGGGTCCGCCGCACGGCGCGATCGACTCGGGGGCGACGCCATCCGCGGCGTCCTTTCCTCCCTCTCCCCGGCAGGTCGCTGCGCCTGCGGACGACCGGCAGGTGGTCGTCGCGGCGAACAACGGTCCGGAGGGTGACGCCGCCGTGGAGCGCGGCTCCTGGTGGCCGGTGCCGCCGCACGGCGTCATCGGCATGCCGCTCGCCGAGTTCACGCGCTTGCTGCCGCCGGAAGTGCGCTGCGAGACGACGCCGCGGCGCAAGGAGACGATCGTCCGGTGCGAGGCGACGGTCGCCGGGCAGCCTGCCGAGGCCGCCGTGCGGACGAAGGAGGACGGGAGGATCGCGGAGTTCGGTCTGCGGCTCGTCACCGATCCGTCGCCGATCACCGGCCTGGGACGCACGCTCTCCGCCGACGAGGTGAAAGCGTGGGCGCTGGCCGTGGAGGCCGAGGCGGTGCGTGTCCTGGGCCCGTCCGCGGCCGCGGACGTCTCGCGGGAATCCCCGGGCCCTTCGGACGGAGTGGACCGGCGCAGCCTGCGCTGGAGGAAGGCGGGCCGGCGCTCGCCCGTCCTCGGCGCACTCGACGTGCTGACCAGCCCCGGGCTCGGCATGGCGTCGTTCAGGCTTTCCCGGGAGGAACTTCCGTGACACGCACGGCCGGCCTCGGGCCCCGGCCGCCGCCGGGCGGCCGGCCGGTCCCGGCGTGGGTCGCTCTGGCGGCCGTCACCTCGTGCGCCTGCCCGAGGCCCGTGGACGTGACGATCCCGGTGCCGCCGGATCCCGGGGCCGAGGATGCTGCTCCGAGCGTCGAGGATGTGACGCCGCCGCCGGCGCTCCCGGAGGGCTATCTCTTCGTCCCCCAGATCGGCCATGCCGCGCCGGCGTGGGCGACGGCGCTTGCCGACGGCAGGATCGCCTCGGTCGATTCGGACGGCCTCCTCCTCGTGCGGTCCGCCGACCTGCGCGACGTGCTGATCGCCGCGCACCTGGGAATCGCCGGCGCGACGGCGGTCGATTTCGCGGCCGGCGGCGAGGGCGCTCGGATCGCCGTGGGCACGGCCGCGGGCGGCGTCCACCTGTGCCGCCTGTCTCCTCCGAACGCACCGCCCGGGCGGCCCGCGGAATGCGTCCCCGTCGGCGCCCCGCTACCGCGCGCCGTCTCGGCGATCGCGTCGATGCGCGACGGCGACGGCGCCACGGCGATGGCGATCGGATCGGTCTCGGGGGGGGTCCGCGTGCGCGGGCCCGACGGCGGCGACCGGTGGGCGAGCGGCCGGGACCACTCCGACAGGATCGCGGCGCTCGCCGTCTCGCCCGACGGCCGGCGGCTCGCGGCGGCGGGCGCGGACGGCGTCGTCTCGGTGTGGTCGCCGTCGGAGCGCGACCCGGGCCGTCCCGAGAAGCTGGTCCACGATTCGCCCGTGACGGCGGTCGCGTTCTCCCCGGACGGCCGGGTGGCCACGGGTGCCGCGAACCGGACGCTCCGGATCTGGAGCGGCACGCCGCTCGTCGCCGAAGCGCGGTTCGCCGGTTTCTCCGAGGGCGTGAGTCACGTCGTGTTCGTCGACGGAGGGCGCAGGCTGGCCGCCGCCGCCGGCCCGGACGCGATCCGTTTCTTCCGCATCCCCGGGCCGGACGGTGGCGATGTCGTCGAGGAACCCCCCGGGCCGGCGCCTGCGGCAGGCAACGGACGCCTCCGGGGACTCGTGCCGGCGCCGGGCGGAGGGCTGGTCGAGGGCGGCGCCGA
>CAMTWF010000158.1:0-13261 GCA_947085355.1 uncultured delta proteobacterium
CAAGGCCAGACCTCACACCGGCGCCGCAGCCCCGAGAAGCCGCGTCGGCCGCACCTCACCCCCCACCCGGCCGACGCGGAACCACAGATCGGCTTCAGCCCACGCGCGAGCCCGTGTGGGCAAACATTCCCAGAAGATCCAATTGTTTCCCCGGTTCAGGCCGCCGCGTCGACATCGTCGAGATCGTCGAACAGGGCCGCGACGAAGATGTCGGGGTCGAACGGCCGCAAGTCCTCGATACCCTCCCCGACGCCGATGTACCTGACGGGGAGGCCCAGCGAATCGCACACGCCGAGGATCACGCCGCCCTTGGCCGTTCCGTCCAGCTTCGTCAGCGCGATGCCGGTGACCTTCGTGGCTTCCAGGAACGTGGCCGCCTGCTGCATGGCGTTCTGGCCCGTCGTGGCGTCGAGCGTCAGGAGCACTTCGTGCGGCGCCCCTTCCTGCGCCTTGCCGGTGGCGCGGGCGATCTTGCCCAACTCTTCCATCAGCGGCTGCTTCGTGTGGAGGCGTCCGGCCGTGTCGACGATCACGACGTCGATCCCGGCCGCCCTCGCCTTCTCGATCGCATCGAACGCGACCGACGACGGGTCGGCTCCCTCCTTCCCGCAGACGACTTCGCAGCCCACGCGCCGGCCCCAAACCTGCAGTTGCGACACCGCCGCGGCGCGGAAGGTGTCCGCGGCCGCCAGGATCACCTTGCTCCCCTGGTCCCGGTACCTGGCCGCCAGCTTCCCGATCGTCGTCGTCTTCCCGGTCCCGTTCACTCCAACGACGATGATGACGTACGGAGTCCCGGACCGCATCTCGGGTACGACCGCCGGCACCGACAGGATCGCCCGAGCCTCCTCGCGCAGGAACTCCCAGACGCGCGACTGGTCCGCCGGATCGACCCCGACCAGCCCGTCCTTGAGTCGATCGATCAGCCGCGCCGCCGTCTTCGCCCCGACATCGCTGGTGATCAGGACTTCCTCGATGCTCTGCACCAGGTCCGGCGCGATCTCCGTCCGGCCCTTGAACAGCCGGCTGAGGCGCAACACCAGGCCGCCGCGGGTCGCGCCCAGGCCCTTGCGCAGCGCCCCGATTCGGCGCTTGCGTTCATCGGTATCCCGCGGCGCCGCAGACGGCGGCTGCGACGGCGGCGGAGGCGGCGTCTCGACGGCAGCTTCGAATCGCGGTTCGCCGGTGGGCGCCGCGTCGCGCACGTCATCCTTCGGTGCGACGGCCGTCGCGGGTTCGGGGGCGCCGCCGGCGCCGGGGGCCTCCGCCGCCTCCTCGCGTCGGCGCGAGCGAGCCACGACCCAGACAACGAGTGTCAGGAGCACGATCGCCGCACCGCCGAAAAGGACTGGTTCCATCCTGCGCGCCCTCCGCCGGTCTTCCAGGGCGGCCGATGATACGTGGCGGACTGCGACCAGGTCAACCGCAGGGAGGGTTCACGCATGGGTGACTGCGGGGGCGCCGTGGTGTACGCTGGGCCGCGTCCGGTCATCGTGGCCGGCCGAGCGGTCCGGGATGCCGGTGGACGGCGAGAATAGGCGATCGCGGACCGCGGTCGAAGCGCGCAGCCGGCCGGTCGCTCGCTGCGGCCGGCCACACGTGCGGCGCCGGAAGGCGCCGGCGAGTGGGGCGGGAAACCGAGGGAGCCGTGCGGGTGAAGAGGATGCGCGTACCCCCCGCGATCGTTGGATGGGTCGTGGCGGCCGCCGCGCTCGCCTCGGCGGCGCCGGCGGGGGCGGACGAACGGGTAGCGTACCTGATAGAGACGATCGAGGAGAGCCTCAACTACCGCGTCCGGGTGCAGACGATCCAGTCGCTGGAGCAGATCGCCGTCACAGCGTCCGCCGACACGCTCGGCCCCATCGTGGAGGCGCTCAAGAAGGCCCTGCGGGACACGAACGCGCTGGTCCGCTACGCCGCCGCCTCCTCGCTGATCGGCCTCGGCCGATCCACGTTGAGGTCCACCGACCTGCCCGGCGTCATAGGCGCGCTGGAGGCGCTCGCCGCCGACCCCGATCCCGACGTGAAGATGCTCGCCGGGGATGCGCTGACCGGCTTGCGGACCCGCCTGGGTCAGCTCCAGGCGGCCGTCTCCGGCTCCGCGACGTCGGGTGGTGCAGGGCCGGTGCCCGCGAAGTTCTACGTCGCCGTCGGACCCCTGGGGGACAGCTCGGGGGCGGGGAGGGACGATCTGGACGACCTGGCTCGAGAGTACTTCGTTGCCGAGCTGGCGTCGGTGCCCGGGGTGGAGCCGCACGCGGAAGTGCCGGCGATCGATGCATTCGAGCGCGAGCTGCGGCGCCGGAGCCTGACTGGTTTCGTCCTGCAGGGTTCCGTCGTGGAGATGAGCCGTGACGGCAATGCGGTTTCCGCGACGGTGTCGATCCTGGTATTGGACCACCAGCACAATCTGCGCGTCATGCTCCGTGGCCAGGGCAACGCCATCCGCCGTTCAGGGGCGCTGACCGACGCCGATCTCCCGGGCGCCCAGGTCGACGCCCTGCGGGCCGCCGTCCGCGCCTCCGTCGCCAGCTTGGCCGGATACCTCAGGGGCCTTCGCTAGGACCGCGCTCCGCCGGCGGGCGTGTCGAGCCGGCCGCGAGCCGGCCGGCGTGTGCAGTTGACTGCGGTCCCTCGACTTGTTACCACCTCTCCCATGTTACAGACCGACGGGGCCGGGACATCGACCACGAAGCCGAAGCGGAGGATCCGGAACTACATGCTGGATCGCCGCTTCCAGATGAAATACACGCTGCTCCTTTCGCTCACCAGCGCCGCCCTGATGGGCATCATGGCGGCGTTGCTGCACTTCCAGATGGACAAGTCCGAGGATCGGCTGTCCGCCGAGATGCAGCGTGCGCATGACGGCATGCAGGCCGAGATGCAGGCGGCATCGGAGATGGTCCGCCGGGAGATGGACGTCTCGGCGCAGCAGCTCATTACTCGGCAGCTCCCTTGCGTCGCTCCGGCGTGCCCGCCGTGCGGGGCGGCGGCGGCCGAGATCGTGACCGAGGCCAGCGGTTCCGCTTGCGACGTCGAGACGTGCAGGCCGCTGTGCGTGGCGATGGGAGCGCGCCCGGCCGGCGGTGCGGCGCCGCCCGCCGGCGCCGGGGTGGCGCGAACCGGGGGCGGTCCCCAGAGCACGGGAGTCGCCGGGGCGGACCCGGCGGCCGGAGCCGCAGTCGAGCCGCCTCCCATGGCTCCCGCGTCGGGGGAAGCGGAAGCCGAGCGCCGGCGGCAGCGCGACCTGATCCGGAAGATCGAGGAGACGGTGCGCGCGGAGACGAGGGAGCGGGCCGAGCGAATGGAGCAGGAGACGCGTGAGCGATTGGACGTCCTGGATCGTTCCACGCAGGCGCGCCTGGCCGATCTGCGCGATGCGCATCTCCGGGGGATGCTGTGGATCCTGGCGGCCGTGGCGGCGATCTTCGTCGTCCTGTTGCTGGCGGGCGTCGTCGTGACGCACAAGATCGCGGGCCCGATCTACAAGATGAAGCTCCTCATGGGGAGGATCGACGGTGACAACCTGTCGCTGGGCGGCAGCCTGCGACGCGGGGACGAACTCAAGGACCTGTTCGACGAGCTGACCGCGATGCTGGGCCGGCTCCGGTCCCACCAGCAGGGCGAGGCCGCCACGCTGCTCGACCTGGTCGAGCGTCTGCGAGGTGCGGGCGGGGATCAGGAGAGGTCCGCGGTGGTCGACGAGCTGGTTTCCCTCCAGGGCCGCATGGTGGCCGCGGCGGAACCCAGGGGCGACGCATAGCGCAGGTTACCGCCGCCCTCGCCGCCGCTCATCACATCAGGTCCACCGCGTCGAAGGCGTTCTCGATCAGTTCCACCCGCGGCATTGCGTCCGGGGCGTGCCGGACCACGGTGGCGATATCGAACCGGAGTTCCCTGTGCGCGGGGAGGCGGCCCTGGCTGGACAGGGCTGCGACGACCGCGGCGATCCGGGCTCGCTTCCGCGGTCCGACGCTTTCCGCCGGATCCCAGCCGCTCGTCCCCGTTCGGCTCCGGACTTCCACCACGTGCAGGACGCCGCGGCGCCGCGCGAGGATGTCGATCTCCCCGGCGCCTGCGCGCAGGTTCGTGCCAAGGATCTCCCATCCGGCGGCTTCCAATTCTCGGGCCACCACGGCCTCGGCCCTCCGGCCGCGCTCGGTAGCGCAGCCCTGGGCCGCGGGTCGTGCGTGGCCGCGGGTTCGAGTCGTCATGCGTGTTGGGCCGAGGACCTGCGGGGTCGTGGCGACGGGCGTGCGGCGCCCGTCGTGGAATGTCCGGCTAGCGGATCGTCGTTCCGCAGCAGTCCTCGGTACCCGGGCGCCGCGGGTCGCAGTTCACGAGCCGCTCGGGCACGCAGTACTTGCCGCGCATCCCGATCGCCCCGAGGTTGAGTTCGCCGCGGCACGTGAACCCGGCCGGGCAATCGAACGTCCTCCCCTCGCCGCCGCACTTCATGGTGCAGAACGGCTGCGAGATGTTGACGAGCGCCATGTTGAAGTCGCAGTACCAGTCGGCCTTGTCGCCCGTGAAGATCCCCGGCGTCATGTCGTCGCCGGGATCGGGGGTCACCAGCGGATTCAAGATCGGGTTGCCGGACCTGTCGACCTTGCAGAACTTCTTGACGAAGTCCTCGACGCCCGTCGGGTGCCGGCACGGGGCGGTCGGAGAGGGGACAGCCGGCGTGTCGTCAGGGGGCCACTGGCACCGCTCGGTTCCACGCGCATTGGGGGCCGTGCATTTGCGCCAGTCGGCCTCGCCGATCTGCCGGCCCGCCGGGAAGAAGTGGTAGACCATGCAGGTGCGCGTCTTGCACTGGACGGAGCGCGTCTCGACCGAAACCTCGAGATAGGCCCACGGGTCGCATTTCCGGCGCAACCCGGGGTTGGGGCCGCCGGGTGTTTCCCGGCAACAGATGCCGGTCCGGCAATCCTCGCCGGGCGAGGGCGAACACGGTTCATCCACGCACACCGGCGTGGTTTCGGGCGAGCACGGATCGCCGACGCCTGGAGGTTCGCATGCAGCGGCGAACAGGCAGGCTGCCAGGGGCGCCAAGGTGGTCGGGAATCGTCGGATGATCCTCATCGGTTTCTCCCTTCGCGGTCAGCACCGGCATATCTACCCCCGGGTTTCGATCAAGTCAAGACGCCCTTGACGCGGCGGCGCGCGGTTCGATACACTCGCGGGCGATCCCGCCGAGTGGGAGCGGGGGGAGCGTACCCGACAGGAGGAGCCGGAGACATGGCGAGAAATACGATCCATCTGTTGCTCGTTCTTGCCGCGACCATCGCGGTCCCGGCGGGCGCGGCCGCGCAGGACGTGTGGACATTCGACCCCGATCCGGGCGGCGGCGACACGATGACGTTCGGGGTCGGCCCCGAGACGTCGTCGAACCAGCCTCCGCCTCCTCCGCAGGGGCCTCCCAGCCAGGTGCTGGCCCAGGCGCTGAGGCTCTACGAGCAGAGCGACTACACCGGATCGGCGGTGCAGTTCCAGCACGTGATCGAGGGGATGGGGCACGACGAGCCGGCCAACGTGCAGAAGGCCGAGTTCTTCCTCGGCAAGTGCCTGTTCAGGCTCCGGTTCTTCCAGGCGGCGCTGGCGGTCTTCGAGGAGATCGTCAAGCGCGGCAACGGGCACATCTACTTCCGCCAGACGCTCCAGTGGCTCGCCCAGCTCGCGCGCGAGCTTCCCGAGCCGGCCGACATCATCTCGCTGACGGGCCGCTACGGCGACTCGCTCGAGGTGCTCCGCGAGTTCGACAACCCGCAGACCAGGCACCTGCACAACGAGCTGCTGTACATGATGGGCCGCTATTGGTACCGGCAGATGGAGTACGACAAGGCGCGCCGGTTCTTCATGGAGGTCGACCCCGGCGACGACCACTACACCGCGGCGCAGTTCTTCACCGGGATCACGTACGTGCGCGAGCGCCAGGCGCAGCCGTCGGTGAGGGCGTTCCAGAACATCGTCGACCGCTTCGATGACGTGCTGTTCCTTTCGGACGAGGAGGAGCGGTACCTCAACCTCGCCTACCTGTCGCTGGCCAGGATCTACTACACCACCAAGAACTACGCCTCGGCGATGGAAAGCTGGAGCCGGATCCCGATCTGGTCCGAGTACTGGGTCGACGCGCAGTTCGAGCGCGCCTGGGCCTACTACATGGTCGAGGACTTCCCGAAGTCGCTCGGCAGCATCCACACGATCAACTCGCCGTATTTCGAGACGCTGTTCTATCCCGAGTCGATCGTCCTCAAGGCGGTCATCTACTTCACGTTGTGCCAGTACGACTACGCGCAGCAGACGGTCGATCGGTTCATGAACGAGTTCGAGCCGGTGCTGGTGGCGTTGCAGGAGCACCTCGGGCGCTACTACGACAACTTCTCCTTCTACCAGTTCCTCCTCAGGCTCCGGGAGGGCGCCCCCGACGTCGACCCGAAGATCGCCAAGATTCTCGGATCGGCGCTCTCCGACCGCACGCTGATCAGGAACCTCGACTACGTCAAGGTCCTCGAGGCCGAGGAAGCCCGCCTGCGGAACATGCCGGCCGGCTTCCAGAACGCCTCCGTCGGCGCGAGGATCGTGCAGGACATCGGCATCGCCAAGGGGATCGCCATCGAGAACGCGGGCGACCTGGCCAGCAAGAGGTACGATCGGTTCATCGCGGAGCTGCAGGAACTGCTGAACCAGGCCACCAGGGTGCAGATCGAGATCCTCAACGCCCTCCGAGGCCAGATCTCGGCCGAACTCGCCGGCACGCAGGTCGGCGCCGCTCCCGGCCGCGAGATGGAGCGGGTTACCGCCGACAGCGAGCACACGCTGTGGCCGTTCGACGGCGAATACTGGCGGGACGAACTCGGGTTCTACCGCCAGCCCGTCGTTTCCAGGTGTGGGAGGTAGATCGATGATCCGATCGTCATCGTTGTCGTGGTCGCGTCCGGGCGCCTTCCTCCTGGCCGCCGCGATCCCGTTGGGGGCGCTGGCTGCGCCGCCGCCCGATGAGGGAGGGCGCGGGGGGCGCCGCCGCGTGCAGCCGCCGACGGTGACGTCGGCCGGCGTGCTTCCGGACTACTGCCTGTCCCCTAATGCGGCGCAGTTGCTGCGCAGGTGTCCCGAGGGCGTCGATCCGGCGGCGATGCAGGGCGTCCAGGCGGGCGCCGCCCCCGAGGCGGCCGCCACCTCCGGACGGCAACAGGAGAGGGGGTTCGGTCTGGCCGGGGCCGGGCCGACCGGACCCGGCATCGCGCAGCGTCCGGACGATCCGAGGCGGCGGGTGCAGGAGCAACGCATCGATAACCTCATCCGCCAGGAGATCGAGGCGACCCAACGTCTCCTCCGCACGACTCCGGACACCGACCCCGACAAGCCGGACATCTACTTCCGACTGGCCCAGATCTTCTACGAGATGCAGGACAACCGGAACTTCCAGGCCGGCCAGTTGGACCAGCAGGCGATGATGATCGAGGAGGCCGAGCCGAACAGGGCCACGGAGATGTACCAGCGCCGCGACGCCCTCCGCCAGGAGGCGCTCCAATGGAGCGACAAGGCGATCGACGCCTACAAGGAAATCATCCGCGCGTTCCGCGACTGGCACAAGATCGACGAGGCGCTCTTCTATCTCGCCTTCGCCTTCGAGGGGCGCGCCAGGGACACCGACGACCTCAGGCAGAGGGCCGAGTTCAACCGCATGGCGCGGACGGTCTACGAGGAGCTGATCCGCCAGCACAGCGGCTCGCCCTACGTCGCCAACGCGTACCTCTCGTTCGCCGAATACTACTTCGGCGACGAGGGGAACATGGTGCGGGCGCTCGAATACTACGAGAAGATCCTGAGGATTCCGGGGACCCGCATCTACGGCTACGCCCTCTACAAGAAGGCGTGGACGCTCTACAACCTCCAGGAGTTCCAGAAGGCCCTCCAGGCATTCGAGGACGTCATCACCTACGCCAACCAGAACCCCGGGAACCCGGACTCGAGCGATCTCCGCCGGACCGCAAGGTTGGAACTCGTCCAGACCTACGCCCAGACGGGCAGGTCGGACCAGGCGTGGCGCTACTTCGAACGCGTCGGCGGCGACCTGAACGTCGCGATGATGCGCGGTCTGGCGACCTACTACTACTCGCAGGGCCAGTTCGACGACGCGGTCATCGCCTACCAGACGTTGATGGACAAGGACCGGAACTCGGACAAGCTCTGCGACTACCAGTACTGGGTCACGCACAGCCGCATGGCGCAGGCCACGACCGTCGGCGGCGTGGTCAGCCAGGACACGAAGCAGGCGGTGATCGACGAGATCAAGAACATGGTCGAGATCTGGAAGCTGTTCGTCGTCCGCGACGGGGCCCGGCAGCCGCCCGACGCCGTGAAGGCCTGCACGTGGTGGGCGGCCGACTTCGTCGTCGACACGGCCGTGCGTTGGCACCGCGAGGCGGCGGGCAGCGACCAGCAGCCGGGGACCAACGACCGGCGCACCATGGAGAAGGCCGCCGTCCTCTACCAGGTCTTCGTCGAGAACTTCGGCGATCCGAACTCGCCCTACTTCTACGACCGCCTGGAGCCGCCCCCCGACTGGGAGTACCAGAACCCGTACTCCGTCTACAAGGCAAGGTACTACGCCGCCGAGCTGTTGTGGAAGTCCGAGAAATGGGAGGAGTGCGGCCGGGCGTTCGACGCCGTCGTGGAGGCCAACCCGACCGGCGAGTACGCCCAGGAGGCCGCGTTCGCGTCCGTCCTCTGCTACAAGAAGCAGTACGACCAGATCTACCAGGCCCGCGACCGCGTCCTGGCCCGCGACACGGGGGCGTCCGGCGCCGCGGCCCGGGTGCGCGAGCGCGAGCGGGGCAGGGTGCGCGAGGGGCGCGAGGGCGTTACGTGGGAGGACGTGATTCCCGAGCGACGCGAGTTGAGCCCGCAGGAGCAATCGATGGCGCAGGCCTTCGAGCGGTACATCTGCTACGTGTCGGCCCACGAGGATCTGGCCAACGTCAAGTTCAACCGCGCGTTCCTGTACCTGGACGCCAACCAGTGGGCCGAAGCCGCCGTCCTGTTCAAGGATCTCGCGGCGTCGTACGGCGGCGCCACCGACTCGGACGACAAGCGCGTCGGCGTGCTCTCCATGTTGAACTACTTCGAGATAGTCGTCCGCCTGAACCGCGCCGGCGTGACGCAGTGCGTCCCGGAAATCCTCGATGCGACCACCAAGACGCTCGAGACCGGCTTCCCGTCGGCGGCCGATGCCGGCGTGCTGGAGAACAACGACGAGCGCGCCAGCCTCACGACCTTCCTCGGCGCCGTCCCGGTGTTCCACTGCCAGCAGATGCTCCTGCAGGTCAAGGCGTTCGTCGACCAGCGCAAGTGGGAGGACGCGGCCAACCTGGCGCTCAAGATCCACGACGAGTACCCGGAGAAGTATCCCGGCTACAGGTGCCTCGATCCGACCCAGCAGAGCATGATGGACGACATCCTGAACGAGGCGGCCAACTACTTCGAGGCCGCCAACAAGATCGGACGCGCCATCCAGCTTCGCGACCGCCTGGTGCGCGACTACCCGAGGTCCGAGCACGTCGCCAACGCCCAGTACAGCGTCGCCGCGGCGTACGCCCGGCTGGCGTTCTTCATCAAGGCCGCCCAGGCATACGAGGCGTTCGCGCGAAACTACAGGAGCGACGAGCGGGCTCCGGAGGCGATGCTCAACGCCGTGCAGATCCGCATCGGCCTCGGGCACGACGCCGAGGCCAAGACCGACGCCGACTTCCTCGACTCGACGTTCGGCAGCAACCGCAAGTACCAGAGGAAGGCCGCCGAGGCGTACTTCTCCATCGGCGAGCGGTACGTCATGGAGCGGCAGTGGACCGACGTGGTCTCGCACTACGAGGAGTATCTCCGGAAGTACGGACGCAAGGGGGGCAAGGAGTTCGAGGTTCGCGCAACGATGTTGATCGCGCAGGCGTACTGGGAGCGGTCCGAGTGTCCTGCCGAGCCGTCCGATCGCGAGCGCACCATCTGCCGGACCAACCGGAACAAGGCGTACGAATTCGCCGCCAAGGCCAACGGCCTCGTCTCGCTGCCGGACTTCTCCAGCGCCGCCGCCGCCGCCGAGGGCGAGCAGGAGGACCCCGTGGCCGTCCTCGCGGCGCGGAGGCGCGAGACCTGGAACGCCCTCGTGGCCGCTCTCGATATCGAGGTCGAGGGCGAGACCGAGGAGCAGAAGCAGGCGATGATCTTCGTCCGTGCCGACAAGGTGGCCGACGCGCTCGGCCGCGCCCGGTTCTACGTCGGCGAGAAGCTCTACGAGCAGTTCATGAACATCGCCTGGCCCGAGTTCAAGCCCGACGACTGGGATCCGCGTCGCGAGAGCTGCTCGCAGTTCGTCGGGAGCCGCGAGTACATGGGCGTTTGCCTGTCGATGGAACGCTACAAGATGTGGACGGAGAAGAAGTTCGTGCCGTTCGTCCAGGCGCGCGACGCCAAGATCAGGGAGGCCCGCGCCTTCTACGACTCGATCGCCTACCTCCAGGTGCCGGCGTGGGAGATCGCCGCCGCCAGCCGCGTCGGCGACATGTACCTCCAGTTCTGGAAGGACATGTACGCCGCGCCGACCCCGCCGGCGTTCCAGCGGGAGGAGTTCGTCGAGGTCGAGCAGGCCTATCGCGAGCAACTCGACAACCAGGCCGAGCCGTTCAAGCAGCACGCGATCGACGCCTACGGCTACTGCCTGATGACCGCCACGCGCGAGCAGTGGTTCAACCGGTACTCCCAGCGATGCGAGGCGGCGTTGTACGAGATCAACCCGGCCGAGTACCGCGTCTCCGACGAGGTCTACGCCCGTCCGGTGTTCAACCGCGTCCACTACGCTCCCGCGCCGCTGGACCTCGACATCCTCAGGACCACCAACGATCTGGGCGAGACGGTGTGGCAGGTGGACGTCGTCCAGGGTGCGCCGACCATGAACGACCTCGGACGCTACAGGTTCCATCCGGCGCCGGCGGCGCCGCCGCAACCACCGCCCGCGTCCGCCGCACCGCCGGCCGCGGCGGCCAGGTAGGGGAGGAGTGCATCGATGACGATTCGAAGCCCGTTCCTGAACGCATCCCTCCCGTTGCTGCTGGCCGCGGCTATCGGCTGCCCGTCGACGCCCCCGCCGGTCGTGCCGACCGGCGATGGTCCCGGCCCGACCGGCCCGGTCGTCCCGGAGGAAGTCCGCGAGGGCTTCCGCGAGGCGGTCGCCGGGTTCATGGAGATCCGGCGATCCGGACGCCCGTGGACTCGCGAGCAATGCGCCGACATGGCCGAACGCTTCGAGGAGGTTTCCGAGGAGACCCGCGGGGGGTTGGCGGAGGCGATGTACAACCGCGGGGTGGCCTTCCAGCAGTGCGGGATGCACGACGAGGCCAAGCAGGCGTTCTCGATGGCGCTGCAGATCCGCCAGGACTATCCCGCCGCCATCATCCAGCTCGGCGTCTACGAGCTGCTCGCGAACAACGTCGCTCGCGCCGAGGAGCATTTCCTTCGCGTCACCGACAGGTTCGGGCTCGATCCGGCCGCTCATCAGGCATACATCAACCTGGGCGTGATCGCCGCCACCAGGGGCAACTTCCAGCCCGGTCGAGCGGCGGCCGCCGCAAGCGGCCCCCGCCCGGCGGACACCGAGATCGGCAACGCGCTGGCCATCCAGGCCGATTCCGTCGTGGCGCTCGAGAACCTGGCGCGCTTCTACTTCGACTATTCCAACCAGTCGCAGGCCAACGCCCGCTTCCGCCGGTTCGCCCAGCTCATCTGCTCGTACGCCGTCTCGAAGAACAACCTCTACGCCCCCATCTACAACCTGCGCGGCCTGATCTATCTGCGCGAGGACAACATCCGGGCGGCCATCGGCGACTTCCAGAAGGCCAGGACGCTCGACCCCGACTTCTACGAGGCCCACCTGAACTACGCCTCGCTCAACCTCGGCTTCCGCGGCTACGCCCAGGCGCTCCACGCATTCCGGGAGGCGATCCGGATCCGACCCGACAGCTACGACGCGCTGGTCGGGTTGGGCGTGGCGATCCGCGGCCTGGCCTCGGAGGCCGAATCCGGCGCCGGCCGCTCCGCGGGCGAAGCGCACTCCTACGAAGCGGCGCTGGAGAAGTACGAGGCGGCAAGGCGGCTCGACGCGGAGCGTCCCGAGGCCTATCTGAACGTCGCTCTGCTGTACCACGGCTTCCTGAACGACGGCAGCATCGCGCACTGTGACCGGGCCGTGTCGGCGTACGATACGGCGGTCCAGAGGGCGCAGGCGTACCGGGGGAATCCCGGCAGCGGCGTCGACTACGCCGCGATCAGGCAGCTCGCGGCCCAGAAGCTGGAGCGCGCGCGGAAGGACTGCGAGACGTTGCGCCAGCTCCAGGCGATGGAGGTCCAGGCGAGGGAGGTCGAGAGGCGCATGCAGGAGGCCGCTCCACCGGCTCCGCCACCGTCGCCGCCGCCCGAGGCGGGTGGCGGCGGGGCCGGGGGGCCCTGACTTGCGGCCCCGCGGGGCATGTGGGAACATTGATCGCGGCCGGCTGTCAGATTGAGCCGGCGGCAGGAGGTTTCCGATGACAAAGTTGTTCGGAGCGTTGGTGGTGGCGGTGGGTTTCCTGGCGATCGAGGGTACGGCGATGGCGCAGGCGACGCCGCAGACCGAGTACATGTTCACGGACGATCTGGTCGAGGGCGACCTGATGCGGCCGGACGGCGACATGGCGATGGTGCGGGCGCGCAGGCCGATGGTCTCGCTGATCCGCATCAGGGAGACGTTCGTCCCGGAGATGTTGAAGTCGGTCGAGAACCTGTAGGTCGGGCGCCGGGGCCCCGGGCCCGGCCGTGCCGGGACGACCGGATGGAGCGGCGGGAAGGCCGGGGAGGCGAAAGGACGGTGGCAGTCATGAGCGGTCCTGGACAGATCCCGATCACCTTCAGGGTGTCGCGCGGCGAGGACGTTCTGCGGGTCGAGACGCTGACGCAGCGGATCGTCAAGATCGGCCGTGCGCCGTCGTGCAACCTGCAGATCGACGACGACAGCGTGGCCCGGACGCACGCCGTGGTCGAGGTCACGGGGCCCGGCGAGGTGCTGTTGATCGCGACGGACGAGAACACGTCGGTCAACGGCAAGCGGGTCAACAAGAGCAGGTTGTCCACGGGCGACGTCATCGAGGTGGGCCAGGTGTCGATCGCCGTGGAAATCGGCGAGCCGGGCGTGCTCCAGCCGTCCGGGCCGTCGCCGGTGCCGGCGGCGCCGCCC
>CAMTWF010000159.1:0-7534 GCA_947085355.1 uncultured delta proteobacterium
TCCCCTTGGCCGCGTAGTAGTCGCGCACCTTCGCCGGCAGGGTGGACAGCCGCTTCACTTCCTGGCCGGCGTCGGCGGTGGAGAGCGCGGCCCGCAGCCGGACACCCTCGAGAATCGTCGCGACGTGCGACGAATTCGGGGGGTGTCCCACCGGCAATGGCAGCCCCGCTCCCGGTCCCGCTCCCGCTCCCGGAGGCAGAGATGCCGTTCGATCACGAACGCCCGGACGTCTGCCGGCTCAGCCTGGACATCCTTAGCCCACGCCGATGACGTGGGCGAGTGAGGCTCGGGAGCGGGAGCGGGAGCGATGTTCGGTACGCAGGGCGCACGGCGGTTGACGCGGGGAGCGGCGGGTGCGTATTCTGCGGGGCGCACGCGAGGAACGGATGCACGGACTGCTGCACGACATCGGGATCGCGATCATCGGCGCCACGGTCCTGGGCCTGGCGGCGCAGTTCCTGCGCCAGCCGATCATCCTCGGGTATCTGATCGCCGGGGCGCTGGTGGGGCCGGTCGGCTTCGGGCTCGTCGAGCGGCACGATCACATCGAGGTCATCAGCGAGATCGGGCTGGTGCTGCTGTTGTTCGTCATCGGCCTGGAGATGAACCCGAAGGAGATCCTGCGTGCCGGGCGGCAGCTCGTGGTGACCGGCATCGGGCAGGCGCCGCTGTCCGTGGCGCTCGGCCTCGGCCTCTTCCCGCTGCTCGGGTACTCGCTGGCCGGGGACGACCGCACGGCGCTGTACCTGGCGCTGTGCTGCGCCATTTCGAGCACGGCGATCGTGGTGAAGCTGCTGTACGACAAGTTCGAGCTCGACACGCTGCCCGGCCGCGTGACGCTCGGCGTGCTGATCTTCCAGGACCTCTACGCGATCCTGATCCTGGCGTTCCAGCCGAACTTCTCGGACCCGAACGTCCTTCCGGTGTTGAAGGCGCTCGGGTCCACGGTCGCGCTGCTGGCCGGGTGCTTCCTTCTGAGCCGGTACGCGCTGAGCCGGGTCTTCTCGTTCGTCGCCAAGACGCCGGAGATGGTCGTCGCCGTGAGCCTCGGGTGGTGCGCGGCGGTTTCCGCGGCGGCCGGCTGGATGGGCCTGTCCAAGGAGATGGGGGCGTTGATCGCCGGCGTCGCGATCTCGGCGTTCCCGTACAGCATGCACGTCACAGCCAAGACGCTGCCGCTGCGCGACTTCTTCCTCACGCTGTTCTTCATGTCGCTCGGGATGAAAATCGCCCTCCCGACGGTCGACATCGTCGGTCCGGTGGCGTTGCTGGTCGGGTTCGTGATCGTCTCCCGCTTCCTGGCGGTCTACCTCCTGGCCGCGGCGGCGGGCGCCGGCCGCCGCACGGCCTTCATCTCCACGCTCAACCTCTGCCAGATCAGCGAGTTCTCGCTCGTGATCGCGGCGCTCGGGGTCGGCTACGGCCACATCGGACGCGACACGGTCAACCAGATCCTCTACGCGATGGCGATCATGGCGGTGATGTCGTCCTACGCGATCCGGTACAGCCACCGGCTCTTCGGCCTGTACGACCGGCTGCTGGGGCGCCTGGGCCTGCCGGATCGCAAGGCGGAGGCGCTCGGGCGGGGCACCGCGGACGAGCATCCGGTCGCGATCCTCGGCTTCCACCGCGGCGCGAGGTCTCTGGTCGGGGCGCTGGAGCGGCGCGACCCGGCGCTGCTGCGCAAGCTGCTCGTGATCGACTTCAACCCCGAGGTGCTGGCGGAGCTGGAGGCGAAGGGTATTGCGGCGCACTTCGGGGACATCTCGAGCCTGGATACGCTGAGCCACGCGCACATCGAGAAGGCCCGCGTGGTGCTGTGCACGATCCCGGACACGCTGCTCAAGGGGACCGACAACCTGACGCTGGTCCGGGTGTGCCGGACGGCCGCGCCGCGCGCTCACATCGTCGCAACCGCCGACGTGCCGGAGCACGAGGGGCGGCTGCGGGAGGCCGGGGCCAGCGAGGTGCTGCTGCCGTACCAACTCGTCGGGGAACACCTGGCATCGTCGGTGGCGGGGCGCATCGAGGAGTGAATTCGGGTGTGTCCCACATGACCCGCTGGTCCTGTATTCGAGTCCAGTTTGGGGTTTGGGGTTTCGGGTTTGGGGTTTCGGGTTTCAAGCTGCTCCAAACTCCAAACTCCAAACTCCCCGTAGCCTGCAACCCGAGGTCTTCAGATCGTGGCCGGTCCTCCACCAATCCTCGCCGACATCCTGATTGTGCTGGCGCTCGCCGCGGCGGCGGCATGGGTGTTCCACCTGCTGCGGCTGCCGTCGATCCCGGGGTTCCTGCTCGCCGGCGTTCTTGCCGGACCTGCCGGCCTGGGTCTGGTCGGGGATCGGCACGACATCGAGGCGTTGGCCGAGATCGGGGTGGCGTTGCTGCTCTTCGTGATCGGCCTCGAGTTCTCGCTGCGGGACATCCTGCGGATGCGCCGGCACTTCCTCGGCGCCGGCGCGGCCCAGGTGCTGGCAACGGCGGGGCTTGTGTGCGGCGTCGCGATCGTCGCCGGGGCGGCCCCGCCCGCGGCGGCGTTCGTCGGTCTGCTGGCCGCCATGAGTTCGACGGCCATCGTGATGAAGCTGCTGGGCGACCGCGGGGAGCTGGCCGCGGGGCACGGGCGGATGACGCTGGCGATCCTGCTGTTCCAGGATCTGGCGGCGGTCTTCCTGATGCTGGTGGTGCCGGTCGTGGGCGCCGGCGGCGCCTCGGCCGGCGAGGCGGCGTTCGGCATCGCCAAGGCGCTGGGCGTCACGGCCGGGATCGTGCTGGCGGCTGCGGTCGTCGTCCCGCGGGTGCTCGATCTGGTCGTTCGCACGCGCAGCCGCGAGTTGTTCACTCTGGCGACGATGGTGACGGTCGCCGGCACGGCGTACCTGATGGCCGGCGCTGGCGTGTCGCTGGCGCTCGGGGCGTTCGTCGCCGGCGTGGTGATCTCCGAGTCGCCCTACGCGCACCAGATCATGTCGGACGCGATCCCGTTCCGCGACGTTTTCAACGGCCTGTTCTTCATCTCCGTCGGGATGCTGGTCGATCCCGCCGTGGTGGCCGCGAATCCAGGCGCGGCGCCGGCGCTCGTGGCGCTCGTCGTGGCCGGCAAGGCGCTGGTCGCCGGCGGCGTGGCGCTCCTGTTCGGCTCGGGCCTTCGGTCCGCCGTGCTGGTCGGCACCGGCCTCGCCCAGGTCGGCGAGTTCGCGTTCGTCCTGCTGCCGCTCGGGATCGGCCTCGGCCTGCTGGGCCCGGACGACCAGTCGCTGTTCGTGGCCGTGTCGGTCGGAACGATGCTCCTGACGCCGCTGCTGGTCCCGATCGGCCACCGCGTCGCCGCCCGACTGGATCGCGCCGGCGTTCGGCGCGCGGCCGAAGGCGGGCCGGGCGGGGACGCCGAGGGCGCCGGACCGCGGGACCACGTCGTGATCGTCGGCTTCGGGATCAACGGGCGCGGCGTCGCCCGCGTCCTTCGGGGGCTGGGCGTGCCGTACTCGATCGTGGAGTTGAACGCGCGGACGGTCTCGGAGGAGTCGGCCCTGGGCGAGCCGGTGATCTACGGCGACGCGACGCGCGATCTCGTGCTGCGCCGTGCCGGCGCCGACCGGGCCAGGGCGGTGGTCGTGACGATCCCGGATGCGGCGGCGGCGCGGCACGTGGTGGCCGCAGCGAGGGCGCTGCGCCCGGAGGCCACGGTGATCGTGCGGACGCGGTTCCTGGCCGAGGTCGACGCCCTGAGGGCGCTCGGGGCCGATGCCGTCGTGGCCGAGGAGTTCGAGACGTCGATCGAGCTGGCCGGCCTCGTGATGGAGCGGTACGGCGCGCCGCCTCGGGCCGTCGTGCGGGAGAAGCGGGCGATGCGGTGCGAGGGGTACCGGGCGCTGCGTGACGAATCGGGCCAGGGTCCGCGGGGGTCCGGGGGGCGGTGAGGCGCGAAGCGCCGAACAGCCCCCCGGCATGGCAGAGGCCGCGCTGGTGGCGCCATGCGTCTGGGACCTGACGTGCGGCCGGGCGGTCCCCCCCGGTGAACGGATACGCCGCGGCTACGGCCGCAATATCCACGACGGTGGGACCCGCTGCTCGGTAACCCGGACCGTGGCGATGGGCGCGCGCGTGTCGTCGGCGCCCAGGGTGAACCGGTACGTGCCGCTCTCGTGCGGCGCGCGCACGCGGACCGAGCCCGCGACGGAGGCGGGGCCGTCCGGCGCGCCGCGCCGGACGATCTCGATCCGG
This sequence comes from uncultured delta proteobacterium, assembly GCA_947085355.1. GTDB lineage: Bacteria > Myxococcota_A > Polyangia > DRWM01 > JAAZOP01 > CAMTWF01. The sequence continues at coordinate 4,225 of CAMTWF010000159.1, forward strand.
TAGGTCCCGACCCGCAGGCGGCGGAGCGCGAGCGACTCGCGGCGGGCGTCCGATGCGTCCTTGGCCGACGTGCCGCGCACGCCGCCCATCCACGAGGAGCGCCGCCCGTCGGGGTGGACGATCACCAGTTCGAGGTCCTCCGAACGGTCCCACTCGGCCTCCAGGACGAGGTCGCCCGAGAGCCTGCGCGGCGCGGCCGGGGGGGTCCGATCGATCTTCGCCCGCAACCTCGCCCGCGTCATCTCGTTGCCGAACCGCTCGACGAGACGCTCGGCGGCGGCGTCCCTGCCGGTGCGCCGCAGGCACCGCACGGCGGCCTCGGCGACGTCCGCGTCGGCCGGCTTGATCGCGGCGATCGCCCTGCGGTGCGCGCACGCGCGGGCATCCATGCCCGCCGCCTCGAACGCCGCCGCGAGCCGCTCGTGCAGCGCGGCGTCCCGCGGCGCGAGTTCGACCATCGATCCCAGCAACCGGCCGGCGCGCGGGCCCCGGCCCCTCGCCATCTCCGCCTCCGCCATCCGCTCCAGCACCTCCGGGTCCATCCTGTCCCGCGCCCACCACTTCTCCACGACCTGGAGCGCCTTGTCCACGTCGCCCACGCGGGAGAGCGCCAGGAAGAGCGCCCGGTGCCTGTCGCGCGAGTCCGGCGACTCCTCGAGCGCCTTCTCGAGCTGCTCGACACGACGCCGCTGCGACGGCGACGGCTCGCTCGGCCCGGACAGATCGACCCATCGCCGAACGACCCATCGCTGAACGAGCGCTCCCGTGGTCCTCGCGTTGCCGAGCGACTCGCTGCCGACCAGCGCGGAGTCGGGGCGCCGCGAGGGGGCTCCGCGTCCGGGTCGCGATGCGGAGAGCCAGCCCGTCGCGTCGTCCGAGCGTTCCGCGGGCGGGCCGGCCTCGTCGTTGGCGATCAGGCCGCCGAACATCTGCTCGCGGATCGGCTCCTCGCCGGTCCAGTCGTCCACGCGCTCGGGCCGCTCCACCTCGAACGCCCGGTACATCGCCTCGCTTTCGAGCACGAGGAGCGACGTGAAGCGCGAGAGCGTTCGGTGCTCGCGGGACAGGCGGACGATCTCGTCCTTGTTCGCCGCGGCGTCCTTGAGCGTCAGCGCGGCGATGCGGGCCTCGGCCCAGAGCCGCGGCACGAAGCCGTTGCCCGGCGCGTCGGTCAGCTCGATGTCGATCGCGTATCGCTGCTCGTAGGGCCTTCCTGCCGCCTTGCCGCGCAGCGTCGCCTCGCCGCGGACGCGGCCCTTCGCGCGCGCGAGGACGAGCATCTCGTCGCCCGCCCGCACGGCCGGCAGCTCGCGCGGCTCGACGTCGTCCAGTCCCTCGGGAAGCGACAGGACCGGGTCCTCCAGCGAGGCGCCGTACTGCGCCGAGAGGACTGCAAGGGCCTCGGCGCGCACCCCGCGGCCGGGCGCGAAGGCGAGATGGCTCCCGCCGCCGCGGCGGGCCAACTCGGCCAGCACCAGCTCGTCGGTCTCCGTGCCGACTCCGACGGTCGTCACCCTGGCGTCCAGGCCCGCCAGCGTCGAGGCGACGTCCTGGGCCAGCCTGCCCGCGTCGATCTCGCCGACGGACGCCACGCCGTCGCCGATGTAGACGATCCGCGCCTCGCGATCCGGGGCGTCGCGGCGGTCGCGCAGCTCGCGCGCGGCGGCCTCGAACGCGGCGCCCACGTCGGTGGCGTCGCCGGGCTCGATCGCCATGAGATCACGGGCGACGCTCTCGGCCAGTTCGGACGACGGCCGGCCGAACGGGTCGCCGACGCGCCGGCACGACACGTCGCACGCGATCACGGCGACGCGGTCCCGCCGGTCCATCTCGTCGACGATCGCCCGCACGAGCTTCGCCTGCCGCGCCCACCGGTCGCCGAACGCCGAGTACGACGAGTCGACGACGATCAGGATGTCGCGCGGCTTCGGATCGCCCCGCGCCGGGAGATCCGGCCGGATCGACAGCAGCACGTAGCCGTCCGCCGTCCCTTCGGGCTTGTACGCCACCGCGCCCAGGCCGTCCGGGCGCACGGGCAGGGCGAAGTCGAGCACCAGGTCGCCCGTCGCCGTGAAGTCGTCCTTCTCGAACGACGCGGTCTTGGCGGCGCCGTCCGTGCCGGTGCGGACGTCGTAGCCCAGGCTCCTCACCGGCTTGTCCGCGTCGATCCCGGCGAGCCGCGCCTCGAACGAGAACCTGCCCGCCTTCGTCGATCCGCCCTCGTCGAACGGCAGCGGGTACACGTACCGGCGGTGGTTGCCGACCGGCCGGAGCACTTCCGTGTACGCGATCGCGACCCGCCGCGACGAGTTGGCCTCGATCGGGAAGATGCGCAGCTCGAACTGGTTCCCCTTGCGCCACTGGAGCAGCGCCGGGTCCTTCCACGGCCCGGCCACCCAGATGAACTCCTCCCGCGGCCGGCGCCGCTCCTGCGGCGTTGCCTGGCGGATCACGCCGCGCCAGATCTTCGTCGCGCGGTCCGACTCGACGAACGCGCCTTCCTCCATGCGGCCGTCCACATCGAGCGCCAGTCGCGCCACCGAGGCCCCCGGCGGCAGCGGGAAGCGGTAGACGCCTTCGAGAGTCTCGCCCGTGTCGTTGCGGAACACCTCCTCGACCTCGGTGCGCGCGTACGGCCCCTGCACGCGGACGGTGACCTTGTGGCTGTCGAGCGACAGCGGGCGCTCGCGCTCCGGCCTGCCCGGCGGATACGCGCGCAGCGACCCGAGTCCCCGCGGCGCCTTCTCGTCCTCGTCGAGCCGCTCGGCCCACTCCAGCAGATCCGACAGGTCGCGGATCGGCGTGACGCTCGGCGCGCCCTCCAGCGACAGGATCGCCTCCTCGCCGGCGAGAGCGCGCGCACTGCGGCCGTCCTTGGCGCGGACCTCCACCTCGCCGCGGGCCACGTCGACCCGGCAGTGGTCGTCCTCGGCCGCCAGGCCGAACTTGGTGCCGAGCACCGCGATCTCGCCGGTGGGCACCGCGATGCGCAGCGGGGCGCGCCCAGCCGCTCGGGCGACGACGTCCGCCACGATCTCGCCGCGCGGGACCCGCAGGAGATCGGCTTCGGCTGCGTCCAGTGCGAGCGACGTGTCGCGGTTGAGCGTGATCCTCGTGCCGTCGGTCAGTTCCACGACGGCGACGGTCCGGGCGTCGGTGGAGAGTTCGGCGCCCGGCGCGAGGTCCGGGAGATCGCCGCCGGGGGCCACGAGGCGCCGTCCGGATCCGTCACGGACCTCGACCGACGCGCCGGCGGGGCCGCGGACCGCGACGATCCGACCAGATCGGAAGAGCACACGTCTGAACTCCA
>CAMTWF010000160.1:0-8272 GCA_947085355.1 uncultured delta proteobacterium
CGTCCGGATCGGCGTGCACCTCCGGCTCCCTGGAGCCGTCCCACGTGCTCCGCGCGATGGGGGTCCCGTTCACGTTCGCCCACGGCTCGATCCGGTTTTCGCTGTCGCGCTACAGTACTGACGAGGACGTCGACCTGGTGCTGGACAATCTCCCCGGCATCGTCGCCCGGCTGCGGGAGATCTCCCCGTTCACCAGGAGCGCGTGAAGGTGCGTCCCGTCTTGTCCAGGTCCAGGATTGAGGTCCGCGGACGGATCGTGTGATCGTGCCGGGGCGGCGCCCATGAAGACGGCGTTCATCCACCATCCCGACCTGGAGCGGTACGATTTCGCACCGGACCATCCGTTCAAGCCGTCCCGCACGCGCGTGACGATCGACACCTGCCGCCGGCTCGGCCTCCTCGACCGGCCGTGGATGAGGCTGATCGAGGCGGCGCCGTGCCCTGCCGATCTGCTGCGCGAGCACCTCGAGCCCGCCTACCTCGACGCTCTCATCGAGGCCAACGAGGGACGCTTCGAGCCGGAGATGCTCCGGTTCGGCCTGGGAACCGCGGACTGCCCGGTCTTCCCCGGCGTCCTCGACTTCGCGCGCCTCGTCGTCGGCTGCACGACGCTGGGCTGCGATCTGCTGTTGCGCGGCGAGGCGGACCGCGTCTTCAGCCCGTCGGGCGGTTTCCACCATGCCGGGTCCGGTCACGCCGAGGGTTTCTGCTACGTCAACGACTGCGTCATCGCGATCCGCAGGCTCCGGGCGGCGGGCAAGCGCGTGGCCTACGTCGACATCGACGCCCACCACGGCAACGGCGTCCAGCAGGCGTTCCGGCGCGACGGCGACGTCCTGACCGCGTCGATCCACGAGACCGGCCGGACGCTGTACCCGTGGGGGGGCTTCGAGACGGAGATAGGCGAGGGGCCCGGTCGCGGGACGAACCTGAACGTGCCGCTGGAGCCGGAGTCGGACGACGACATCTTCTACGAGGCGTGGGACACTCTCGTCGTCCCCGTCGTGCGTGCGTTCGCGCCCGACGTGCTCGTCAGCCAGCTCGGGGTCGACGGCATCCGCGGGGACCCGCTGACGCACCTGGCCATGACCAACAACGGCATCGCCCACGCGGTGACCGGCATGCTCGGCATGGCCCCGCTATGGCTGGCCCTGGGAGGCGGCGGCTACGCGATGCACCACGTCTCCCGCGCATGGGCGCTGGCGTGGGCGATCCTCAACGGCATCGAACAGGCCGAGGACGAGTTCCTCGGCGCGGTGGGGGGCGTGCTCCTCGGCGACACCGGGGCGGGCCCCGGCGGGCTGCGCGACATGCGCGCCTACACGCACGGCGCCGCCAAGGAGCGCGCGCGGCAGTCCCTTCGGGAGGTACGGGCTTTCCTGGCCGAGCGCGACTTCCCGGTCCTGGCGTCCCCGCCGGGGAAATAGGAGCGTCCCCACCGTGACGGCAAAGCCCCGGTTCCCGAAGCCCACCTTTACGGCCTCCGAGATGACCGCCGCTCTGCTGGAGATCGCCCCGAGGGTCCCCCGCCTGATCCGGGCCCTGTGGGGCGACGGCAGGATCGATCCCGTGCTGCGCGAAACCGTGCTGCTCGCCGTCGCCGACGCGCTCGAATGCCGCTGGTGCCGCGCCGCGCACTCGGAACTCGCGCGCGCCGCCGGCGTGCCCGAGAACGACGTCGGATCGGTGCTGCGGCGCGCCTGGGCGGACCTCGGTCCGCGCGAGCGCGCCGCCGTGGTCAGCGCGCTGCGGCGGGTCGGCTCCGGCGTCCTGGTAGACGCCTCGATCGACGCGGCGCTGGAGGAGCACTTCGGCGCGGGCGAGATCGCAGGGCTGGCGGCCCTGGTCGACGCCGTCCGGATCGCCTCCCTGTCGGGCAACACGGTGGACATGCTGCTCGACCGCCTCCGGCGCTCGACCCGCCCCCGCCGCGATTCGACCCTGGGCTCCGAGGCCGCGGTCGCCGCTCTCTGGGCGCTCGGCGCCGTCCCCGCGGCGGCCGTCGTCGCTGCGACCGGAGCGTGGCGCCGATGGCGTGCGTGACGCGGCGAGCCGGGGCGGCGCGTCTTGCTTCCGCGTCGCCGCCGCGTCAGAGTGGACGCGCCATGGAAGAGGTGAAGCGATGACTACGCGGCTCAGGTGGTTCGCGATCGTGCTTGCGGTGGCTCCGTGGGGCCACGGCCTGGGCTGTGACAACGGAGGCGCCGGCAATGCCGACGTGGCCGCCGAAGCCGACGGCGACGAGGCGGACGGCGAGTGCTCGCCGGGCACGGTGCAGGTGATCGGCGAGATGCGGCCGGACCGCCCCTTCGTCGGGATGCGCGTCGGCGAGAGCCGGACCATGCGCGTCTGGGTCCAGGCGCCCCCGCGGTGTCCGATAGGCGTCGAGGTATCGGCCGAGCCGGCCGGGATCGTCGCCCCCGCGGCGGCCGAGATTCCGATGGAAGTCGGGGACTGGTACGTCGACGTCGAGGTGCGGGGCGTGGCCGTCGGGACGGCGACGGTGCGGGCCGCGTATGCCGCCCGTGCGGCCGAGTTCACGGTGGACGTCGTCACGCCGGACGTGACGTGCGCCGGCTCGGCGTCCGGAACCCTGCGGCCCGGCGGCCGGGTCGAGGCCGTTCGGATGGGTCCCGGCGGGGCGTTCGTGGCGATGCCGCCGGACGAATCGCTGCCGGAGGTGGACGTGTCGATCGACTGCGCGGCGGACATCGTGCCGGCGGGGTGGGTCGCGATCGGCCCCGCCGTGCGGATCGGGCCCGAGCGGAGGTTCTCGCGCGAGTTGCCGGCCGGCATCCCGGCGAAGATCGGCCTGCTGCCCGCCGGGGCGCGCACGGGTGACGCGACCGTGTTCTTCACCGACGGCAGGGCGGCGCCGCGCGCCGTCGCCTTCGCGAACACCTGGCTGCGCGGCGCTCCCGGAGGCGGGTCGATCGAGTTCGTCACGCCGCGCACGGGGACGTTCCAGGCGGCCTACGAGGCGTCGCTGGGAACCAGAACGCGGACGCGCCGGTACACGTTCCGCGGCATCGTCGGCGTGTCGATGGGCGGCGGCGGGGCCTCGCTGGTCGGGTTGCGCAATCCCGAACGGTTCGACTTCGTCGCGCCGCTCGGCGGACCCGCGAACTGGACGTACATGCTCCACTACGTCAGGACTTACCACCTGGGCGGCTTCTGCACGGCGGCGCCGGACGATGCGGGGGACGTCGGCGAGCGTTGCCCGACACCGCCGCCCGAGCGCATGTTCGAGATCGAGCAGGAGTACGAGAACTGGTTCTACCCGGACGGGCGCGACGGACAGGGCGGCACGTTCAACCGCGACGACTACGTGCAGATCTTCAGGGACATGTCGCTCGCCTTCGGCAACCCAGGGCTGTACGGCGTCGACTCGATCTACCTGCCCCCCGGCGTCCCCCGGTCGTGGTGGGAGATGACGCCCGCGGAGCGATGCGCCTCCCCGGTCGTCCTGCGGGACTTCCATGACGACGAGTACAACCCGGACGGCTCGTTCCCGGTGATCACGTTCTGCGAGGGCGGCGAGGCGCCCGGCGACGTCGGGAGGTGGGATCCGGCGGGCCGGAACGACTACCCGCTCGACATCGCCCTCGCCGTCGACGTGGACGGCGACACCGTGCGCGACTCGGGCGAGCCGGTGATCCGCGCCGGGCACGAGCCGTACGACGACGTCGGCATCGACGGGGTGTCGAGCATGGACGAGCCGGGGTACGACCCGGCGGCGAACCCGGACCCGGCGGGCGACGACTTCGACTACCAGTTCAACCCCGACGGCACGGAGCGGAACTGGCTGTGGGACGGTCCGCGCGGGCCGCTTCCGGGCGAGCCGTGGGTCGATGCCGGTCTGGACGGCGTGCCGGGCACCCGTCAACATGCCGACGGCGGGTACGACTGGGGCGAGGGCAACGGGAGGTTCGACTACTCGCCCAACCTGCTCGAGTTCTTCGCGGCCGACGGCGGCAGCCTGATTCGCGACATGCCGGCGGCCGACCTCGACCGCATCGACATCCTGGTGGACGCCGGCATCCGCGACCTCTTCGTCTTCGCGCCCGGCGCCAACGCGCTGATGGGGGCGCTGACCGCCCGCGGCCGGGCCGTCCGCTACTACAACGACTTCGGCGGGACGTACGGCGTTTCCGGCGTGGACGACATCCTGGATCCGAAGAGGGTGGACTTCCACGGCCTGGGGCGCGACACGTTGATCCGCTACGGCGACCCCGATGCGCCCGAGGACCGGGTCATGGTCGGCGACGGCGGCCACGTCGGCACCGTCACGCAGGTGATCAACCGCCTTGCATACGCCACTTTCGCCATGTCCGCCCGATGGCCGGGAGGCGACCGTAGACCCGTCGCCCCGGGGCGCGACCTGATGCTCTCCTTCGACTTCACCAGTCCGTCCACCGGACGCGTGTCGCCGGTCGGGATGATCCTGCCGCCCGGCTATCACGTCGCCGAGAACGCTTCCGTGCGCTATCCCGTCGTGTACTTCCTGCACGGCTACGGCCAGGAGCCGACCGATCTGATCGCGAGCGCCATCATCTTCCAGAACTGGATGATCTCCCGCGATCTCCCGGTCGACCTGCGGATGCAGAAGCTGATCATGGTCTTCCCCGACGGCCGCTGTCGTTCCGACCCGGACACGCCGGACCACGCCAAGGAGTGCCTCAAGGGGACCTTCTACGCCGACTCGGTCCGCCCCGACGGCCCCAAGATGGAGACGATCCTCCTGGAGCTGATGGACCACATCGACGCGAACTACCGGACGAGCGCCCCCCGCGACGTGGTCGAAACCTACTGACCGGACGGAGCCGCTCGCGACGTCGTCCAGGGCGGCCGTGCGCACGCCGGCATGCGGGTAGGCCGTTCAAGAACGGCCGGTCCGCCCGGCGGACAGCAGCGCATCGATCCGGGCAGGCCGTGGATCGTCTTCGGGCAGCAGGCGCCGAAGCCAGGAGGACACGTAGGCGGCGTCCAGGTCCGCGCCGCGCGCGGCGGCCAGACGCTCGATGTCGGCGAAGTCCTTCGTCCGGCCGAACAGCGTCTTGAAGACCACCAGGTCCTCGGCGCCCAGGATGCGCAGCGAACGTCCCGCCGGCGAACGCACGGCGACGCAGCGACGCTCCACGTCGACGTGGTAGGCGTGGAAGGCGATGAAGACGTCGACGCGGACGCCTGCCGCACAAGCGTGGAAGTCGCCGCGCCCGGCCGCGCTCGACCGCGCCGTCTCGCGGTCCACGACGCAGCCTGCCTCGGCCAGTGCGTCGAAGACCCGGTCGATCTCCGACTCGTCGACGAAGACGTTGACGTCGACGTCGCGCGTCGCTCGCGGCACGCCCCATGCGGCAAGGCAAAGGGCCCCGCCGATGGCGTAGGGCACGCCGGCCGCCTCCAGCGACGCGGCCAGCGTCTCGGCGATCTCGTCGATCTCACGTGGTGTCGTGGCCACGGCCCATCCTGACCAGCCGCCGCCAGGCGGCCGCTTCGCGCTCCCCCATCGGTTCCTCGCGGGCCAACGCCTCCGCGAAGCGGTCGGGGGGGAGGGCGGCGGCCATGATGCGGCGGGCGGCCCGGCTGAGCGCGAACGCCTCCGCAAGACACGCCTCGGGGGTCCAGCCCCGGTACGGCGCCACGTCCTCGTCGGCGGAGGCCGCATCGCTGCGCGGCGCGCGCCATCGCTCGACCCGCGGTTCCGCTTCGACCATCGACGATGGAGTGTAGGACGGCGCGGGCGGTCGCCGCAAGGACGTGGACGGTTACGTCGAGCCGGCGTATCCCCGTGAACGGTTGCGGCGCCGGCTCGCGCGGCCCGACACCTGCACCGCCGCGACGCCCGCGAAGATGGCTGCCGCGGCGACGGCGGTACGGGTCCCCGGCGTCTCGCCGACGACCAGCCAGGCGAGGACCCCGGCCACCACCGGCTGCACGTACGTGTACGCCGCCACGCTGGTCGATTCGGCGTGCCTCAGCGCCCACACGCTGAGCACGTACGAGGCGACGGTCGGACCCGTCACCACCCAGGCGGCGGCGAGCCACGACTCCCAGCGGGCCTCCCCGACGGCGCCGGCGACGGCCGGCATCCCGAACGGCAGGAAGCCCAGGGCGCCGATCAGGAACATCCATGTCATGACCACCAGCGGGTCCAGCCTCTGCAGCATCGGTCGCGCCAGCACCAGGTACAGCGACCAGAACGAGGCGTTCACGACCACCATGAGGTTGCCCGACATCGCCCGATCCGAAAGGTCGAACCGATCGAGGCCCGTCAGCGCCAGCGCGCCCGCAAGCCCGACGGCGATCCCGGCCCCCCGCAACGCCGACGCCCGCTCGCGCCCCAGCGCCAGCGCGAAACCCATCGTGAAGACCGGTACCGTCGTGATCAGAACGGCGGCGTTGACCTGCGTCGTCCGCGACAGCCCTTCGAGGAACAGGACCTGGTTGCCCACGATGGCCAGCGCCGCGTACAGGGCCAGCACGGGAATGTCGGCGAGCGCCACCGACGCCAGCCGGCGCCCGGCCCAGAACGCCAGGACCAGCGCGGCGCCGCCGATGCGCAACGCGGCCAGCCCCAAAGGCGGGATCCCCTCCATCGCGACCTGGCCCGCCAGCGGCAGCGTGCCGAACAGCAGCTGCACCGCCGCCAGGGCCAGGTGGACGCGGGCGCCGGGCACGGAAGCCGCGACCCGCTACGCCCGGTCCGGGACGCGCCGGAACGCCAGGAACCAGTCGACGTTCGGGAACAACCGGTTCCCCTCGCCGGGCGCCGGCAGGCCGCCGGCACAGAACGTCTCCGCGTCTCCGGCCGCGTCGAACCTCGGCCGAAAGGCGAAGCACCGCACGCAGGTGAACGACACCCACGAGCGTCTCGTAGCCCTGTCCAGGCACCCCCAGTAGTGAAAGCAGGCAACCCGGCGGTGGAAGTCCACCTCCCGGTAGTCGAGCGTGCGCAGCAGACGCACGGGATTCGGTTTACGGTACGTGCACAAGTCCAATCCCAAGGCCCCACCACCGCCCGACCGAATTTCGCCCCGACGCACCGCGGGGTCAAGGATCAAGTTTCGAGTACGGCAAGCGCCAGGGGGCAAGAGGAACCAACAGCTTCCGCAAACCCGAAACCCGAAACTCCAAACTCCAAACTCGAAACTCCTACTCCGGCCTGCCCCACGGGGCGCCGGGCTCGGGCTCGTTCGGCATCACGTAGACGTCGCCCAGTCTGGCGAACGTCAGCGTCTCGGCGCCGGCCGGCTCGCACGTCGGATCGCGGCGCGTCGCGACGGAGGCGGCCTGGGGGCACACGAGCAACCTGTAGTCCACGCGCAGCGTCGGGACGCCTTCCTCGACGCCGAACACGACGTTGCCGGCTTCCGCTCGATTCGCCGGGTCGGCCTCTCCCTCGGGGCCGAACAGCGCACGGCGAACCGCGTCGTCGTCGGAAACCCAGATCGGCGCCGGATCGGCTCGCTCGACGAAGGCGTAGAGCGCGAGCGACGAGGGCTGCGCAGATCCCGGAACGGACCGCTCGACGAGAAGCTCGGCGGCCCCGTCGCCGTCGACGTCGTCGGCGCGCAGGATGCGGCACGTCGAGCGGCCATCCCCGCAGATCGCGAACGCGACGGCCGGCTCGGTCAGCGCCGTGCCGAACACGGCGATCGCCTCGTGCTCCGGACTCTCGGCCCGGCCGACGCGCCGGGCGGCCGGGTCGAACCGGTACGACACGAGGAGAACGGCGCACCGCCGGGCGGCCGGCGCGACCGCCGTCACCGATACGACCCGACCCGCGGCTTCCTCGGGCGCAACCTCGGGCGCGGCGGCCGGCAGCAGGTCGGTCATGTGGCGGGCCAGCGCGGCGGCGACCGCCTCGGTCCCCTGGCCCGTCGCCCATCGCAACGCCGCACCCGCGGTCATGCAGGGGGACAGAGCGCCGTCCGAGGGGGGCCGGGGATCGTCGGCCGCGGGCAGCGCAGCCTGCGCCCCGGCCTCATCTTCGGCCGGGCGTTCGTGCTCCACCGGCCGGGCCCGCGCGGCGCCTATCGGTGCGGCCGCGGGCGGCGCCGCGGTTCCGCACGCGGCGGCGGCCCAAGCGGTCGAGGCGGCGAGCAGCGCCGCAAGGAACCGAGCGGCTGTGCCGCGAGGTTCCGCGGGGGTCCGGGGGGCGGTGAGGCGCCCGGCGCCGAACAGCCCCCCGGTGCAAAGGAACCGAGCGGCTGTGCCGCGAGGTTCCGCGGGGGTCCGGGGGGGCGGTGAGGCGCCCGGCGCCGAACAG
>CAMTWF010000161.1:0-27361 GCA_947085355.1 uncultured delta proteobacterium
GCGCCGCGGCCCAGCCTGCGCCGCCGCCCGCGCCGGCGCAGCCCGCCGCGGCTCCCGCGCCCGCGGTCCCGGATCGCACGCCGCAGGCGTGGAACGCGATTCAGCGAGGCCACCGGGCGTACGTGGCGCGCGACTTCGACACCGCCGTGGCGGCGTACCGCGAGGCGGCCATGTCGACGCCGCCGCTCCCCGTCGCGCACTACTTCGTCGCCTGCGCCCAGCGGGCGAAGAACCAATGGGCGGAAGGGCTCGAGTCGTTCAGGACCGCCTCCAGGCTGGCCGGCGATTCGGATCCGTCCCTGAAGGCGAAGGCGTTGTTCGGGATCGCGATGACCATGGAGATCATGGGCCAGTTCCCGCAGGCCCGCGAGGCGTGGCTGGAGTACAAGACCTGGTGCGGCGCAAACGTGTCGGCGCAGTGCTTCCCGGCCACCGCCGACGGGCACGTGGCCGCCATCGACAGGCTCGTGGAACTCGACAGGCAGTACGCCGCGGTACGTCAGCGGATCGCCGAGCGCGCCGCGCAGGCAGGGCGGTAGTTGGAAGCCCCGAGGGGCGGTCCGCCACGGGATCCGGTGCATCTTCCGACCCGGCCGCTCGGCAGGACCGGAATCGACGTGTCGATCCTCGCGCTCGCCGCCATGCCCGCGCGCGGCGTGGCGTCAAGAGCGCCCGGCCTCGGCCCGGAGGACGTGGAGCGGGCGTTCCACGAGCACGGGGTCACGACGTTCCTGGCGACCTGGCACATGCGGCGCCAGGCCGCCGGCGTGCGGCGCCTGATCGAGACCGGACACCGGGACGATCTGAGGCTGATCGCCGAGATCGGCCTGCCGTTCCGCGGTTCCATCCGCCGCGGGTGGGTCCGCAACGCCAGGGCGCTCGGCACGGATCGGATCGACGTCATGCTGTTCGGGTGGGTCCGCCGGCCGTGGCACATCCGCCATACGTGGCCGGAACTGCTGCGCCTGAAGGAGGAGGGGAAGGTCGGCGCCATCGGCTTCTCGTGCCACAGACGCAGGTTGGCTGCCGAGCTGGCCAGGGAGCTTGACGTGGACGTGCTGATGATCCGGTACAACGCGGCGCACCGCGGCGCCGAGAACGACGTGTTCGAGCCGCTCGGCGCTTCCAGGCCGGGCATCATCGCCTACACGGCCACGCGATGGGGCATGTTGCTGAGGCCGCTTCCGAAGCGGGGGTTCCCGCGGGCCATGACGGCCCCGGAGTGCTACCGGTTCGCGATCGGGAACCCGGCCGTCGACACGGTCCTGTTCGCGCCGCTTTCGGCCGCGGAGCTGGCCGAGGATGCCGCCGGGGTGCTCGACGGCCCGCTGTCCGAGGCGCGGCTGGAGGAGGTCCGGCGGTTCGGGGACGCTGTCCATGCCGCCGCGCGCGGCGGCTTCCGATGGATGTTTCGATGAGGGTCGCGCCGGCCCCACGCCGCGTAGCCGTTCACCCGACGTAACCGTTCAGGGGGAGTAGCCGTTCAGGTGACCTGAACGTCCGCCATGAGATGGGGGGCAGAGGGGGAGGGTGAACGGTTACGGTGTCCGTTCGATCCGCACCCGCCTGCAGCCGGGTTCCGTCGGGCGAATCAGGACGCGGACATCGGCCCGCTCGTCCACCAGGTTGGCGTACCACTCGACGGCGACGATCGCCTCCCCCGGATCGCCGATCGTCTCCAGCAGGCCCGCCTCGTGGATCTCGTCCGGGCCGCCGAGGCGGTAGAGATCGACGTGGATCAGCGGCGGGTTCGTCGGATAGGTCCGGCGCAGGACGAACGATGCGCTGGTGACGAGCCTTCCGTCCCCGCCGAGGCCCTCGACCATCCCGCGCACGAGGACCGTCTTGCCGGCGCCGAGCGGCCCATCGAGGCCCACGACGGCGCCGGGGGGCAGCTCGCGGGCAAGCCTGCGTCCGAGCGCCCGCATGGCGGCGGGGCTGCGGACCACGACGATTTCGGATTTCGGATTTCGGACTGCGCATGGCGCATGGCGCATGGCGCATGGCGGATTCCGGCGGGGCATCACTCCCGCCAGAAGAACTTCCACGGGTTGTGTTTGAGATCGCGGATCAGTTCCTTGAGATCGTCGAAGACCTGTTCGTCCATCAGCAGCGCCCCGACGGTGCCCTCGCCGCGGCGCACGGTCCTCACGATCTCGCCGACGGCCGTGAGTGTGAGGACCAGCGAATCGACGGCCTGTCGGACGCGCGACGCCACCGGCTCGACCTGGCCGCGCACCTCCGTGGACAGCGCGACGATGTCGTCCGCCACCCCGATTGCGCGTTCGGACACCGCCTCCAGGTTGGCGACCGTGTTGCGGATCTGCCGGCGCTGCGGCTCGCCCAGAGTCTCCTCGACGACGCCGTCGAGGCGTGCGACGAGGCGGTCGGCGCGGCCGAGCGTGGAGTCGAGGCGCGCGAGCATCTCGTCCACCTGGGCCGGGAGGCCCTGGGTCACGCCGCGGACGTCGTCGAGGATCATGTCGACCTTGCCGCCCTCGTTGATCGTGGCTCGCGCGTCCCGGACGAGGCCGAGGGCCTCGTCGGCAAGCGCGGCGGTGTTGTCGGCGATCGCCTTGAGCGATCCGCGGTTCTCGGCGATCAGCTCGTCGGTGGCGCGGAGGACTCGCACGAGGACTGCGAGGAGATCGGATGCGTCTTCGCCGGCCGAATCGAGGATGCGGGCCACGGCCGTGACGATGTCGTACCCCTTGATCAGGAACTTCTCCAGGCGCGGCGGATCGATCCCCTTGACCGGCTTCGCGGGATCCAGCCGCGGCCGATCGATATCGCCCGGGTCGACCTCGACGTACTGCTCGCCGAGCAGCCCCTGGTTCGCGATGTAGAACCGGGCGTCCTCGCGCAGGGCGTCCCGCACCCGTTCGGCGATGCCGAGCCGGACCCGGACGTAGACCCGGCGCCCCACGGCGGGATCGAGCCGCCCTCCCATGAAGGTGATCTCCTCGACCCGTCCCGCCTTCGTCCCGGAAACGCGGACGTCGGCGCCCTCGGAAAGCCACAGCGGGTTGTCGAAGTCGACGTACAGGTTGAAACGGTCCTCGATGCTGACGCCGCCCATGACGTAGATGAAGCCCGCCAGGAGCACGCCGGCCGCCACGACAAGCAGCCCGACCTTGATTTCGAGGTTGCGCTCCTCCATCGGGGGCCGATGCTAGCGAGTCGAAGGTCGAAAGTCGAAGGTCGGGTGAACTTGCGGTTCGACTTTCAACCTTCGACGCGCGGCGCCGCCGCCGAGTCCTGCTCGGCCTTCCTCTGCCACGGATACGGGACCCGCTCGTGGTGTCCGTGGACCAGGGCGTCGACGAGAATCTCCATCACGACGTGGACGTCCTCCAGCGACAGGTCCGACTCGTCGAGTTGGCCCTGCGACAGCTTGCTCAGGACGATCCGCTCGACCGCGGCACGGAACTTCTCCCTGATCGGCGGATGCACGGTGCGAGACGCCGCCTCGACCGCGTCGACGAGCATCAGGATTCCCGTCTCGCGGGTCTGCGGTCTCATGCCGGGGTAGCGGAAGTCGGCTTCCACGTAGCCGTGCGGGTTTCCCGCCTCCTGCGCCTTGCCCCAGAAGTACTCGATGACGCTCCGGCCGTGGTGCATGTAGGCGAAATCGACGACGGCTTCCGGTACTCCGTGGTGTCGGAGGCGATCGACTCCCGCGACGACGTGCCGGATGATCCGTTCGGCGGAGTCGCGAGGGTCCATCCCCTCGTGCGGGTTGGCGTGCTCCTGACCCGGCTCGGCGTTGATGTTCTCGATGAAATCGTCCGGGGCCGCGATCTTGCCGACGTCGTGGTAGTAGGCGCCGACGCGGACGAGCAGGGCATCGGCGCCGATCGCCGCGGCCGCCGCCTCGGCCAGGTTGGCCATCGAGCGCGAGTGCTCCCACGTACCCGGGGCGCGTTCGCGCAGGCGCCGCAGCAGCGGGTTCTCGATGTCCTGCAGGTCGAGCAGCCTGGCGCGGGAGACGACGCCAAGGGCCCAGCCGGCCGGCACGTTGATCATCCAGCCGAGGATTCCGGCCGCGAGGGCGCCGGCCAACGCGCCGACCAGCGGGTTGGCCTGCGGAACGTACAGCCATCCCTCGACGATGTCCGTGCGCCCGGCCGCGACGGCGGCGGCGACCAGGACGCCCAGCGAGGCAAGGCCGCCCGCAAGGCCGATCGGAACGAGACGCCCGGGCCGGCGCCGCCGCAGCGGAAGCATGGCGCCCAGGACGAGCGCCTGGATGAGGATCACCAGGAGGAAGACGACGTCCCACGCGAGGAGCGATGCACCGACGAGGCCGGTCGCGAGCAGGATGGATATCCCGGCGCGGCGCCCGAGGTGGTGGGCCAGCACCAGACCCGCCGCCGCCAGCGGGAAGAGGTACGGCGACCAGGGAGTCAGCAGGAGGAAGAGCTTGAAGGCCGCGGTCATGAGCAGGATCGCGAGAAAGGTCACCACGTGGGCGCGCCGGAAGCGGACGAGCCCGCGGCCGAAACGGCGCAGGTAGAACGAGAGCACCAGGAGCGCGCCGACGAACAGCCCGAAGACGGCCGCGGTTTCCGGGCCGAGACGGTCCACGCGATCCCGCTGCCAGGCCAGGATGTCGGCGTGCGCGCGAGGGTCGACCGTCTCGTGGCGGAAGGCGTCCAGATCGGTCCGCGCGGCCGGGTCGGCGGGAGCGGCATCGGTGCGGGCGGGTCGCCGCACGTTCACCGGCGCGGGCGCGCCGGGCTCCAGCCTCAGCGCCGGCAGGAACCGCTCGATCCCCCAAAGGGACGTCAGCGCCGCCGCAACGAGCAGCGCCAGGGGGAAGCCGGCCCGCACCCCGGCGAATCGCCTTACCCGGAACGGCGGCGTCACGTCGGCGCTCCGGCGAGGCTCGGCGTCACCGGCGTCAGCCTCCCCGCGCCGCCGGTCCGTCGGAGCCGGCCGCCAGCCGCTGGGCGGTATCGAGCCTGCGACGATGCTGCACGGCGCCCTCGTCCTCCCACGCGATCGCTCCGGTGGGGCAGAAGCCGACGCAGTACGGCTCCCCGTCGCACTCGTCGCACTTGATCGCCTTGCCGGAGGCGGCGTGGTGTACGACGGCGCCGAACGGGCACGCCAGCGTGCAGGCGCGGCACCCGACGCAGCGCGAGTCGTCAATGGTCGTCCGGCGCCCTCCCGGCCGGCGGGTGATGGCGCCCGCCGGGCACGCCCGGATGCACCAGGCGTCCTCGCAGTGCGTGCACGTGATGGGGACGTAGCGCGATTCCTCGCCGAAATGGGCCACCCAGATCCGGGCCGCCGCCAGGCCGCACTCGCCGGTCTTGACCATCGAGCAGGCTACCGAGCAGAGCCGGCAGCCCACGCATCGTTCCGGGTAGACGTTGAGCCTGTGCGCCATGGCTACGACTCCTTCCGGTCGCGTCCCCCGGACCTGCGGCCGGACGGAGGGACGATCGATCTTCGGGGCGGCCGATCGCGGAGCGCCTTCGCGGCGGGGATCGCGTCGGCAAGGTCGAGGCGCCGCAGCCCCTCGTCGGTCGGGATGCCGTCGGCGTCCCATCCGGAGGCGCGGTAGAACCCGTCGCGGACCTTCTCGAACGTCGCGCGGTCGATCGAGCGGCCCTTGGTCGGGCCGACCTCGACCTTCTCCTTGAACACCCTCGGCGGCGGCTCGTCGCTCTCCTTGGACAGGCCGAGTTCGTAGTTGAGCAGCCGCGTGAGGTTGAAGACGCGTTCGGCGCAGTCGAGGATCGCCTGTTCGTCCACCTTCATCCCGGTCGCCGCGGAGATCATCTCGGCGTACCTCTCCATCGGGATGTAGTAGGTGATGAACCTGCACATGCCCATGATGTCCGGGGCGGAGCGCCGGCACTGGGTGATGCGGATCATCTCCGGCAGGTCGTCCAGCTTGTCCGCATGGTCGGGCTCGAACCAGATCGGATTCCAGAACCGGTTGTGGTCGGCGCCGCGGTCGTTGATCGCGTACCCGACGACCTGCCCGATCGCCCCGCGCGTCTCGTAGCCGGACTGTTCGAGCCCCTTGGTGTGCATCGCCCAGTCCTCGGCGCCGCCGCCGAGCCTCGCGGCCGCCTCGCGCACGCCGTCGGCCAGGAGATCGCCGATCCCCTCCCGCCGGCCGATCTTCTCGATGAGCGCCAGGAACGCCTTCTCGTCGCCGAACCGCAGGTCGAGGCCGTCGGCCGTCGCCGGGGTCAGGACCCCCTTCTGGAACGACTCCATCGCGAAGGCGCAGACGTTGCCGAGCGAGATGGCGTCGAGGCCCAGGTCGTCGGCGAGGTAGTTGGCCCTGGCGACCACGCCGAGGTTGTCCATGCCGCAGTTGGATCCCAACAGCGCGATGATCTCGTACTCCGGGCCGTCGATCTTCGTGCCGGCGTACGGGCCCGACCCCACCACCGAGTACTTCCCGCAGAGCATCGTGCAGCCGAAGCAGCCCTTGTTGCGGACCACGATGTCGTTCACCATCCGCTGCCCGTCGATCGCCGCCACGCGCTCGAACCAACCCGCCGCATGGTTCCTCGTCGGAAGGCACCCGACCTCGTTGGAATGGTCCACGTGCAGCGCCGTGCCGAACGTCGTCCACTGGCGGGCCACGGGGTGGGCCACGATGTGGGCGACGAGCCGGCGCGCCGTCTCGCGGAACGCCGCCGGATCGGCCATGCGTATCGACCGGCCGCCGCGGAACGCGATCGCCTTGACCTTCTTGCTCCCCATGACGGCGCCGAAGCCGCACCGGCCCGCCTGCCTGCCGAAATCGTGCGACAGACACGCGATCCTCGACAGCTTCTCGCCGGCCGGACCAATCGCCAGGACGTGGACCTCCCCCGCGTGCCTTTCGATGATCGCCCGCTCCGTGTCGAAAGTCCCCTTGCCCCACATCTCGGCCGCGTCGTGGAACTCGACGCCTTCGTCCGTCACGAGCACGTACACCGGCGTGTCGGACCAGCCTTCGAGGATCACCACGTCGTGGCCCGCGTACCGCATTGCGGGTCCGATGTGCCCCCCGACGTGGCTGTCGGCGTAGCCTCCGGTCGCGGGCGACCTGCCCGCCACCGAGAGCTTCGAGCCCGGAGCGGCCGTGCCGGTCAGCGGCCCCGCGGACAGGATCAGCGGGTTGTTCGGGCCCAGCGCGTCGGCGTCGCGGGGCAGGCGGTCCCACAGCAGCTTCGCGTTGAACCCGCGACCGCCCATGAACCGCCGGGCGAGATCGTCCGGCACCGGTTCGGGCGCCCATTTCCGGCGCGCCAGGTCGATCCGGAGGATGCTGTTCATGTATCCGTGCATGTTTCTCCCTTCCGCGGCAGGCAGTCCGCGGTCCGCGGTCAGCCGCTCATACCAGCTCCCCACCCGCGAAGAAGAACGCAATCTCCTCGCGCGCCGTGTCGGGGCCGTCCGAACCGTGCACGGCGTTGCGTTCGACGTTCTCGCCCCACAGCCGGCGGATCGTCTCCTCGGCGGCCTTGGCCGGGTCGGTCGCGCCCATGATCTCCCTGTTGCGGGCGATCGCGTTCTCGCCTTCGAGCGCCATCGCGACGATTGGCCCGGAGCTCATGAAAGTCACGAGCGATTCGTAGAAGGGCCTTTCCCTGTGGACCGCATAGAACGCGCGCGCCTGATCCGGGGACAGCCGGGTCATCCGCATGGCGGCGACCCTCAGGCCGCCTTCCTCCAGCATCTTGACCACCGACCCGACCAGGTTCCTCGACACCGCGTTCGGCTTGATGATGGACAGCGTTCTCTCGATCGCCATGACCGGGATCCTACTTTCTCCCCCGCTTCCTCTGCGATGCGCGCGGGCGCCGGCGCAGGAGGCCGGCGAGGGTGGCGCCGATCTCGGCGGGGTTCTCGGCGACCGCAACGCCTGCGCCCCGCAGCGCTTCGATCTTGTCGGCCGCCCTGCCGGCGCTGCCGGAGACGATCGCCCCGGCATGGCCCATGCGCCTGCCCGGTGGAGCGGTGACGCCGGCGACGAACGCGACGACCGGCTTGCGGAACCCGCGCCGGATGAACTCCGCGGCGCGCTCCTCGGCGGCTCCGCCGATCTCGCCGATCAGGACCACCGCATCGGTCCCCTCGTCGGCGTCGAACAGTTCGAGCGCGTCGACGAAATCGACCCCGCCCACGGGGTCACCCCCGATGCCGATGCAGGTGGACTGGCCGATGCCCAGCGACGAGAGCTGCCAGACGGCCTCGTACGTGAGCGTTCCGGACCTCGAGACGACGCCGACGCGGCCCGGCTTGTGGACGTAGCCCGGCGCGATTCCGACCTTGCACTCGCCCGGCGTGATGATCCCCGGGCAGTTCGGGCCGATCATCCGCACGCCGCGGGCGTCCAGGAGCCGCCGGGCGGCGATCATGTCGAGCGTCGGGATCCCCTCGGTGATGACGACCACCAGCCGGATCCCCGCCTCCGCGGCCTCGGCGACGGCGTCCGCCGCGAACGCGGGCGGCACGAAGATGCAGGACACCTCGGCCCCCGTCTCCGTCACCGCGCGCGCGACCGTATCGAAGATCGGCACCGTGTCGTCGAAGCGCGCGCCGCCCTTGCCGGGCGTCACTCCGGCGACCACCTTGGTGCCGTACTCGGCCATCCGGCGAGCGTGAAACGCTCCGGCGGATCCCGTGATCCCCTGGATTGCGACCTTCGTATCGGCGTTGACCAGGATGCTCATGACGGCGATCCTCCCGGCCTTGCCCGTTCGCCGCGAGCCAGGTGGACCGCCTTGCGTGCCCCGTCGTCCATGTCCGCGCCGACGACGATCGCCAGGCCGGACTCGGCGAGCAGAGCCCGGCCGCGCTCGACGTTCGTCCCCTCCAGCCTCACGACGAGCGGGACGGCCATGCCGGCTTCGCGCACCGCCGCGACGACGCCCTCGGCCAGGACGTCGCAGCGCAGGATGCCGCCGAAGATGTTGACGAAGATCGACTTGACGGCCGGGTCCGTCAGGATGACCTTGAACGCCGCCTGCACCTGCTCCTTGCTCGCCCCGCCGCCGACGTCGAGGAAGTTGGCCGGTTCGCCGCCGTGCTGCTTGAGGATATCCATCGTGGCCATGGCGAGCCCGGCGCCGTTGACCAGGCAGCCTACGTCCCCGCCCATCCGCACGTACGAAAACCCGGCCGCTCGGGCGGCCGCCTCGGCGGGGTCCTCCTCGTCGGGATCTTCGAGCGCCTTGCGGTCCTTGTGCCGGAAGGCGGCGTTGTCGTCGAGGACCGCCTTGGCATCGAGCGCCACGACGTCGCCGGAGTCGGTCACCACCAGCGGGTTGATCTCGATCAGCGAGCAGTCGGCCGAGACGAAGACCTTGTGCAGCGCCGCCAGCACGCGGGCCAGCTTGCCGGACACGGGCTCGCCCAGCGACAGGGCGTAGGCCATGTCCCTCGCCTCGAACGCCCGCATGCCCCAGGCCGGATCGATCGGCCTGGTCAGCACCCGGCCGGGGTGCTTCCGGGCCACCTCCTCGATCTCCATGCCGCCCTCGGCCGACAGCATGACCGTCGTGCGGCGCCGCTCCCGGTCCACGACCAGACCGGCGTACAACTCGCGCCCCGCCGCGATCGCCTGCTCGACCAGGAGGCGCCGCACGACCCTTCCGGAGGGGCCGGTCTGGGGCGTGACGAGCGTCATTCCGAGGATGCCGGCGGCGGCCTCGCGCGCGGCCGTCGCCCCGGACACGACCTTGATGCCTCCGCCTTTCCCCCTGCCGCCCGCGTGGATCTGCGCCTTCACCACGACCGCCGGGTTGCCCGTTTCCGCGATGATCGCCCGCGCCGCCTCCTCGGCCTCGTCCACCGAGAAGGCCACGCGACCCGCGGGGACCGGGATGCCCGCCGCCCGCAGCATCTCCTTGGCCTGGTGCTCGTGCAGCTTCATCCGGCGCGCCTCTCGCTCCGCCAGCCACCTGCCGTCCCCCGCGGCTCGCGGTTTCCGCGGGCGGCTATACTGCAACCGGTGAATGCCGCGCAAGGCGCCGCCGTCCATGCGCATCGCCGGGGAACGCGACGGCTTCCCACGGCGCGGGGAACGGTGGTATCAGCAGGCTGGAGGTGACCCATGAGACGTGGATCGATCTCGATGACCGTAGTCGCCCTGGCGGCGCTGGCGGCGACCGCGGCACAGGCCCAACGTCGCGGCGGCCGGGGAGGCAGGGAGCGGGAACAGAGGGCGACGCCCAGGGTGGCGGAGCCGACCGCACCTAACCCGACGATCGTGGCGCTGATGAACGGATTGACATGGGGGATGTCCAGGGACGAAGTGGTCACCTTCGTGAAGGGGCAGATCCGCGAGAAGTACTGGCCACAGATCCGGTCGCTGGCCAACGACGCCGTCGCGGAGCACAACGTCCGGTCCAGGATGGAGCGGGAGCAGCAGGCGTTCGAGGGGAGTTGCGTCCGCTTCGACGGCCAGCAGACGCCTTGGGACGTGTCGATGATCGACGGCGAGTTCACGCACCGCAACCAGGAGGAGATGTGCCGGCTCGACATGGGCACCCACACCGACCACCTGTTCTTCATCCGCGGCAAGCTGTGGAAGATCTTCCGATCCCTGTCCGCCGGTCCGCTCGCGGAGGCGCCGCCGTCGTTCGACGACATGAGAGCGCGGATGGAGGGCGAATTCGGGCCGGGCGAGGACGTCCACAAGGTCAACCCCTACCTGCTGGTCAGCGAACTCATCGGCATCAGGTGGATCGACTCGCAGACCGAGATGAGGCTGATGTGGTTCGACCTGTACGGGATCTTCTCGATCGTCCTGACCGAACGCGCCACGCTCGGCAACCTGGCCAACCTGAGGACCGTGACGCGGCAGGCGCCGGACGACTCCGGCACCAGACGCCTGATCGAGGGCGTCACGACGGGCTCGACCACCAACGAGAACGCCGACGTGGTCCAGAGACTGACCGGATCCCGCCCCGATACGACCGCTCCGCAGCCGCAGCCGCAGCCGCAGCCGCCCGCGCCGCGCCCCTAGCCGTCCGCCGGCGCCTGCTCGCCCTCGATCGTGGACACGACATCGACGATTCCGGGGAAGGCCCGCCGTACCAGCGGCGCCACGAGGCGCTCGTGGGTGATGTCCAGACCGGGGCAGCCGGCGCAGGCGCCCGAGTATACGAGGACGACGGTGCCTGTTGCGGGGTCGAGCGATGCCGCGGAGACGTCGCCGCGGTCAAGCGCGAGGATCGGGGTCACGTCCCGGCGAAGAAGGATTTGGACTTCCGCGAGGTCCGGCATGGGAGCGGCGGGGGGGATCGGCGGCGGTGTGGCGCCTCCGGCCGAGGCCGGTGGGCCCTCGGTCACCTGATCGCCCCCAGCTTCGTGACGGCTTCCTTGATCGCCAGTTGGATCGCCCGAATCGTTTCCTCGATGGCCACGAGGCGGGCCTGGTACTGGTGGACGAAGAGACTGTCGAACGCCTCCATCTGCGAGAACGCCGGCGCCGGATCGACCATGATCGCCCATAGCTCGGGCTTGGCCTTGAAGGACTGCCAGAAGATGTCCACGTCGGCCTGCGCGAACTTGCCGTCGCCGTCGAGGTCGTTCCATGCGTTGCCGGGTCCTGGGTCCGGCATGAAAAGATAGCGCGTCACGTCCGGCCCGCGGCCGGGAGCGCTCAACGTGACCTGCACCAGGTTCTTGGCCGCTGGGCCCGTCGCGGCCGCCCCGCCCTCCGCGGCCCCCTCCGGGGGCTGGATTCCGCCCTCCGTGGCCCCCTCCGGGGGCTGGATTCCGAGCGCCGCGTGCGGCACGGCCTCGTCAAGCATTTTGACGCGATCGTCGAGTTCGAACAGCCTGGCGACCTTCGACAGGTTCACGATGAAGCCCTGGTCGCCCATCGTCCCCCAGAACTCCTTGTCGAACACGATTGCGTGGTGCGGCGGCCCGAGATACGCCCCTATCGCGCCGGCGCGTTCGGGACCACCGCCCAGCCTGGCCTCCAGCGAGCTGAAGTAGCCGACGACGTCCTTCTTCATCTCCTCGTCGATCGCGGCGCCGGCCTCGGCCACGGCGAGCACGCCGGCGATGAGAGCGCTCAGATCGACGGGAGGGCCGGCGAACTTGTCCAGGATGTCACGGCACTTCGCCACCAGCCTCTTCTTGCTCTCCTCGATGTCCGTCCTGTCCTTGTACCTGTCGATGACGCGCCGGCAGGTGACGACGTCGGCGAACCCTGCCGCCTTGAGCGCGCCGATCTGGAACGCGTAGCGCAACAGACCGGTCCGCGTGGCCTCGACGTGCGACGCGATCTGTTCGCTGAGTCTGTTCCACAAGGTGATCGCGCGCAGCACCGGGCCGAGCGTGTCTTCCGAAAACGCCGAGAGATACCCGACCAGCATTTCCTCGCCGACGAGCTGCGCCGCCTTGGCCAACTCGTCGTTGCGCATCTTCTCGATCTTGTCGGCGCCTTCGCGGACGGCTCCCAGGATCGCGCCCGGCTCACGGCCTGCAACGGCGTCGCTGATCTCCTTCTTGAGCTGCCCCACCAGATCCTCGAACGCCTTGGCCTGCGGCTGATGGCTCTTCTCGAGTGCCAGTTGGATGGTCCGGGCATGGCTGATCGACGCGTCGATCAGCCCCTGCCGGCCCACGGTGGAGCCGAACAGGTACCCCAGAACGATGCCGACGATCGCCACGACGACGCAGGCGCCGGCCAGCTTGACCAGACGGGTGCGATCTTCCTTGAGCGTCGTCAGGTCCTGGAGTTGTCTCTCGTCGACGACCAGCTTCTCCACGTCGATCGCGCCCTCGGACCGGGAGGTCGCGGCGTCCTTCGTGCCGAACGGGTCGTACTTGTCCGCGGCCGGACGCGCGGCCTCGCCGGCGACCGGGATCGGCGGCGCCAACCCGGGAATCCCAGGGATGCCGGGGACCCCCCTGGCCCTCGCGGCCGGTGCGCCCACGCCCGGAATGCCGGGCACGCCGGGAAGCCCGGGAAACCCCGCCGGCATCCCCTGCACGGTGCGCTTGCCGACCGCGCCGGGCACCGGGCCGACCGGCCCCGACGCCGGAATCCCCGGCAGACCCGGGATGCCGGGCACGCCCGGAACTCCCGCGCCCTTGGGCGGAGCCGCCATCGTCTTGGCGGTGCCCAGCCCGAGCTTCGCGCGAAGGTCGTCGACCTTCTTGTCGACCGCGCGCGGGGTCGGCGCGCCGCCCGGCAGCGGCGCCGGCGAAGGCGGCCTGGGAGCCGGCGGTTCCGACCCCGTCTCGACATCGACCTCGTCGTCGTGTGAATCCCTGTTGTCGTTCAATGTAGCCCTCCGACCCGTACCGTCGCGCGTGCGGTCGCGCGCGAACGCCCCTCGGAAACGGGGCCGGACGCTAGCGGTTCGTTCGCCGCGTTGTCAAGGCGCGGTCGCGGTGGCGACTTGTGGGAGTGGTGATGGGTAGCTTCATAGCGCGGCGGCGCCGCAACCAAACGATGAATCACCGCAGAGACCGCAGAGCGCGCAGAGAATGGTCTCTGCGTGCTCCGCGGTGACCAAAATCGTCGCGCCGCGCGACAAAGTTCGGGGGTAGTAGACCCCGGCCTCAAGCCTCCCGGCCCGCGCCGCCGCTCTGCTGCGTCTCGCGCTGCGGCTCGACATCTACCCCCCTGGCCCGATCCCGTACCCCGGCCAGCAGTACGACCCATCCTCCAGCCGAGCGCAATCGTACCCCTCCCAGAACCGGCAGTCGCCCGTCGTACTGCACCGGCGTAGGCAGCGGCGATCGGTGATCCCCCCGAGGCGTGCGCACCCCCCCCCGGCGGGACAGCCGGGATCATCGAGACAGATCTGCGAGCAATAGCCCCCGGGGAGCGGATTCCCGAGGCCCCCCGGGTCGTGCCGGAGACAGACGCGGGTCCTCTCGGGCAACGCCACGCAGTTGTCGGGCGTCTCGCAGGGCGCGCCCACGCTGCCCGCAGGGGTGTTCCGCAGGCATAGGCCGTAACCGAGGATGGGTCGGCTGCGCAGATCGCACGACACGGTGTCGCCGCAGTCGATCGCTTCCGTGCAGCAGTCCTCGGTGTCAAGGCAGGCCCTGACGCAGTAGGCCTCATCCCGGCCGTCGGTGTGCGGCACGCAGAGCAGCCCCACGGCGCAGTCCTGGACGAGCGGGCTGCACCAGGAGCCCTCGGGGAGGTCGCCGGTCCGGGGGACGCATGCTTCCGTCACCGTGCCGCCGGTGTCCCGTATCAGCACGCAGTGTTCGAGCGACCCGCAGCCGCAGTTGGACGTCACGAGGCATTCGCCGCCGGCGGGCGCGGGCTCCGGGCTGCACGACAGGCAGGACATGTCCCGGCACTCGTGCATCGACAGGCAGGAGTTGCCGCAGTCGGCGCACGCGTCCGGATCGGAGCCGATCGGCCGGCACACGCCGGAACAGTTGGTCGTGCCGGTCGGGCACGACCCGGAGCAACTGCCGTCGTTGCAGGCCAGACCCATGCCCGAATCGCACGCGATCCCGCACCCGCCGCAGTTCTGCGGGTCGAACCGAAGCGGCGTGCATACCAGCCCCTCAGGCGCGGGGCACGGGGCCGCATACCCGGAGGTTCCGCAGTTCGGTGTGCAGATCCCGTACATGCAGTCGTGGAACGGCTGGCACCGGACGCATTCGGGCCCGCAGCGCGCCGGGTCGTACAGGCCGGCGCAGTACCCGTCGCCGCACAGCGGCATCCCGTCCGGGCAATCGGCCATGCAGGAAGCCGACACGCAGGGTTGGCCCTCCGGGCAGGTTATCCCACAACCGCCGCAGTTCGTTGGGTCCGACCAGATATCGACCATGTCGTCGATCGCGGCGTTGCCGTCGTCGTCGATCCCGTTGCAGATGTCGTCCAACCGCAGGCCGCCGGCCCTGCACACGCCGTAGCCGCTCGTGTCGTACGCCTCCTGGCCGGCGATCGCGACGCAGGGCTCATCCGGAGAACACGGCGCGCCGTCGGCGCGTGCGCACCACCGCATGCATCTGGCGGTTCCGTCGCCTTCGGCGTTGGGCAGGCAGCCGAGGCCGGCTTGACAGTCGCCGGCCCCGGTCGGGCACGGCTCGCCCGGCCCGGCGCTGCCGGACACCCCCTTGCAGTACTCGGGCCCGGTGTGCACCCAGAATCCGGACGGGCTCCACGGTTCCGGCCCTCCAAACATCGTCGCGGCCAGATCGCACGCGGATCCGGGCGGGCACGGGCAGTTCATGAGGATTTCGCACTCCCCGTACGGGAGCCGTGGAGCGCAGCGGGACGAGCACGATCCGTCGTCGCACGCCTCATCCCCGGGGCACCGGACGCCGCACCCGCCGCAGTTTTCTCTGTCGAAGTCGGTACTCACGCACCACCCGCCGCAGTCGGTCAGATCCGGCGGGCACTGGTCCTCGCACGCCGCGTCCCAGCAGACCCGGCCGCCGGAGCACCTGTTGCCGCACTCGCCGCAGTTCATCGGGTCGCGGCGCGTGTCGGCGCAGCCGGACCCGCACCGCGTGCGTCCGCCGGGGCACTCGCACCGCCCTGCAACGCACGGCTCCCCCGGGCCGCACTCGTTCCAGCACCAACCGCAGTTGCGCGGGTTCGTGCGGGCGTCCGTGCAGTTCGCGTCGCAGACGACCTGGCCGGCGGGGCAATCCGTATCCGCGGGGAGCCAAAGCCGAACGGTGCGGGACGCTCCCCGGGAAAACGTCTCTCCGCCCGAGGTCGCGACGACGCGCCTGCCGTCGAGGTACGCCTCCGCGGTCATCCAGACGCGCGCGTCGTACCGGCTGCCGGCACGCACCACGTACGTGACCGGGAAGCCGGGGGAATCGGCGCCTTCTCCCGGACCGATTCTCAGGCGCACGTGGTTCGTCATCGGCGGGTTGCGATCGGGCCGGCTGCTCTCCGCCGTCAGGACGAGGTCCAGCCGGTTGACCAGATCCGGCACGCCCAGGTCGCTTTCGATGACGAAGATCACCTCGGTGCCCTGCTCCCTGCAGCCCGACCAGACAACCGCCGCGACGATGAACGCGAAGCACAGCGGAACGATACGCATCATGACACGCACCTCCATACGGCCGTGAGGCTAGCGCCAACCGGGGACCGACGCCAAGCGTCGGCGGATACGGCACGCTCCCGGCGAACGGCTGTCGGGATCACCGCGGGCCGGGCTGCCCTGCATCGCCGCGTCCAGGCCGGCCGAACGGGTTGTCGCGGTCGATTGCCGGAGCGTCGACCGGCGGCGGCGGCGGCGGCGGCGGCGTCGGCGGCGCGGCTCCGGTCTCGGACCGTTCGTGGTCCACGCGACCGCCCGCGTCGCGGACGGGTCGCTGTCCGTCGCGGGCGCGATCCAGTTCGACGGCGACCTGCTTGTCGGCGTCGCACGGGACGAACCGGACGACCGTCTCGAACCCCCTGGCGGCCACCTCGACCCGCAGGTCCGGCCCGTCGCGCGCACAGCGGCGCTCGAACGGGTTGGGCACGTCCGCGCCGTCGATCTTGATCCCGGCGGTGTCCGGCGTGGCGGAGACGCGCACGACGACCACCTCGGGTTGCGTCGGCGGCGCAGCGTCCGGCCGTTCTGCGGCTTCGTGCGCCTCGCGGGCAGGCAGGGCCGCCGCGACGTCGATCGGATCGGCGGGGATCGACTCCGGCTCCGCCCCGGCGTCCTGCACGGCGGCCGCAGCGACGTCCACTCGGCCGTCCGACGTGTCGTCCCCGCCTTCCCTCGCGGCAAGGAACGCCGTCACGCCGCCGGCGGCCGCCAGCAGCAGCCCCAGCGCGATCCACGGCGCCCGCCGTTTCCGCGGTCCCGGTTCGGTCGTCGCGGCCGATCCGCGGCTCGTCTTGCCTTTCGCCGTCCACGTCATCGGGGTCGGCGGCGGCTGCGAGGCCAGCGACCTGCGGTGGGCGGAGCGTATTAGCGCGCTGCTGGTCATTCCGCCGAAGACGTCCTTGAGCGCCGGGTCGGCGAGGAGGGTCTGCAGGGTCCGCGAGAACTCGGCGGCGTCGGCGAAACGTCCGTCGCGCTGCTTGGCCATCGCCTTCAGGATCACGCGCTCGACGGCTTCGGGAATGTCTGGTCGGACCGCGCGCGGCGGCGGCGGTTCCTCCGAAAAGATGTTGACTATCAGCTCGTTGTACGTGTCGCCCTTGAACGGGTAGGTCCCCGTGAGGGCGAAGTACAGGATGACGCCGAGCGCGTAGATGTCGGTGCGTTGGTCGACGTCCTTCTTGCCGGTGGCCTGCTCGGGGGACATGAAGTACGGCGTGCCGAGGACCGTGCCGGTCTTGGTCAGGTGGAAGTCGTCCGAGCCGGGCGACCGGATCTTGGAGATGCCGAAGTCGAGGATCTTGACGAGCGCCGCGGCGTCGGCGGAGCGTGTGAGGAAGACGTTGTCCGGCTTGAGGTCGCGATGGACGACGCTGCGGGCGTGGGCGGCTCCGAGGGCCTCCAGGATCTGCATCGCAACCGGGACGATGAACTTCGCGTCGACGGGTCCCTCGCGCAGGAGGTACTGGGCCAGCGTCTCGCCGTCGAGGAGCTCCATCACGATGTAGTGCGTGCCGTCCTCCATCGCTGCGAAGTCGTAGACCTGGACGATGTTGCGGTGCCCGAGCGTCCCCGCGATGCGCGCCTCGATGGCGAGCCGCCGGATGACGTCTTCGTCGCGCGAGTACTCCGGGTGCAGGACCTTGATCGCCACCCTGTTGCCGACGACGACGTGCTCCCCCTGGTACACCGCCCCGATGCCGCCCTCGCCGATCTTCCCGTCGATCCGATAGCGGCCGTCGATGACGCTTCCGACCAGAGTGTCGCCCGGCCCGTTCCCGCTCACGCCGCGAACCATACCCCGGCCGCCCTCGCCGGGCAAATCGCGGCGCCTCCAACCGGGGCCGGGGTCATGGAAGGATCCAGGGATCCGCGGACCCGGTCGTGTACGATACTCCGGGCTCGGCCAGGAGCACTCCGGCGGCCACGGCGCCGCCGGCCACGACGGTGCCGATCAGCGTCCAGAACCACCACTTGCCGGCGATCCCGACCGAGTCGTCGTCGGGCTGGGTCGAGGTCTGTGGTTCGCCCGGCGGCCCCACGGACGCGACCAGCGCCAGGACGACGTGTTCCTCGACCTCGCTGGCCAGGAGCACCTCTTGGCGGATCATGCCGTGGTCAGGGTGTCGTGCCGTCACCGTGTGGGGCCCGGGCCGGACGTACAGGGCGCCGCGGATCGGAGCCGTGCCGATCACCGCGCCGTCCAGGAGCAGTTCGGCGCCCGGCACGTCGACATCGATCCGGAGTACCGAGAGCCTTGTGCGCAGCGCCGCCAGCGCGGACTCAACTTCAGCCCTGCGGTTCTCCTCGACCATGTCACCGCCCTCATCAAGATACTGCTCGAAATACGAAGCCGCGTCGGGTTCCCTGCCCAGCGCCTCGGACACCCGGCCGAGGTTGTAGAGCACGGCCCAATGGCCGGTCAGAT
This sequence comes from uncultured delta proteobacterium, assembly GCA_947085355.1. Lineage (GTDB taxonomy): Bacteria > Myxococcota_A > Polyangia > DRWM01 > JAAZOP01 > CAMTWF01. The sequence goes on from CAMTWF010000161.1 coordinate 18,436, forward strand.
CGTAGGCCCGCAGGAATTCCGCCAGCGCCGCGCCGTAGTTTCCCTCGCTGGTGTAGGTCACTCCACGGTCGAAACGGTCGCGCGCCTCCGCCACGGCCGGATCCTCGGCCTCGGCGGCCGGCTGTGCGCCGACCGGCGCGCCCCGCGCCCAACCCGCAACTGCAACCGCCAGGAGACAAGCGTTCCTGATCATGCCGGCACCTCCGCAATGCAAGACGGTCGAAGGCTACGTCCGCGCCCGCCGGGGAGTCAACCGCGCGTCTAAGGTCGAATGTTGAAGGTCGAACCGCAAGTTCATCGTGAGGCATCCCCTTGGATGAGCCGGCAACATTCTCGCGGATCGCGCAAATCCTGCGGGGCAATACCATGCCTCGTGGACCGCCACCCGCCCCGAACGGCTACGCCGAAAGTTTGACAGGTACGCCGCGATGGCTTATTCGGATGGCACTGATGCGGCGGAGAAAGGCCGGTCCTGTCGCGCCCGCAACAGCCGTCAGGCGCGGCGGCGTGGCGCTCCTCGCGGCGATCGTCGCGACCGTGCCCGCGCGTCCGATGGCCGCCAATCCGCATCCGACGGCGGCTTCCGCCGACGCCCGGCGCGCCGAGCGCCTCGGCATCGGCAGCGCCGCCGAGATCCGCAGGATGGTCCGGGAGGGGCCGACGCCGGCGCAGATCGCCGCCGCCGGCGGATCGCGCAGGCCCGATACGCTGGCGTTCCCGATCCCGGGTTCGCGCATAGGCCGCGGACACGGCTCCGGCGACAACGGCTATCACAAGGCGCTCGACGTGATAGGCAGGGAAGGGACCCCGATTATCGCCGCCGAACGCGGGATCGTCGTGTACGCCGGGGACGAACTCCGCGGCTACGGGAACCTCGTCGCGATCCTGCACCCCGGCGGGTGGATCACCTACTATGCCCACTGCAGCGGGATGCCGGTCAGGCCCGGCGCGAAGGTGTCGCGGGGCCAGCGCATCGCGCTGGTCGGCAACACCGGCATCTCGCGCGGGCCGCACCTGCACTTCGTGCTCTGGATCGGCGGTCGCCAGGTCGATCCGTACCCGTTCCTGCACCCCGCTCCGCCGCCGCCGGCGTCCGGCCCTCCGCCGCACCGCGGCCACCGGGTACGCAGGGGCGAGACGTGGGCCGGCATCGCACGGCAGCACGAATTGAGCGAGTCGGCGCTCCGCGAGGCGAACGGCATGGGCGAGCGGGATCGGCTGGTTCCGGGGTGGAGGATCCTGATCCCGGCACGGATGGCCGCGGGCGAGCTTCCACCGCCGGACTCCTGGGAAATGCCCGACGGCGGCACGTACGTCGTGCAGGCCGGCGACACGGTCTGGGAGATCGCCCGCAGGTTCGACATCCCGCGGGCCGACCTGGCGCGATGGAACGACCTCGCGGATCCGTCCCGCATCCGCGTCGGCATGACGCTCGTCCTGCTGGGCGAGGAGACGGCGCCGGACGATGTCGAAGAGGCCCCCGACGGTCCGCAGGAGACGCCGCCGATGGGCGTCGTCGTCCGCGGGGGTCCGGGGGGCGGTGAGGAGCTCGGCGCCGAACAGTCCCCCGGCATGGCAGAGGCCGCCCTGGCGGCGCCATGCGTCTGGGACCTGACGCGCGGCCGGGCGGTCCCCCCCGATGAACGGATACGGCAAGTCTACGTCGTGCGGACCGGCGAGACGCTGGGAAGCATCGCGCGGGCCGTCGGCATTCCGGTCCGCGACCTGCTGCTGGCCAACGATCTGCCCGATCCGGACCGGCTGATTCCGGGCCGACGGCTGGTGATCCCGGACGTCGGCGGCGGCCCTTCCGGCGAGCGTGTCAGCGCCGACGGGCAGGCGGCCGCGGCGGATCTCGCCGGGACCTACCGGGTCAGGCGGGGCGATTCGGTGTGGAGCGTAGCCCGCAAGTTCGGGACGAGCGTGCGGCGCGTGCTGGATCTGAACCCGGACATCGATCCGGCCGGCAGGATACGTCCCGGCCGGATCCTGCGGGTGCCGGTGGAGCGGTAGGAGGCCGGATTGGGGGGAGAAGGGCCGCTGGGTTTCCTGAGCGGGCTGCCCGCCGTCGGTGTGCTCTTCCAGGGCACTCCGGTCGCCGTGGCGGTCAAGGTGCTCGGGACCGTCCTCGGTGCGTGGGTCGCGATCGCGTTGCTGCGGCGTCTGCTGTCGGGCTCGGATGGTTCGGACGCCAAGCGCGCCCAGGCGCTGGTCCGCGAAGGGCGCTACGAGGCGGCCGGCGATCTGCACGCGGCATCCGGGAGGCTCCAGGCCGCGGTGCATCTGTACGAGCGCGCCGGGGCGTACGGGAAGGCGGCGCGCGCCGCCAGGAAGCTCGGCCAGGAGACCGTGGCGGCTCGTTTCTTCGAGCGTGCCGGGGAGGTCGAGGTGGCCGGCGCCCCCGCGGCTGCGAGCGTCCCGGTCGAGGTGGCCGGCCGTGGATCGTCGGCGCCGGCGGGGCGTTCGCAGCAGCCGTCCGCGTCGCAGGCGCCGGCGTCGCCGTTCGCGGGAGCGGTCGCGGCTTCCGGGGTCGCGGCGGCGCCGACGCAGATCCTGCCGCGCCAGATCCCGCACGACGCCCCGGCGCCGCCGCCGCCGGCCGCCGAGGCGTCGGACGAGCAGTCGGAAAGGTACGCGATCGATCGCGAGATCGGGCGCGGAGGGATGGCGGTCGTCTACCGGGCGCGTGACGCGGTGCTCGACCGCATCGTGGCGCTCAAGTTCCTCAACGATCCGTCCGGGCACGCGGAATCGGCGCGCATCTTCCTCCGAGAGGCGCAGGTCGCGGCTGCTCTGAACCATGCGAACATCATCACGGTGTATGACGTCGGCGTGCTCGGCGGCAGGCCGTTCATTGCGATGGAACTGGTCGAGGGGCAGGACGTCGCGTCGATGCTGGAGTCGCGCGGGCGCCTGGCGGTGTCCGAGGCGGTCTGGATCGCGCTGCGGGCCGCCGATGCGCTCGGGTACGCCCATCGGCGTCACGTCGTCCACCGCGACGTCAAGCCGTCCAACCTGATGGTGACCGCGGAAGGGACGCTCAAGGTGATGGACTTCGGCCTGGCACGCGCCTTCGACGGCATGAGGCGCTCGACCCAGGTTTCCGGGACGCCGGCATACATGGCGCCGGAGCAGTTCGTCGGCGTCGTGGTGGACGGGCGGGCCGACATCTTCTCGCTGGGAGTGACGTTCTACGAGATGCTCACCGGGGAGCTGCCGTTCGAGGGGCTGGACAGGCTTACTCCCCCCGTGCCGCCTTCCGTGCGGACGCCCGGGGTTCCGTCGGCGATCGACGCCGTCGTGCTGCACGTGCTGGCGCCTCGGGCGGAGGACAGGGTCCGCACGGCCGAGGATTTCGCGGCGGCACTGGAAGCGGCGTACGGCGCCGCGTGCCGCACGCCGTGACGCGCGACGTCGCGAAGGAACCTCGCGGCTCTGCCGCGAGGTTCCGCGGGGGTCCGGGGGGCGTCAAGCCGCGAAGCGGCGGACTGCCCCCCGGCGCGAAGGAACCTCGCGGCTCTGCCGCGAGGTTCCGCGGGGGTCCGGGGGGCGGTGAGGCGCGAAGCGCCGAACAGCCCCCCGGCACAGAAGACCCGCGGGCCTACAATCTCACGGCCACCATGGTGAGGGTTCGCTGCACGCCGTCGATCGTCTGGATCCGGCTCACGACGGTGTCGCCGAGCCGGTTCGGGTCCTTGGCCTCGACGTAGGCGACCACGTCGAACGGGCCGGTGACGGCTCGCACCTCCTTGACGCCGAGGCGTCGCAACGCACGCACCACGCGGCCGGTCGTGCCGGCGCCGCAGTTGATGAGGACGTAGGCTCCCGTCATGGACTCCCTCCCGTACACGGCCGGCCGGAGCAGCGGCGGCGCCGCCCGGCCGGAGACGTCCCCCCGGCGCCGGATCCGTACCGCAGGTCAGGGGCAGGGGAACAGCGAATCGTAACCGTTCACCACCATGCGTCCCAACCTCCCGCTCCCGCTCCTGTTGCCGGGTGAGAACGTCCGCGTCCACGGGGGAGCGGGAGCGGAAGGCTGGCGTATGGGGGTGAACGGTTACCGGATCTCGTCGCCCAGCCGCCCCGTCCACGAGCCGCCCATGCCGCACCTCCCCGGCCGCCGCGCGGCGGCGTTCAGCGGATCTCGACGCAATAGTCCCCCTGCGCACCCTGGCCGTCGACGAACAGGTAGTAGATCCCCGGAGTCAGCGATGCGGTGAAGGTCGAGCGGTTCGAGGCGCTCGGGCAGACGCCGTCGTCGTTGTTGCAGCCGATCTGGGAGCCGGAATCGGCGCAGGCCGAGCGCAGATAGAGCACGGTGTTGAAGTTGGTCGTCGGGTGGCAGGTGGTGAAGGTCCGGGAGCCGGCGACGGGAATGACCACGTAGTAGATCTCGTCGCGGTTGTCGCCGCCGCAGCTTCCGGAGTACTCGTTGCCGCTCCCGTTCGTCGCGTCGCACTCCTGCATCGGGAAGGCGCCGGGCCCGAACTCGAACGGCTGGCCGCAGCGGTCCCCCTCGTCGTCGTTCGGCGTGACGCTGACCTCGAGCCGGTAGTCGCCGCGGGCGGCGGCGGTCTTGCCGTCGGCGACGATGTAGTACACACCGGCCCCCTGGTTGTCGCGGATCAGGATCGATCCGGTCGACAGCGGCGCCCGGTAGTCGTCGGTGCAGGCGATCATGCTGCCGGCGCAGGAGTCCCGGACGAGATAGAGGACCGTATCGAAGGCGGAGCCGACGGTGGTGATGAAGACGTCCGAGCCGCCCGTGAGGGTCAACGCGTAGACGACGTCGGCGCCGCCCACGTCGCCGCAGCCGCCGGAATAGTCGTTCGCGGCGCCGAGGGTCGTGCCCGTGAACACGCCGCCGGCGCCGACATCGATCGCCCCGGCGCACGTGTCGTTTCCCGGTATGATCTGCACGTTCAGGCTGAACGCGCCCGCCTGGGCGGGACCGTCGCCGTCGAGGAACAGGTAGTAGACGCCGGCATCGAGCGTCGTATCGATGCGCGAGGCGCCGCCTCCCCCCCCGTCGTTGTCGCAGGCGACCTGCGCGCCGCCGGCGCAGTCGGTCGACCGGACGTACAGCACGGTGTCGAAGGCGGAGCCTACCGTCGAGGCGACGACGCGGGAGCGCTGCGAGAGGGCGATGTGGTAGACGACGTCCTTGGCGTCCGTGACCCCGCAGCCGCCGCCGGGATTGTAGTCGCTCGCCGCCGGGCAGGTGCTGCCCGTGAACGTCCCGCCGGGAAGCGCGATCGAAGTCGCCCCGGCGCACGTGTCGTTGACGGGCGCCGCGCCGAGGTTGCACTCGCCGACGACGCAGCCGGCCGAGCAGGACGCGGCGCCCGTGCAGGAACCGACGGTGCAGGTCGTGAGCGCATCGGCACAGCAGGCGAAGCCGTTGTCGCACGCCGTGTCGCAGTCGTCGTCCAGGCCGTTGCAGACCTCCACCGGCGGCACGCAGGCGCCGGCCCAGCGGCAGGCGACGCACGCCTCGCTGCCGGTCGACGCGCACGAGGTGGTGCAGGCGCGCGGCGGCGCGCGGTCGCAGTCCTCGGAGGCGGCCCAGACGAAGCCGTCGCCGCACGTCGCCGCCACGCAGGAGTTCGGGCAGGCGTCGGTGTTGACCCCGTTGCCGTCGTCGCACTCCTCGCCCGGGCCGACCACGCCGTCGCCGCAGCCAGCCCGCGCGCACGTGTTGCGGCAGGCGTCCGTGTCGATCGTGTTGCCGTCGTCGCACGCCTCGCCCGTGTCGATCACCGCGTCGCCGCAGCGCGCCGGCGTGCAGTCCGTGCGGCACGCGTCCGGAGTCGCGTTCGAATTCGCCGCCCCGTCGTCGCACTCCTCCATCCCCGACCACCAGAAACCGTCCCCGCACGTCGCCGCGACGCACCCCGACACGCACGCGTCGTTGTCGCTCGTGTTCCCGTCGTCACACGCCTCGCCCGGATCCAGCAGCCCGTCGCCGCAGACTCCCGCGTCGCCCTCCACCCTGACGTCGTCCCCCCATCCGTCCCCGTCGTCCCACCGGATCTCGCCCCCGCCGTCGTCGACGACGTCGACATCCCCGACCACGTTCGCCATACCCCCCGTCTCGAGCACGCATGCCGACGCGAACGACACCAGCAGGCCGGCGAGACCCCCCGCCCGGACCCACGCACGCCGCCCCGAAACCACTGTCCCGGTCATGTGCTCGCCCTCCGCATCCGCCCCCGAAGAATAATACACCCGGTCCAGGAAACCCAAGTGCGTTTCGCTCCGGCATCGTGGACGCCCGCAGCCGCAACAGGCGACACTCGACTCCTCGGCGCGATCTCGGTACACGTCGAGGCGTCGTGAGGGCCTCGGCCGTGCGGAGGCGGGGCCGCGTGGAACGTCGAGATCGAGGGGCGGCAGCAAGCGAGGACTGCCCGGAAGACCGGCTGGTCCGCGGCGCCGCGGATATCTGCGTGCCGCTGGGGGATTGAGCCGCCCAGCCGGCGGACGGCCGCGCGCCGCCGGCGACGGGACGGACGGAGGCGAAACGGACATGTCGCGGAGGACGAGGCTCCTGCCGGCCGCGTTGCTGCTCGCGATGCTGTGCGTGCCGATGTCGGCGCGCGCGGTCGACACCTGGAGCTATCCCCATCCGGGGACGGCGCTGCTCGAACGGACGATGACAGGGCCGGTGCGCGTGTACGGGCTGCGGGTCGACCTGTGCGCGCGCGGGATCACGATGCGGGCCACGACGGCGGCAGAGTTCAGCCGGACCACCAGCTCGTGGCGCTCGCTGGTCGGCGTGCAGGGGGCGATCAACGCCGACTTCTTCGACATGGGGGACACCGAGCTGCCGAACGGACTGGCGATCGGGAACGGGAATCTGTGGCGCTCGGATACGGCCACCTCGGGGTACATCGTGTTCGGCTGGGACCGCGCGTTGATCTCGCCGCCGCGCGAGGTGCTGGCGGCGCGGGAAGCGTGGATGCAGCAGGCGGTGGGCGGCTATCCGCTGCTGGTGCAGGACGGCGCGGCGCTGACCAGCTTCTCGCCCGCGCCGTCGCACTGCCCGGAGCGTCACCCGCGCACCGCCGTTGGCCTGTCGCGTGACCGGCAGACGCTGTGGATGGTGGTCGTCGACGGCCGCCAGCCCGGCTACAGCATCGGCATGACCTGCGGCCAGCTTGCCGCGCTGATGGAGGACCTCGGCTGCTGGATCGCCCTGAACCTCGACGGCGGCGGCTCGACGACCCTGGTCGTGCAGGGTCTCGGCATCGTCAACCGGCCGTCCGCCGGCGCCGAGCGGGCGGTCTCCAACCACCTCGGCGTCTTCGCCGACGGCTCCGGCGCTCCAGGCTCGTGCGACCTGTGGATGGACGAGACGATCGTCGACTCCGGCGTGCTCGACGACGCCGGGACGACCGACATCGACGGCGACGGCCGCGCGGACTTCTGCGCGAAGGCCGCGGCCGGTCTGCGCTGCTACCCGTCGAACGGTGCGGGGTTCGCCGCGGCGTGGGTCCTGGAGGCGCTGTCCGACGACAACGGCTGGGACGACGAGACGAACTTCTCGACCCTGCGGCTCGGCGACGTGACCGGAGATGGGCTGGCCGACGTCTGCGCCCGCGCCAACGCGCGGGTCTACTGCTGGCCGTCGACCGGCGCCGGCTTCGGCGCCCGGCTCGAAGGGCCGGAGCTGTCCGACGCGAGCGGGTGGGGCGCGCCGGGCTACTTCACGACGATCCGCTTGGCGGACTTCGACGGCGACGGGCGGGACGACGTCTGCGCCCGGTCGTCGGCCGGCTGGGGCTGCTGGCCGTCCACCGGGACCGGGTTCGGGGCGCGCATCGCCGGCCCGCCCTGGTCGGACGACTCGGGTTGGAACCAGCCCTACTACTACGGCACTATCCGCACCGGCGACATCGACGGCGACGGGCGCCTCGACGCCTGCGCGCGCGGTGCGGCCGGGATGTTCTGCGCCTTGTCGAACGGCGCCGGCTTCGAAGCGCCGTTCGCCGGCCCGGCGTGGTCGGACGGCGCCGGTTTCACCGACCCGAAGTACTGGAGCACGATCCGCCTGGCCGACGTGGACGGCGACGGTCGCGCCGACCTGTGCGCGCGGACCGCGGCGGGCGTGGACTGTCGGCTGTCGACCGGGGCCGGCTTCGGTTCCGCGATCGCCGGCCCTGGGTTGTCGGACGCCACCGGCTGGGGCGACATGGACAACGCCGCCACGATCCGCCTGGCCGACCTCGATGCCGACGGCGACCTCGACCTGTGCGCGCGGGCCAACGACGGCATCCGCTGCTGGCCATGGATCGGAGCCGGGTTCGGCGCCGGCTTCGTGGGGCCGGACTGGGACGAGGCGTCCGGCTGGAGCGATTTCCGCCACTACGCCACGATCCGCTTCGGCGACCTCGACGGCGACGGTCGCGCCGACGTGTGCGGCCGCGGAGTCGGCGGCGTGGCGTGCCACCTGTCGACCGGCGCCGGCTTCGGGCCCGCGATCTCCGGTCCCTCACTGGCCGATTCAGTGGGCTGGCACGGGCTGCCGTACTTCTCGACGATCCGCTTCGCGGGGCCGCGCCCGGTGCGCTGCCGTCCCGTCGAGAGGGACGGCTCCCGGGCGCCCCCTATTCAAGCGGGGCCCGGGGCCGGGCCGGGTCTACGCGACCGCGAGCAGGTCGAGCCGGATCCCGGCAGGCGGCGGGTCCTACCTGTACTGCGGGGCCTTCCTGAAGACCTCGTCGGGGAGGCCGCCCGAGCGGTCGGCGAAGTGCTCGAGCAAGCCGCGGTCGCGGGAGGATCCGCCGCCCCACGCAGGCCGGGAGGCCGCGACGGGCTTCAACGGGGCCGCGACCACGGGGCCCAGCAGGGTGCCTCGACAACAAGGGGGGTTGCACGAGGGATCTCCGCGTGGTGGGATCCGGGCGTGGAAGGCCGGGCCGAA
>CAMTWF010000162.1:0-29045 GCA_947085355.1 uncultured delta proteobacterium
GAACTGCCCCCCGGCATGGACGAAGGGCGCGAGCGGCTCCGCCGCGAGCGCCCGCGGGGGTCCGGGGGGCGTGAGGCGCGCAGCGCCGAACTGCCCCCCGGCATGGACGAACCGCCGGAGCACGGCATCGCCGTGGCCGCCGACGATCCGGGCGTCGCCGTTGCGGCCCTGGCCGGCGCCCGGCGCGCCTGCGGCTCGATGCTCGGCCACATCGTCCTGGCCGCCACCATCGCGCCGCTCAACGCGGGCCTCGCAATGCTCGGGTTCCTCCCGCCGCCCGCGAGCCTCGGCCTCGCCGCAGCCGCGGCGCTCCTGCCGCTGCTACGCGGCGGCCGCCTGCTTCGCACGGGAGATCGAACATGACTACCTTGCACCGGTTTAGACGACTCGCCGGCTTCGCCGCGGCCCTCCTCCCGGCCGTCCTGATCGCGCCTTCGTGCCGCCGTTCGCCGGCCGAACTGATCGAGCAGCGGCGCGAGGTCCTCGGGACGACGTTCGTCATCCGGGTCTTCGCCGAACCGTCGGACGAGGTCTACTCGGCCGTCGGCAAGACGTTCGACCGGATCGATGCGGTCGCACGGCTCGTCGGCGAGGCCGATCCTGAGGGCGACGTCGCTCGGCTGAACCGCGCCGCCGGCCAGGATCCCGTCGCCGTCGCCCCCGAGACGCTGCGGGCGCTGCTGGTGGCGACCGAGGTGGCCGCGGCCGGAGGCGGGGCGCTGGATCCGACGTGGGGCGTGCTGCGCGACGCATGGAGGTTCGATGGAGTCGAGCAGTTCGACCCGGAGCAGGAGGCGTTCAGGGCGAAGGTGGCGCGCCTCCGCGAGAAGGTGGACTACCGGAACGTCGAGATCGACGCGAAGGCGGGGACGGTGCGCCTGACCCAGCGCGGAATGCAGATCGGCCTGGAGCCGATCGCCAAGGGCTTGGCGCTCGACGAGGCCGTCGCCGTCCTGGAGGCTCACGGCGTCCGCGACTTCGTCGTCGAGGGCGGTGGCGACCTCGTCGTCCGCGGACGGCGAGGCGACCGCGACTGGACCGTCGGGATCCGTCACCCGCGCCGCGAGGCCCCCGAGGTCTTCGCAATGTTCCCCATGCGCGACCGGGCGATCGCCACGACCGGCGACTACGAGCGGTTCCGCATCATCGGGGCGAGGCGATACTCCCACGTCATCGACCCGCGAACCGGGTACCCGGCCCACGCATGCGTCAGCGCCACCGTCATCCATCCCTGGGCCATCGTCGCCGCCGCGCTCGCCACCGCGGTCTTCGTCCTGGGCCCCGCCGACGGAATGGCGCTGGTTCGCAAGTACGAGGGCGCCGAGGCGGTCGTCGTGGACCGGAACCTGGGCGTGCACCTGACACCGGGACTCGTCGGCGCCGTCCGCGTGCGCTGGCTCAAGGCCGGCGCCGGCCACTGATCCCCGCCCGGACCGGCTACTCCGAGACCCGGAGACCGCCGGGCAGGGAAGCCGTGGGTCTTGCGGGTCCGTCGCGGCGCCGGTAGCACGCGAACCATGCAGGCTGCGAAGGAACTCGCGCGCAAGTGACCGTGATCCTTGGACCGCGCAAGTTCCATTCCTCGGGGTCCGCCGAAGGCGGATGGGGATATCACCCGCCCCCACCGGCGGTCGCCCCCCGGAACGCACACGGGGACTTCGGGCCGGCGCCAACCACGACCACGGCCGGCTAGGACCTATGCGGGGCGGTGTGGTAATAGGGACGCCTGCACATGAGGCGCTTGCTCGAGCGGTACGCGCGGTGGGCTGCCGGGAATCCCTGGCCGGTGGTCGCCGTCACCGCGGCCTTGCTGGCGCTGGGCGTGACGCTCGGCGCGCGCCTCTCCGTCACCGCCGACCTCGGGGTGTTGCTGCCCGAGGGCGCTCCGAGCGTCCGGCACCTCGAGATGGCCGCCGAGCGGCTCGGGTCGACCGATGCGCTGTACATCTCGGTCGAGTCGCCGAGCGCCGAGGCCAACCACAGGTTCGTGGACGACGTCGCGGCGGTCGTGGGGCGCTGGCCCGAGCGACCGCTGATCTTCTACCGGCCGGAGATCGGGTATTTCAAGGAGCGCCGGCTGCTGTTCGCCGACCTGGAGGACATGGAGGCCGTGCGGGACAATCTTGCGCGGCGGCTCCGCTGGGAGAAGATCCACGCCAATCCGGCCTACGTGACGCTCGACGACGACCCGCCCCCCGAGATCATCCCGCCGGAGATGCGCGAGAAGTACGAGGAGCGGTACCGGTCGATCCTGGGGGAGACGATCGGGCACGGCGCAGACGCCGACGTCGGCCCGACCCCCGACCCCCGACCCCCGACCCCCGACTACATGTACCTGGAGATCGAGAAGGAGGCGAAGCGCCCGGACGGCTCGGCCGGGGGTCCCGTCGTGACGACGACGATGATGATCCGTTTCCCGGGGACGGCCGTGGACATGGACTCCACGAAGAACGTCGTCTACCGGGCCGAGTGTCTCATCGGCACGCGCGAGCTGTCGGACTGCCTGGACGTCGACATGTGGCCCGGCGCGGAGGAGCTGCCTGCCGAGGCCCGGACGGTCCTTCGGCCGCGGGAGTACCATCCGGAGGCGAGGAGCGAGGTCGGCGGCGGCTTCAGGACGCGCGTGGCCGAGGCCGGGGCGATCCTCAAGGACGTGCGCGCATCGGCCGCCAGCGCGCTGATCGGCATGATGCTGGTCGTGCTGGCGGCGTTCCGCAGTTTCCGGGCGCTGCTGTACGTGATGCTGCCGCTGCTGTTCGGCATCGTCATGTGCCTCGGCATCGCCTACCTGCTGCTCGAACGGCTCAACCTCATCACCGCCTTCACCTTCGCCGTGCTCCTCGGCCTGGGGATCGACTTCGGCATCCACCTCGGCAAGCGGTACGAGGAGGAGCGCGCGGGCGGGCTGGGCAACGAGGACGCGATCGCGCGGGCGTTCCGGCAGACCGGCAAGGCGATCCTCGTGACCATGGTGACGACGGTGCTGGCGTTCGCGGCGCTGATCACGGCCCGCTTCCGCGGGTTCTCGGAGTTCGGCGAGCTGTGCGCGATCGGCATACCGCTGTCGATGCTGGCGGCGTTCGGGCTCTTCCCGGCGGTGGTGACGTTGGCCGAGCGCGTCCGTCCGTTGCGCGTTCGGCCGCGGCGGGACGTCCCGCGGTCCGTCGTGCGGATCCCGCGAGCCGTTGGGCGCGTCGTGCTGGTGCTGGCCGCGTTGGGCACGGCCGCGGCGGCGAGCGCCGCGCCGCTGGTCGGTTTCGAGTACGACTACGGCAAGCTCCGCACGAAGCGCCCAGTCTCGTCCAGGATCGACACACGGGCCGCGACGCGCGGATACGGCGGGTCGCCCGCCGTCGCGATGGCCGAGACGCCCCGGCAGGCCGAGGCGGCGCACAGGTACATCCGGCGGCGCATGCTGGCGGGGGAACACCTCCTTCGGGCCGCGTTCAGCCTCTACTCGTTCGTGCCCGACCAGCAGGCGCGCAAGCTCAGGACCCTCAGGGAGATCGACGCGCTCATGGAGGATCCCTCGTTCGGCTTCTTCGAGGACCGGCTGGACGACGAGGATCTCGATCGTCTCGACGAGTGGCGCCGGTACCTTCGCATCGGCGGCGTCGAGCCGCTGTCCGGGGATTTCCCGGCCTGGGCCCGGGGGCTCTTCACGGAGCTGGACGGCAGCAGCGTGGGCCGCGTGCTCTACCTGATGCCGAAGGTCGACACGAGCGACGGGTTCCAGGCCCGGCGGCTCCAGGACGCATACCAGACCATCCGGCTTCCCGACGGGTCGAAGGTGCCGGTGGCGTCCTCGGGGTTCGTCTTCGCGGACGTCATCCGCTACATCCGCGAGGACGGAACGCTCGCCACGAGCCTCGCATTCGCCGTGGTGTTCGCCGTGCTCTTCGTGCAGACCCGATCGTTGCCCCGCACGCTGGCGATGCTCGTCCCGCTCCTTGCCGGCTTCGCGTGGCTCTTCGGCGCGCTCGCGGCGCTCGACATCAACCTCACCTTCTACTCGGTCGCGATGCTGCCGGTGATCCTCGGCGTCGGCATCGACTCGTCGGTCCACCTGTATTCCAGGTACGTCGAGGACGGTCCCGGGTCGATGCCGAGGGTGCTGCTGCGCACGGGTCCCGCCGTGCTCGTCTCCGCCCTGACCACGGCCGTGAGCTTCGGGAGCCTCATGGCGACGCAGCACAGGGGGCTCTTCTCGATGGGGCAGATCGCGGTGATCGGGATGGGCGCGGTCACGCTCGCCGCGTTCGTCGTCCTGCCGGCCATGCTGATCGCCTTCGAGCGTCGGCCGGTCGGGGAGGGCGAGGGACGCGAGCCCGGGGCTTGAGCGTCCACTATGTCCCTGGTCGATCTCATGGTATCCTTCACCCTCCCTCGCGGTCCGTGCGCCGTCTTGGTGCAAGACTTGGTGCAACGGCAAGCGCGGTAAGGTATGAACGTCGTCCGTGGCCGCGCAACGCCCCGTACGCCTGATGATCATCGACACGTCCCCCGTGGACAGCGGCGGGGCCCAGCTCCTCTTCCGCTACGCCAAGTACTTCGACCCCGCGCGCGTGCGGCCGACGATGGCGCTGCACGAGGACAACCTGTGGGCGGAGCGGTACCGCGCGGCGGGCACCGCGGACGTCCTGATTGCGCACGGCATGCCGCCGTCGAGCCCGATCCCGCCGTTCCACGCGGCGCCGCTGCCGCAGTGGCTGGTCCAGGCGTCCGCGTTCCTCGGGCGGTTGGTCGCGCCGTGTCGCCGCCTACTGACGGAGATCGAGCGGCGGCGGATCGACGTGGTGCTCGGACTGTGCGACAAGTCCGCCTGCATCGCCGCGGCGCTCGGCACGCTGACCGGTCGGCCGGCGGTGATGCACTTGGTGTCGACGTACGACAGCCGCATCGGGCCCGCGGCCCTCACGGCGTTCGGTCTGCTCCCGGCGGTGCGCCGGGTGGTGGTGCTCTCGCGCTTCTCCGCGACGCAGCTGCCGTTGCTGGCCCGCAAGATGGTGACGATCTACTCGGGCATCGATCTGGACGACTTCGCCTCGCCGCACCGCGGCGGGGCCCTGCGCGCGGCGTACGACATCCCGGCGGACGCGCCGCTGGTGGGGATCGCCGGACGCTTCGTCGACATCAAGGGCATGGACGTGTTCGCCAGAGCCGCGGCGCGGGCGGCCGTGCGCCGGCCGCGGGCTCGTTTCTTCATGCTCGGCGACCACACGGGCCCCTACGGCGATTCGGTGCGGGCGCTGGTCCGCGAGCTGGGCATCGAGGACCGCGTGACGTTCACCGGCTTTGTCGACGACATGCATGCGGCGCTGGCCGATCTGGACGTGGTCGTGGTCCCGTCGCGCCGCGAGTGCGCGCCGCTGGTGGTCTACGAGGCGATGGCGCTGGGCAAGCCGGTGGTGGCGAGCGACGTGCACGGCCTGCCCGAGCTGGTGGAGCGCGGGCGGACGGGACTGCTGGTCCCGGTCGAGGACGATGCGGCCGTCGCGGCGGCGATCGTCGCGCTGCTCGAGGATCCGGCGCGGCGGCGGGCGATGGGCGAGGCGGCGCAGCGTCGGATCCGGGAGCAGTTCAACGTGCGGCACGCGACGCGGGCGCTGGAGGACGTGGTGTGCGCGGCGGCCCCCCGGATCGTTTGACGCGGCGACGGGGCGGGGCTAGCGTGGCGCGCATGAGCGACACGGTCCTGGTGACCGGCGCCGGCGGGTTCATCGGCAGCCACCTGTGCGAGGCGCTCGTCCGCGCCGGAGCCTGCGTCCGCGCGTTCGTCCGGTACAACGCCCGCAACGACTGGGGGGCGCTCGAATCGACCTCCCCCGATGTCCGCGACGCGCTGGAGGTGATCGCCGGCGACATCCGGGACCCGTTCGCGGTGCGGACCGCCGTCCGCGGCTGCCGGACCGTGTTCCATCTCGCCGCCCTCATCGCCATCCCCTACTCGTATCGCTCGCCTCACTCCTTCATCGAGACCAACGTCCTCGGTACGATGAACGTCATGCAGGCGGTGCTGGACGAGCGGACCGAGCGTGTGGTCCACACGTCGACGTCGGAGGTGTACGGAACGGCGCAGCGGGTGCCGATCGAGGAGACGCACCCCCTGCAGGCGCAGTCGCCGTATTCGGCGTCGAAGATCGGCGCGGACAAGATCGCGGAGAGCTTCCACCTGTCGTTCGGCCTGCCGGTGGCGACGGTGCGGCCGTTCAACACGTTCGGGCCCAGGCAGTCTGCGCGCGCGGTGATCCCGACGATCGCGTCGCAGGCCCTCGCCGGCCGCGACGTGGCGCTCGGAGCGCTCGCGCCCACCCGCGACCTGCTCTACGTCGAGGACACGGTGCGTGGCATGATCGCCGCGGCGCGCTCGGATGCGGCGATCGGCCGGGTAGTCAACCTGGGGACCGGTCGCGAGATCTCGATCGGCGATCTGGCCCGCAAGGTGATAGCCGCGTGCGGCGCGACGGTCGGGGTGGTCCACGACCCGCGGCGCCTGCGGCCGAAGGAGAGCGAGGTCGAGCGACTCTGCGCGTCGAGCGCGCTCGCCCGGGAGCTGCTCGGCTGGGAGCCGCGCGTCACGCTCGAGGAGGGGCTCGAGCGGGTCGTGGAGTTCGTCCGTGCGAACCTCGATCGATACAAGCCGGGGATGTACAGCACGTGACGGGCCATGGGCGCCCGTGGATGGCGGCTGATGCATGAGGAGGGCAATCGCGGGCAAGATGCCCGCGCTACGGTCGAGGGCGGGGGCGTCCGCGTCCCGGTGGCGGACGCGGAGATCGGCGAGCCGGAGGTCCAGGCCGTCGCCGACGTGCTGCGGTCCCGCTGGCTCACCGCCGGCGCCGTCTGCGCCCGCTTCGAGGATGAGTTCCGGACCTTGTGCGGCGGCGCCCACGTGCTCGCCGTCGCCAACTGCACGGCCGCGCTGCACATGGCGTACTTGGCGCTCGGCGTCGGCCCCGGCGACGAGGTGGTGGTCCCGACCCTGACGTTCGTGGCGACCGCCAACGCCGCGCGGCTGGCCGGGGCGGTCCCGGTCTTCGCCGACTGCGTTGGCGATGACGACTTCAACGTGGATCCAGCGGATATCGAGCGTCGGATCGGCCCGCGGACCCGAGCGATCGCGGTGGTGCACTACGGAGGCTATCCTTGCGGGATGGACGAGATCCTGGCGATCGCGGCGCGCCGCGGCCTGCCGGTCGTCGAGGACTGCGCGCACGCGCCGGGCGGCGCCTACCGCGGCGTGCCCCTCGGGACACTCGGGGACATCGGCTGCTTCAGCTTCTTCGGGAACAAGAACATCACGACGGGGGAGGGGGGCGCCGTGGTCACCCGCCGGGCGGACCTGGTCGAGCGCCTCCGGCTGCTGCGCTCGCACGGCATGACCTCGCTCACCTGGGACCGTCACCGCGGGCACGCCTCGAGCTACGACGTGCTCGCGGCCGGGCTGAACTACCGCTTCGACGAGATGCGGGCCGCGATCGGGCTGTGCCAGCTCCGGCGCCTCGCGGACAACAACGCGCGCAGGGGCCGCGTGGTGTGCGCCTACCGCCGCGCCCTCGCGGACGTCGCGGGGCTCGGCATCCCCTTCACCGGGCGTGACGAGTCCACGTTCCACCTGTTCCCGGTGCTGCTGCCGTCCGGGACCGAGCGCGAGGCGGTCATGGCGCGCCTCCGCGCGGCGGGGATCGGCACGAGCGTCCACTATCCGCTCGTGCACTTGTTCTCCGCCTACCGCGGGACGTCCCCGCCCCTGCCCCGCTCGGAGGCGATCGCGCCGCGCATCCTCACGCTGCCCCTCTACCCGGCCTTGACGGACGACGACGTGGCGTTGGTCGCCCGCGAACTGCGGTCGGCCATCGGGCGCGGCGTGGCGGCGTGAGCGAGCCGTCCGCGGTTCCCGGCGCTGCCGCACCGCCGTCGGCCTTCGGTCGGCGGGCCGGGTTGATCTTCTTCGGCCGGTTCGTGCTCGGCCTCGGCCAGCTCCTCACCATCGCCGCCCTCGTCCATCTCCTCGACAAGCGTTCCTTCGGCGCGTTGTCCCACCTGCTGCTGCTCTACGCGACGGCGACGGGCATAGTCGTGATGGCGACGCCGGACAACGTGCTGTTCTTCTTCCCGCGTCTCGATCCCGGCCAGCGGCGGGCCACGGCATGGCAACTCGTGCGCATCCTGGGCGCGCTCGGGGCCCTCGCCGGCGCCGTGCTGCTCGTGCTGGGTCTCTTCCCGGGAACGGTCTTCGGCGACGCGCCGTGGGCGGCGCGCTACGTCCCGCTGCTGGCGGTCTACGCGATGCTCGACCTGCCCGCCTGGATGCTGCCCAACCTGTTGATCGTCGAGGATCGCCACCGCTGGGCCTCGCTGGTCAGCATCGGGCAGTCGGCGGCCCAGGTGCTCGCCATCCTCGTCCCGTGCGCGCTGGGCCTGCCGCTGTGGGCCCCGCTCGTCGCGCTGATCGGTTACGGAGTGCTGAACTTCGGCGCGCTGCTGATCGTCGTCCGCCGGCTGTACCGCGCGCACACGCCCACGCCTGGTGCGGTCACCGTGCGCCGGCACGTCGCCTACGCCCTGCCGCTGGGGCTTTCCGTCATCGTCGGGACGGTGATCCGGCAGTTCGACAAGTTCGTGGTGCTGTACGTGATCGGGCTGACGGCGTTCGCCGAGTACACGGTCGGAGCGTGGGAGATACCGCTCGTGACGCTGCTGCCCTATTCGATCGGGGCTGCGGCGGTGCCGTTGATGGTCAAGTCGTTTCGGGCCGACCGGCCCCGCGAGGCGCTAGCGCTTTGGAAGGGGACGATCCCGAAGGTGGCGCTGATCGTCCTGCCCGTGGTGGTCCTCTTCCTGATCTGCGCCGACGACTTCATCGATCTGATCTTCGGCTCGGAGTACCTGCGCGCGGCGGGTCCGCTGCGCCTCTTCACGTTGATCCTGCTGCAGCGCGTGGCCGAGTATGGGGCGATCCTCCGGGCCGGAGGCCTGACCCGGCCGATCTTCATTTCGAGTCTGATCGCGCTCGCCGGCAACCTCGTGCTGTCCGTGCCGCTGGCGTACCTCATCGGCTTCAACGGTCCCGCGCTGGCTGCGCTACTGGCCACGATCCCATGCTTCCTGTACGTCATCCGGCGCATCGGCCTCGCCACGGGCACGAGCTTCCGCGAGGCCTTCCCCTGGGCGGCCTACGGCCGGGTGCTCGGCGTGGCGCTGCTGGCCGCGGGCCCGGCCGCGGCGGTCAAGTGGGGCGCCGGCTTGTCCGCGTCACTGAACGTGGCCGTCGTCGGCGCCGGCTACCTCATCTGCTTCGCCCTCCTCGGCACGCTGACCCGGACGATCCGCCGCGAGGACTGGTCGTTCGTGCGCCGCTGGTTGTCGCTGCGCGACCTGATCCGCTAGCGTAGCCGATCGCCATGACGCCGCGGGTCAGTGTCATCGTCGGGGTGTTCAACGGCGAGCGGTACCTCCGCGAGTCGCTGGACAGCCTGTTCGCTCAGACGTTCGGCGACATCGAGGTGATCGTGGTCGACGACGGTTCCACCGACGCGACGCCCGACATCCTGCGCGGCGTCGGCGACCCCCGGCTCAAGGTCGTGCGACAGGAGAACCGCGGTCTCTCCGCGGCACTGAACGCCGCCGCCCGCATCGCCGGCGCCGATCTGCTGGCCCGCCATGACGCCGACGACCTTTCGGCGCCCGACCGGTTGGCCCGCCAGGCGGCGTATCTGGACGCCCATGCCGACTGCGCCGTGCTTGGGTGCTGGGCGGCGAAGATCGACGCCGAGGACCGGGAGCGCGGCGTGCTGCGCGTGCCGACCTCGCCCGGCTGGATGCGCCTCGTCATGGCCTGGCGCGATCCCTTCCTGCACCCGACGGTGGTGATGCGGCGGGCGGTGTTCGAGGCGGCCGGGGGTTACGACGAAACGGTGCGCTACTCGCAGGACACGGAGATGTGGCGCCGGCTGGTGCTGCGCTTCGGTATCGCCAACCTGCCGGAGGTTCTGTACCGCTACCGCGTCCATCCGGCGAGCGTCGGCGTCACGCGGCGGCGGGAGCAGCGGCGGGCCCAGATGGCCATCTGCCGCGCCTACCGCCGCGACTTCGCCGCGCACTATGCGGGCCTCGCCCGCCCCGGGCCGCTCGACAGGCTCGCGCGCGTCCTTGCCCCCGCGCTCGACCTCCGCGATCGCATCCTCGGTGCGCCGCCCGGGAAGTAGGCGAGCATCGGCGACCACGTCCGCGTCCACGATGGTCGGCGCCCACGCCCCCTCGCCACGCGACACCCCACGTGCGGAAGGGGTCGAGGATTCCGGCGCCGCCGCGTCCTTGTGCATCCGGCCTGGTTGCGATACTAGCTGCCGGCGCCGTGACGGGAAACGAGCCGGCCAGCCTCCTGATACTGTGCAACTCGCCCGACAACGGCGGCGGTGCGAAGCTGCTGTTCCGGGTCACCGCCCACCTGGACAAGAGCCGCGTGCTCACGACGCTCTTCCTACACGAGGACGGCTGGCAGGCCGCGCAGCAACGCGCGCATGGGCACGCCGACGTCGTGGTCGACCCCGATTTCATGGAGTTGGACCCGGTCCCCCGGTTCGACGCCGGCGATCCCCGCCCGTTCGTGGGCGCCATACTCGGCACGGGAGTACGATCCGCCCGGGCGATCTCGCACCTCTCGCACCTCGTGAACGAGCGCCGGGTCGACGTGCTGGCGGGGTTCGGCTCCGCCCCCGCCGCGCTCGCGACCATCGCCGGGACGCTCACCCGGCGCCCGGTGATCTGGAGCGCCCAGCGTTGCTACACCGACGCCGTCACTCCCGTGCCGATGCAGGCGTTCGCCATGATGCCCGCGGTCCGGCGGATCTTCGCGGTCTCCCGGGCGGCGGCCGTGCCGTTCCGGTTCCTGCGGAACAAGGTCGAGATCGCCTACAACGGGGTTGACGCGGAGGAGATGGATCCGGCGAAGCTCCGCGGGACGCTGCGGGCCCGCCACGGGATCCCCGGCGACGTGCCGTTGGTCGGCCTGGCCGGGCGGTTGATCCGGATCAAGGGGGTGGACCTCTTCCTCCGGAGCGCCGCGCGGCTCGCGGCCCGCCATCCCCGCGCGCGGTTCGTCGTCATCGGCCGGCGCGAGGGGGACGACTTCGACGCCGAGCTGGACCGCATCGTGCGCGAGGAACGCCTCGGGAACCGCGTGATCTTCACCGGCTGGATAGAGAACATGCAGACCGAGATGCTCGATCTGGACGTGGTGGTCATCCCGTCGCGGCGCGACGCGGCGCCGCTGGTGGCCTACGAGGCGATGGCGCTGG
The DNA here is from genome assembly GCA_947085355.1 of uncultured delta proteobacterium. Lineage (GTDB taxonomy): Bacteria > Myxococcota_A > Polyangia > DRWM01 > JAAZOP01 > CAMTWF01. The sequence goes on from CAMTWF010000162.1 coordinate 11,301, forward strand.
CGCGCCCCATCGTCGCGAGCGTCTGTCCGGGGCTGGACGAGCAGCTCGATGATGGCGTGAGCGGGCTGTACGTGCCGCGTGAGGACGTCGAGGCGCTCACCGCGGCCATCGATCGCCTCCTCTGCGACGAGCCGCTGCGCGTTCGACTCGGGCAGGCGGCGCGGGCGGCGGTGCGCGAGCGCTTCGACATCCGCCGGATGGTGGGGCGCGTCGAGGAGACCGTGGTGCGGCTCGCCCGCGATCCCCGCGCCGATCTCGGCGCGTGAGGCCGCTGCGGTTGCGCGGCGCGCGGGCGTCCTGGTAGCGTCGCCGCCCATGAAGGCTGTGATCCTCGCGGGCGGCAGGGGGCGCCGCCTCCGGCCGTTCTCGGTCGTTTTCCCCAAGCCGCTGGCGCCGATCGGCGACTCGCCCGTCATCGAGCACCTGATCCGCTTCCTCGTCCGGCACGGCTTGAACGACCTGGTCCTGTGCGTGGACCACCTCGCCGAGCTGATCCGCGCGTTTCTCGACAGCCGGACCGATCTGCTCCGCGACGCCACGATCCGGTATGTGCGCGACGAGAAGCCGGTGGGCACGGCAGGCCCGCTGGCGGGCGTCGAGGGGCTCACGTCCACGTTCCTCGTCGCCAACGGCGACCTGGTCACCGATCTCGACGTCCCGGCCATGATCGACCGGCACCGCCGCTCGGGCGCGATCCTCACGATCGCGACCTTCCCGCGGCGCACGCAGCTCCCGTACGGGCTCGTCCGCACGGATGCCGACGGCTTCGTCCGCGCCTACGAGGAGAAGCCGACGTTGTCGAACGAGGTAAGCATGGGGATCTCGATCCAGGAGCCGTCCGTCCTGCGCTACATCCCCCGCGGCGAGTACCTCGACTTCCCCGACCTCGTGCAACGGTTGATCGGCGCGGGGGAGCGAATCGGGACGTTCCGGTGGGACGGGTACTGGATCGACATCGGGAACCCCGATGACTACGCCCAGGCGCAGAGCGACTGCGCGGCCGGGGTCGGGCCGTGGGCCCGAGGTTGCGGCGCGCCGTGAAGAGCGGCGCCGGGAGTTCGCTGCGAGCGGGGGGGTGCCTCATCGCGATCCTCGCCCTCATCGTCGTCCTGGCGTCCGTCTCGCTGTTCTACCGCCCGCCGGCGCCGCCTCCCGCGACGCCGTACGCCGGCGAGGATGATGGCGACGGGGCGGCCGCGACCGCCGTGCGTCCGGGCATTCGCGGGATCGCCGTCTCGCCGGACGGGACGCTTGTCGCCTACGGCGGGGAGGAGTCGCGCGACGGGCGCTTCATCGTGCAGGTGCGGCGCATCGAGGACGGACGCTTCGCCGATCGCGAGACGCCCGCGAAGGCGATCGGGGCGCATGCGGGGCCGATCCGGGCGATCCGGTTCCTGCCAGGGACGCGGGACCAGATCCTGACCGCGTCGGAGGACGGCACCATCGGATGGTGGAACGTCGAGACCGGGGAAAAGGTGGCGGCGCCGACTCCCCCGCCGGGACCCGTCGCGGCGTCGGCCGGGAGCGACGCGCGGGCGGGCGGCGGCGTCGCCGCGCCCGGCGGGGCTGCCGGAACCGGCGGTCGAGGACTGCTGGCGCTTGACGTCTCGCCCGACGGCCGGCACGTCGCCGCCGGCGGGTGGAGCGGCGACATCCTGATCTGGGACATGGCGAATCCCTCGGCGCCGCCCGCGGTGCTGCCCGCGACGCCGAGGCCGCCCGGGGCCGACCTCAAGACGCTGTTCCCTACCGGGCACGTCGATGAGATCCGAACGCTGCTGTTCGTGCCGGGCGACCCGCCCATGTTGCTGTCGGGCGGCGGCGAGGGGTTGGTCGTCGGCTGGGATCCGGTCCTGAAACGGCCCGGCCGCGCGGTGACGCTCGAGGGGAAGGGCCTTTCCGTGCGCGACCTGCTCATGCGCCAGATTGAGGCCGGGCGCGACAAGCAGTTCGCCGTGGTGGCATTCCTGGCGTCGCCGGGTCGCTCGGGTGTTCTGGCATCGGACTTCCGCGGCTGCGTGTACCTGCTGGAGACGCAGGGACCGTGCCGCGGGTGGTGGCTCGGGGACGCCGCGCCCGGGACTCCGCCGGCCTGCGCCAGGCCCGTGCTGAAGCGGGAGCGGTTCTGCCCTCCGCTCGATTCGGAGGGCAAGGGGCCCACCGGCGCGAACCTGGGCCTGGCGGAGTACCCCGGCCTGGGCGGAGGGTTCGTCGGGATCGCGTGGAACGAGCGGATGCGGGTGTTCCGCGCGACCGACGTGGATCAGTGGCGCGAGTTCGAAGGCTCGGCCAGGCGGCGCGAGTGGATGTGCGGCTACTCGGCCGGCCCGGGGGGGCGTTTCATCGTGACCGGCGGCCAGGCCGGCTACCTGCGGCTCTACCTCCTGCGCGGCGAAGCATCCTCCCCGGAGATCGTGTTCGGCGACGAGATCTGAACAACTCTCGACCCTTGACTCTCGGCGCCTGCCTGCCGGCAGGCAGGCCGCCGCGCCAAGAAGCTACAACCGGACGCTCGTCACGGCGCAGCGCAGGCTCCCTCGGGCCAGAGTGACGTCGACGCCGTCGCCGGCCCGTACGGGAGATGCGTCGACCAGGATGCGCCCAGAGGCGTCTCGGGTGATCGAGTAGCCCCGGGCCAGCACGCCGAGGGGCGAGAGGGCGTCCAGTCCGGCCGACAGGGCGGTCAAGCGCCCGCGGTCCGATGCGATCCGTCGCGCGGCCGCCGCACGGAGACCGCGACCGAGCAGATCCAGCCTCGCCCGGCGCGCCGCCAGAGCGGGCGCGTGCCACAGCCGCAGGCGCGCCGTTGCGGCGCCCAGGCGTCCGCGGTCCTCGGCCAGGCGGCACCTGGGATGAACGGCCTGCAAGCGGCGGTGCAACCGCTCGATGCCCCGGCGCTGCGATTCGATACGGGCTCGGACGCCGCGGTGAGCGCGGTCGAGCGAACCGTCGAGCGTCTGGGCGGCGGGGCCCAGCAGTTTCCGGACGGCCACGGCCGCCCGGTCGCACGCCCACCGCAGGCGTTCGGCCACGTCTTCCCGCATGGGCGCGACCCGCTCGGCGGCCTCGGACGGAGTCGCCGCGCGGAGGTCGCTCACGAAGTCCACGACCGTCACGTCCACTTCGTGCCCGACGGCGGTGACGACCGGCGCCGGGCACGCGGCGACGGCGCGTGCGACGATTTCCTCGTTGAACGCCGCGAGGTCCTGCGCTCCCCCCCCGCCCCGGGTCAGGATGACGACGTCGATCCCGGGTCGCGAGGCGATCCGCCGCAGCGCCGCCACGATCGCCGCGGGCGCATCGTCGCCCTGGACGGCGCAGTGCGCGACGACGATCGGCACCGGGACCCTGCGCGACAGCACCTTGATCACGTCGCGCAGGGCGGCGCCGGACAGCGAGGTCACGATCCCTACCGATCGAGGGATCCACGGCAGCGGCCGCTTGCGCTCCGTCGCGGTGAGTCCTTCGGCCCGGAGCTTCTTCTTGAGCGCCTCGATCCGGGCCGCGATGTCGCCCGCGCCGGCCTCTTCGACCCGCTGGACCACCATCTGGAACTTGCCGCCGCCCTCCCAGACGGTGAGCGTGCCGAGGCACCGGAAGCGCACGCCGTCGGCCGGCCGGGCGCGCGTCGCCTCGGCGACGCCCCGCCACATCACGGCCGGCAGCACGCCGCCCGCCTCGCGGAGTTCGAAGTAGCGGTGGCCCGACTGGTGCACCTTGAACCCGCCGATCTCCCCTTCGACCCAGATGCCCGAGTACGTGCCTTCGAGGAGCGTCCGGACGGTGCGTAGGATCTCGCGGACGCCGTACACCGTGCGCCCGGCGGCACGCTCCACCGGCGGCCGGGTCGCGTCGTCCCCCGGAGGTGCGGCCGGCGCCGGGCGGGAGCGGTTCAACGGAGGAACGCCCCGAACGCCCACAGGGTGAGCAAGGCGATTCCCTTGATTCCGATCACCCAGGCGAGAACGTAGTCCCACCCGATCTTCGGGCGGAACGGCGCATGCGGTTCCGGCAGCGTCGTCCTGCCGATGCCGGCGAGCGCGAGGCGCCGCCGCAACCGGCTCGGGCGCGGCGCCGGCCCGCCGCCGCGGATGTAGCCGCACCGGCAGACGCCGCCGGAACCCGGCGTTCCGCAGGCAGGGCAGGCGGCCGGATCGGTCGAAGGTACGTGCCGGCGGGGCGGTTCGAGGAGTTCGGTCGGTTGCACGGCGCCGGCCGGCGCACGCGGCAACGGGACGCCGCGGCGTTCGAGCGCCGCGCGCATGCGGGCGTTCTCGTCGACGAGCACCCCCAGCGGCGCTCCGGTGGGTGCGCGTCCGTCGTCGCTCTCCAGGCGGCCGTGCACGGCGCGCAGGGCGAGATTCTCGCCCTGCGCCCGGTCGTAGGAGTGGAACCGGCTTTCCATGTCGGGTGGGGCGATTCGTGCCTGGCCGATCATGACCACCTCCCTGGGCGGAATTCGCCCGAGACGAAGATACGGCGGGAAGATAGCAGCGGTGGAGCCGACAGTCGACAGCCGACGGCGGGCGCCGACTCAGGAAGCCCGGAGCGCGGCGGCGAAGAAGCCGTCCGTGCCGGACAGATGGGGGAGCAGAACCGCGCCGGCCCCGGTCCGCGTCCACGGCGGGGAGGGGAAGATCGGTTCCGCGTGCAGATCGGGACGGGCCGAGAGCAGGGCGGCGATCCGCCGCTCGCCCTCGTCGGGCAGCAGGGAGCAGACCGCGTAGACGAGCAGGCCGCCGGGGGCGAGGCGGGCCGCGGTCGCCGCGAGAACGGCGTCCTGCACGCGCGCCAGGCGCGCCACGTCGTCTTCGCCGATGCGCCAGCGGATCTCGGGGCGCCGGGAGATCGTGCCGGCGCCGGTGCACGGCGCGTCGACGAGGACGACGTCGAAGCAGCCGTCTTCTGCGCCGGCGCCGGCTCCGGCGGCGATCCAGTCCACGGTGCGCGCCACGGGTTGCGGCAGGCCCAGCCGGCTGAACTCGCCGGCGAGCTGCCCCAGCTTGCGGGCGTTCACGTCGGCCGCGACGATCCGCACGCCGTCCGGTGCGCGCTCGGCGATCGCCGCCGTCTTGTTCCCGCGGCCCGCGCAGGCGTCGAGGAAGGCGTCGCCCCGCGCGATGGGGATCGGGTCGGTGACGAGAAAGGACCCTTCCTCCTGCACGGATGCGAGGCCGTCGCGAACGGCGGCGTGAGCGATCAGGTAGCCCGAGCCGATCGGCAACCGGAGGCAGAACGGCGTCCAGGGCGACGGCGCACACCCCGGGAAGGCCGGGGCGACGTCGTCCGGGGAGGCGCGCCCGCGGTTGATCCTGACCGCGGGAGCCGGTTCCGCGAGCGACCAGAGGGCCAGCGCGCGGGCCGCATCCGGGCCCCAGGCGGTTTCGAGGCGCGCGCGCAGCCATTCGGGCATGGCGTGCCGAGCCGCCTCGCCGGCATCCACCGGGGCGGCGTCGCGCGCTATCCCGCGCAGCACGGCGTTGGCGAACCCGGCCCGGGCCGGGCCGCGCGTGCGCTTGACGATCTCGACGGCGCAGTGGACGGCGGCGTAGGGAGCGGCGTGCCCCGGCCAGATCAGCTCGTTGGTCGCGATGCGGAACACCTGCCGCATGAACGGCTCGATCGCCTCGATCCCCCCGCGAGCGAACGCCGAGATGCGTGCGTCCAGGATGCCGCGCCGGCGCAGCGTGCTCTGGACGAGGGCGAGGGCGATGGCGGCCGCCCGGTCGGCCGGCTCGTTCCAGCCGAGGCGTTCGGACTCGGAGCGCACGACCAGCGCCGGGAAGGCGCCATCGGTCTCGGCGCGAAGCAGGGCGGCGGCGGCGAGCACCCTGGAGCGGAGCCCCAAACCGTCGCCGGCCCTGCGGAGGTCGGCGTCGTCTAGCCGCATCCGAACAGCCCGACGATTTCGGTCCACCGGCGGGCGATGTCGTTGCGCAGGGCGAGCGCCACGAGCGCCAGGACGAGGACGAGGCCCACGGTTTGGGCGATCTCGCGCGTGCGTCGCGCCAGGGGCTTGCGGCGCACCGCCTCGATCGCGAAGAAGACCAGGTGCCCGCCGTCGAGGACCGGGATCGGAAGCAGGTTCAGGAGTCCGAGGTTGATGCTGATCAGCGCCATGGCCCACAGGAACGGGACGGCGCCGGCCTCCGCGGACTGCGCCGCCACGTCGAAGATCAGCAGCGGCCCGCCGATCGTCTCGACCGAAACCCGGCCCTCGAAGATGGCGGCGAAGGCGTGGCCCGTCAGCCGGATGACGTGCCATGCCTCGGCGAACGCCCCGAAGAACGCGCGGGAGATCCTGTTGGGGTTCGCGATCGGGTCGTCCGAGAGGCCGCGGACGTAGCCGCCCGCGCCGAGCGAGAGGCTCTCGTGTTCCTGTCCGAGGGCATCGCGGTAGGTCTCCTTCCGCGGTGCGATCGAGAGATCGACCTCGGCGCCGGCGCGCAGGACGGCGATCGCGTGGCGCGGTTCGGCGCCGGCTTCCCGTTCGAGGCGCACGTCGAACCATGTGAGGAGGGTCTTCCCGTCGATGCGGAGGAGTCGGTCCCCGACCCGCAGGCCCTGCTCGTCGGCGGCGCCGCCCGGGCGGACGCGGCTCACCACGAGTTCGGCCGGAGTCGCTCCCATCGCGGCGGCGACGGTCGTGCCGGGCCTGCCGGCGACGTCGAATCGCTCGGCCCGGGCGATCCAGACCGTGCCGAGGCCGGTCTCTCTCGGCCGGCCGCGCAGGACGGCGACCGAGGCGGCGCCGGCGGGGCCCAGCCGCAGCCGTTCCAGGTCGATCAGCCTGCGGACGCGCCGGCCGTCGACGGCCACGACCTCGTCGAACGCCTCCAGCGGGGATCCGGCGAGGCTCGGCGGGCCCGTCACGGAGGCGCGGTACGACGGCGAGATGCCGATGCGGCCCACCTCCTCCGTGACGCCGAGGATCGGTATGGTGTTGACCGACCGCATGGGCGTCATCGTCGTCTCGAACTCCGACCCGTCCCGTGCGATCCGGAATCGCAGCGGCCTGCCCGCCGCCCCCTCGACGATGTCGGTGAGGTCCTCGAAAGCCGGGGTCGGCTCGCCGTCCACGGAAACGATCGTGTCGCCGGGCTGCAGTCCCGCGGCGGCCGCCGGGGCGCCGGCGAAGACGGTGCCGACGGAGGCCGGCGCGACCGTGTCGCGGCCCACCATCACGGCGAAGTAGATGAGCACCGGAAGCACGAGGTTCATCGCCGGGCCGCCGAACAGGATGATCGCGCGCTGCCACAGCGGCTTCTCGCCGAGGGCCCGCCCGACGTCGGCCGGGGAACGCTCGACCTCCTCGGTGGTCTCGTCGAGCATCTTGACGTAGCCGCCCAGGGGCACGGCGGAGACCACGTATTCCGTCTCGCCCCTGCGGAAGCCGACCACCTTGGGGCCGAACCCGAGCGAGAACACGAGGACCTTCACCCGGAAGAGCTTCGCCCAGACGAAGTGGCCCAGCTCGTGGACAAAGATCAGGGCGCCCAATAGGATCAGGAAATACAGCATGTCGCGCAGGTCGGACATCGGACGGCCCCTATACCACGAAGACGCGCGCTCGCGGGAGGTCCGGGCGCTGGCCGCGTCGCTGCGCGAGGTGCTCGGGATCGACGTCACGGCGCCGAAGGCCCGCGCGATCCTCGATGCGTGGCGCCGCGGGATCGGCCCCGTCGCCCTGCCGGCCGCCGACCGCCTGCCTGCCGGCAGGCACGGCCGACCGCCGACCGCCGACCTCGATGGGCGTATCGTCGGCCGAAGCCGTGCGATCGCCGACATGACGGCGCGGCTCGGGCGCATCGCGCGGGCGGATGCCGCGGTGCTGATCTCCGGGGAGAACGGCGCCGGCAAGGATCTCGTCGCCCGTGCGGTCCACGATTTGTCGGCGCGCCGCGCCGGCCCGTTCGTCTCGCAGAACTGCTCGGCCCTGCAGGATGCGCTGCTCGAATCCGGGCTCTTCGGCCACGTGCGCGGCGCCTTCACCGGCGCGGTGGCGGATCGGCGCGGCCTCTTCGAGGCGGCCGACGGGGGGACGCTGTTCCTCGACGAGGTGGGCGACATGAGCCCCGCGCTGCAGGCGAAGCTGCTGCGGGTCATCGAGGACTCGACGTTCGTGCCCGTCGGGTCGGTCGAGCCGCGGCGCGCCGACGTGCGCGTCGTCGCCGCGACCAATCACGACCTCGCGGCGATGGTGCGGGACCGCGCGTTCCGGGAGGATCTGTTCCACCGGCTGAGCGTCCTGACGATCGAGGTCCCGCCGCTGCGCGACCGGCGCGACGACATCCCGCTGCTCGTCGAGCACTTCCTGAACCGGCTGGCGGCGCGCTACGGCGGGCGCAAGCGCCTGACCGCGGGCTGCATGAAACGCCTGGCGGCGTACCGGTGGCCCGGCAACGTGAGGGAGCTGGCCCACGAGGTCGAACGGCTGTGGGTGCTGTCCGGCGACGAGCGGGCGATCGGGGAGGAGCACCTCTCGCCGGAGATCATCGAGAGCCCGTAACCGTTCAGCCCCCTGTGGCGCCAACCCGTGAACGAGCCCGAGCCCGAGCCCGAGCCCGATCACCCACGCCTACGCCCACGCCTTCCTTCTCCTCGAAACCGGGCGCGGGCTCGGGCTCGGGCTCGTTCACGGGACGGCAGGGGCGGAGGGTGAACGGTTACCCCGCGCCCGTGGCGTTGACGGCGGCCCTAGAGGGGCCTATCGTGGGTGGCGTGGAGGGCGGCCGGATGTCGGACACGACCGAGTCGGGTACGCGAATCGAGGTCGTCTACGAGGGCGGGGTGTTCCGACCGCTGCGCCCGCTGCAGGGCGTCGAAGACCGGCGCCCCGCCACCGTCGTGCTTGGCCCTCGGGTTTGCCCGGGCGCCTTCGCCGACGTCGCCTGGAACCTGACAGCAGCCGAAGCCGCGGCCCTGACCGCCGTCATCGAGGACGAGTTCGAGCGGGTGAACGGTGACTGGTAGCCTTGCGCTGGACACCAGCGCGGTCATCGCCTACGGGGCCGGCGTGCCATCCGCGCGCTCGGCCGTGGACGGTGCGGCCGAACTGGTCCTGCCTGCTCCGGTCCTGGGGGAGTTGCTGTACGGCGCGCGGGTCAGCGCCCGGGCGGAAGAGAACGAGCGTGCGGTCCTCGCGATGGCGGGGCGCTGTCGTGTGGCGGCCATCGATGAGCGCGTGGCCGTCCGGTACGCGACCGTCCGGGCCGAGCTCAAGCGGATCGGCAGACCGCTGCCGGAGAACGACATCTGGATCGCCGCTGTTTGCCTGGAGGAGCGGTTGCCCCTGCTGACGGCCGATCACCACTTCGAGTCCGTACCGGGCATCGACCTTCGGCGAACCTGACTCGTCGAGGCTCGTCATTGCACGCCGGCTCGGGCAGCGGGACACCTCTCCCGTCCAGGCGCGCCGAAACAGCCTCGCCCGGTCCACGGTTCAGTCCTCTAGGCGTCCTTGTAGTCGGTATGGTCGCCCAGCAGGTACCGGTCGCTCTTGTACTTGAGGACCGCGCGGCGGATGCCCCCGCCCAGCTCCTGGTGGCGCTCCCGCACCGCCCTCACCACCACGCCCTCCCGGTACCGATCTCCGCCCACCGCCGACTGCGCGTCCGCCTCCCGCCGGATCGCCTCCGCCGAGAACGGACCGCGGTAGACCACCGGCGCCGTCGCCACCCCGTGCCGGCCGCAGACGCGCGCGAAGTCGTCGAAGTCGACGTACCGCCCGTCCACCGCCAGGTCGAACGCCAGGAAGTCGATGCGGTTCCTGCGCCCGTAATCGAAGTCCTGGACCTTCGCCCCGAACACCTCGCCGAACAGGATCGCCCGCCGCGCCGTCGCGCGGTACGACTCCAGCAGCGCCGTCACGCCAGGCAGCGACAGCAGCGGGTACCAGTAGAGGTTGGTCGTGCGGTCGTCCGGCGCGGGCCGCTTCCGGCGCACCTCGTGCGACCCGGCCATGAACTCCCCCTCGACCAGGCCGACGCGGCAGTTCGTGCCGTCGATCTTCTCCGTGACCACCACCTCCTCCCCCGTCCGGAACGCGTCGGGGAAGTTCCGCAGGTCCTCCGTCTCGCTGTATCGGTGGAACAGCGGGTGGTCCTCCTCCGCGTCCCCCGCGCCCGGGCGGAGCGGCGGGACGTACTTGGTCGCCCCGTAGTGCTCCGCCACGTTCGCGCCCTCGGGCCACGACTCGTCGTCGGGCTTCACCACCAGCCCGAACGACGACTGGCCGCGCAGCGAGGCGCACCGGACGCGCCCCTTGGGCAGGTACTTCGTCACCTTGAACCGGTCGGACACCTCGACCGGCAGGATCGTGTCCGGGGGGAAGTAGACCACCTTCTCCCCGTCCTGGAACTCGCCCTTGCCCACGACGACCTGCCAGCCGAGGACCTCGGCGATCTCCAGCCGGTCCGCGTTCGGGTGCGGGCGGATCTTCGACACGCGCGTCACCGAGACAATGAGGCTGCTCATGGCGGCCCCGAGACATACCACAGGCGGCGGCGGGGGGCCAGGGGCGCCGTCCGGACGGGCTACCCCCAAGAATCACGAATGCCCCCTGCGACCATACGGGATGGTAACCGTTCACCGGGGAGGACGCCCGGCGGCGGCAAGGAAGCGCACCAGGCGGGCGGCGACGAGGGCGGTGCGGCCGTCGTCGCGGGGCGGGCACATCTCGACGACGTCGGCGCTCGCCGCCGTGCGGCCCGCAAGGACCGCATCGAGGGCGCCGATCAGTTCGGCGAACGAGAGGCCGTCCGGCTCGGGAGTCCCGACGCCGGGGGCGCACGAAGGGTCGAGCACGTCCAGGTCGATCGTCACGTGCACCAACGGGCCGATCCGGTCGATGACGCGCCCCAGCCCGAGATCGCGCAATCCGGACCTCGTGAGCATGCAGGCCCGGCCCGACGGCGCCTCCAGGAAGCCGGCCGGGCCGCGCGCGTCGCCGCCGTAGACGTCGCGGATCTCCTCGATGCACGCCGAGCGCACCCCGATCTGGACGATCGGGTGGCCGCGGTCGAGCGCTCGGCGCATCGCGCAGGCGTGGCTCCACGGCGATCCTTCGTACTCGGCCCGCAGATCGGCGTGCGCGTCGAACTGCACCACCGTCGCGGATCCGGGATCGTCGATCGCCTCCAGCGCGCCCGCGGCGACGGTGTGCTCGCCGCCCACGACGATCGGGAAAACGCCGGCGTCGTGGAACTCGCGCACGAGCCGCGAGACCAGCCGGATCATCTCCGCGGGGTCCACCACCGTCCGGTCGTGGGCCTCGACCCAGGACAGCGGCGTCTGCTGCGGATACCGCACCGGCTCCGTGTCGGCCGCCGCGAGGGCGTCGAGCCGCTCGGCGATCGCGGCCGGCCCGAGCCCGCAACCGGCGACGAACGATGCGGTCGCCTCGTGGGGCGCCGCGATCGCGGCCGCCCGCGCTCTCACGGGAACCGCCGCCGATGCGCCAGCGCGAGGATGCGCAGGGCGATCCGCGCCGCGGTGAAGGCGGGGACGATGTCGCCGGAGCCCGTGACGAGGCCGGTCAGTTCGGCGCCGGCGACGCGCCGGGCGGAGAAGACGGCCGCGACGGCGCCGGCGAGGTCGCGGTACGACAGCCCGCCCGGCTCGATGTTGCCGGGCATCGGCATGACGGAGGGGTCGAGCGCCGAGAGGTCGATGGCGAGCCAGACGGCGCCGGGCAGGCCGGCGGCGGGATCGGCGATGTCGCCCTCGATGGCGCGCCCGCGGACCCACTCCCGCGCCGCGGCGCCGGCCGTCCGATGGCCGCACACGCGCACCGGCACGCGCTCGGCCGCCCGCCGGGTCGCCGTGCGGGGCGCGAGCCGCAGGCCGCGCCATGCGTCGTCGCAGCCGAGCGTCCCCTCGATCCGGACGACGCCGATGCCGCCGGCGCTCTCCAGGGCGACCGCGGAGCCGCAGAGGATCGTCGCCTCTCCGCCGAGCAGCAGCGGGAAGCGGCCGGCCCGGAGTTCCGCCTCGACGAGCGCCGCCACGGGGGCGACGGACGCCTGCCCGTCGGCGTAGGAGAAGCGGATCGGCGCGGCCGTGGCGATGCCGCCTTCCGTCGGATCGCGTCCGGCCTCGAGGTCGTACGTCTCGACGAACGCCGACGCCGCCAGCACCGCCGCCGGTCCGAGGCGCGCCCCGGCCGATTCGGACGCCCCGCGGTCGTACGGCGCCGGCGCGACCACCGCCCAGGCACGATGGATCTCAGACGGTTCGACGCCGAGGAACGTGGTGGCGAGCGTGTCGGTCGGCATGCGGCGCGCCGCGGCTCAGAAGAGGAAGACGGCGGCGGCCAGCACGGTGGTCCACGGGCCGTTCTTGTCGCCCTCGGCGCTCTGCGTGATGCTCCTCGTGCGCACGATCCGGCCGCTCATGCGGTAGATCTCGCGCCTTTCGTCGTAGTCCTTGGTCGGGTCGAACTCGATGCCGAGGGTCGATGCGAGCATCGTGGCCGCGAGGTCTTCCGCGTAGTCGCCCGATTTCTTGGCCGTCTGGCCGTAGGCGTGGTGCTCCGAGAGGTACCCGTACGCCCTGGGATCGGCCGGAGTGGCCAGGCCGATCGAGGCGGAGATGAGGCGGTTCGGCTCGTCGGTGTCGACCTGGCTCATGACCACGAAGGCGATCTGCCCGGGCTGGAGCCGGGCCAAGCCGCGCTCGCGGCTGACGATTATCGCCCCAGGAGGGAAGATGCTGGACACGCGCACCAGGTTCAGCGACGCGATGCCGGCCCTCCGCAGAGCCTGCTCGAACGACTGGAGCCGCTCGCGGTGGACGCCGCACCCCTTCGTGAAGAAGACCGCCCGGGCGACCAGCGGGAGCGTCAGCGGCGAGTGCAAGTGCGAGGCCGCCGCCGCGGGCTGCGCCGACGCGGGTCGGCCCTCGATGCTTGCTTCGGCCTCGTTCCCGGCGGCGCAGGGCGCGGTCGGCGCCCAGGCCGCCGGCGTACCTCCCCTCGACTTGCGCGACGCCCGCTTTGCCATCGCATCCACCTCCGGGCGTCTTGTGCCACCAAGCCGACGGCGGCGCAAGCGGAAAACACGGCGCGGCGGCGCCGCAACCAAACGATGAATCACCGCAGAGATCGCAGAGGGGCGCAGAGAATGGTCTCTGTGTTCTCTGCGTGCTCCGCGGTGATCAATATCGTCGCGCCGTGCGACGATTGTCGGGAGTAGTAGATCAGGTTTCAGTCCCTCTCGTACACGCGACCCCACGATCGCCCGAAGCGTGTCAGCGCCCCGTCGAGTCGCGCGGTCTCCTCGGCGGACATCGGCACGGCGCCCGCCACGACCCGCCGCGCGTCGGCCACGGCCTCGGCGATCGTGTCGGCGTCGGCCAACGGGTCGGCGAAGCGGAAGCTCGCCTCCCCGGCCTGCCGCGCGCCGAAGATGTCGCCAGGGCCGCGCATCGCCAGGTCCGCTTCGGCGATCTTGAACCCGTCGTGCGTGGCGGCCAGCAGATCGGTCCGGGCGCGGGCGGTCTCCGAGTCGGTGGATCGCGCGAGCATGCAGAGCGAGGGACGCCCGTCGCGCCCGACGCGCCCGCGGATCTGGTGGAGCTGCGACAGGCCGAAGCGGTCCGCGCCGTCCACCAGCACGACCGACGCCTCCGGCACGTCCACGCCGACCTCGACGACCGACGTGGACACCAGCACGCGCGCGCGGCCGGACCTGAAACGAGCGATCGCCTCGATCTTCTCCTCCGGCAGGAGCCTGCCGTGCAGGAGGGCCGCCGCGCCCTCGGGCAGACGTCGCGCCAGATCCCCGTACACCGACGTCGCCGCCGGCAGGGGCATCGCGTCCGACGGCTCCACCAGCGGGCAGATCACGTACGCTCGCTCGCCGGCCGCCACGAGCCGCAGAAGCCTCTCGTACGCATCGGCGCGCCCGGCGGGACCGAACGCCTCGGTGGCCGGCGGCCTCCTGCCGGGCGGCAGTTCGTCGAGCACGGTGACGTCGAGGTCGCCGTACAGCGCGAAGGCGAGCGTCCTGGGGATCGGCGTCGCCGTCATGACGAGCAGGTGCGGTGTCGTACCGGCCGCCATCGACTTGGCGCGCGAGATGATGAACCGCTGGTGGACGCCGAAACGCTGCTGCTCGTCGATCGCGACGAGCGCGAGGTCCGGGAAGCGGACGGTCTCCTCCAGCAGCGCGTGCGTGCCGACGACGACGCGGGTCGCTCCCGCGGCGATCGAACGCACCACGTCGCGGCGGCGCCGCGGCCGCAGCCCGCCGGACAGGCGCTCGACGCGCACCCCGACCGCATCGAGCACCCGGCCGAGGCGTTCGGCGTGCTGGTCGGCGAGGATCTCGGTCGGCGCCAGCACGGCGGCCTGCCGGCCAGCGCACGCGGCGATCGCGACGGCGGCGACTGCGACCGCGGTCTTGCCCGAGCCGACGTCGCCCTGCAGGAGTCTGCGCATCGGGCGGTCGGAGGCGAGGTCGCGACGGACGGCCTCGACGGCCCGTGCCTGTGCGGCGGTCAGCGCGAAGCCGAGGCCCCGGATCGCGGCTTCGAACGCGCGGTCGTCCGAGGCGAGCGGCGGGGCGGGGCGGCGGGCCTCGGCCGCCCTGGCGCGCGCGACGGCGACGCCGAGCAGGAACGTCTCGCCGTAGGCAAGGCGCCGCCACGGCCCGTCCGGGTGAAGGCGCAGCGAGCCGGGATCGCTCCCGGCGTCGAGCAGCGGCGACGGATCGTGCAGAAGCGCGGCGGCCCGGCCGAGCGGCGCGAGGGCGCGTTCGCGGCGGAGCGCCTCGGGGATCGGGTCGATCAGCGCAGGGCCCGCCGCGGCCAGCGCCTCCGCGATGACGCGCCGCAGTCGCTTCTGGTCGAACCCGGCGACCGCCGCGTACACCGGGACGAGCCCCCGCGGCGCATCCGAAGGCCACTCGCCGCCCGGCGGGCGAACACCGCCGATCTCCGGGTGCACGATCTGCACCTCGTTGCCGTACCGCGACGGCGTCCCGGCGGCCAGGACGGTCGCGCCGGCGGGAAAACGACCCGAGAGACCCGGATACGCCTTGAACCACACGAGAGACAATTCGGCGCCGTCCGTGTCTGCAAGGCGCACCACCAGCCTGCGCCGCCAGGGCGGTCCCGACGCGATCGACCCCGTCACCACGCCCTCGATCGCCCGCCACTCGCCCTCGCGAGCGCGCCGGACGGGAACCACGGTGCGGAAGTCCCGGTACTCCCGCGGCGGCCACAGCGCGAGATCCTCCGCCGTCCGCACGCCGGCGGCGGCGAGGCCCGCGGCGAGGCGCGGCCCCACGCCGCGAACGACGGTCACCGGCGCATCCGATTTCGGATTTCGGATTTCGGATTTCGGATTCCCGGATTCCGGAGCCGCCACCGGCCCCACGGGAGGACACCCGAATCCCGGCACGGCTGGCGGTCGGCGCACGGCGCGCCTATCATAGCGGTGTGAGGCATCGGGGCGCACCGGTTCCGCGTGCGGAACGACCCCCGGCGGCGCCGTTCTGGGTCGGCTCGGCGGCGGTGCACGTTCTCGCGGTCGCCATCGTCGCGGTGCTTGTCGGATCAGCGCCGCCTGTTCCCGTGGATTTCCGGCCCGCATCGCCCAAGCCGGTTGCGCTTGCAATGGTCGAGCGCGTCGCGGCGGAGCGAACCCGGTCGGATCCGGGTCCGGCGCTCCCGGCGAAGGTGCATGGCGGCGCCGTGGCGGCCGCGACGTCGGCCCGGGAGTCGGCGCCGGCCGCGACGGCGATCGACCCAGCGGCGTCCCGAGCGGCCCCGCCGGCGAGGCTCGCCGTGGCGCCGTCTGTAGGGGCGCACCTGCGCGTGCGCCCAATTCCGCATCAGCAACAGGGGCAGACACACAGGTCTGCCCCTGCGGCGGTCGATTCAATGGAGATCGCGGATCCCGCCGATCGCCCGGACGGTCCGGCCGATGCGCCGGCGACGGGCGGCGATGTCATCGTCGGTCCGGATCCGGGAGACGCTTGGCGGCCGGTGACGTTCGGGATCGGCGCCGCCGGCGGCCCGCTGCTCGTGACGCTCGGATCGGCCGACCCGGCCCACGCGGACTATCTCGGGGCGATCGCGGCGCTGCTGGGGCCCGAGTGGCGTGATGCGTTCCCTCGGGAGCGCGCGCTGTACATGCAGCAGGGGGAGATCGTGATCGAATGGACGGTCGATCGCGGCGGGGCGATCCGCGGGCCGCGCGTGGTGCGGCCCTCCGGCGTGCCGCCGTTCGACCGGAACGTGCTGGCGGGGTTCCGCAGGGCCGCGGCGCGGTTCCCGGCGCCGCCGGCGACGATCCGGCTGCCGCTGCGGATCCGGGCGCCGTACCGCTTCAACAACCCGATGTTCGAGTGAGGTCGCGGGATGGACGGATCAACCGCCGGCGCGCGCCGCAGGTTCCTGGCGGCGGTCCTGGCCGCGCTGGTGCTGCACGCGCTGGCGCTGGCGCCGCTGGCGGGCCTGCTCGCGCCGGGACCGCCCGGCGAGGAGCGCGGGCCGATCCGCGTGTCGCTGTTCGAGGCGGCGACGCGCGCGCCGTCGGCGTACGAACCGCCCAAGCCGATCCCGGAGGGGCAGGTGGCGGACGCCCCGGAGGTGGAGGAGGCGCGGCGCGAGGCGGACGATCGGGCGCGGTTCCTGTCCGAGTCGGCACAACGGGTGGAGCGCCAGACGCGCTCCAGGGTCAGGGTCGTCGGGGAGCATCGCGTGGGGGGTCGCACCGCCGCACCCGGCGCTCGGACCGGCCCGCGGACGACGCCCGGCGTCGTCGGCCCGAGCGCGACCGGCATCGGGCCGGGCGACGCCGGCAAGGAGCGCGACGAGTTCATCCTCATCGGTCCCGACCAGGCGGCGGCCGCCGCCGCACGCGCTGCACCGGCCGGCGCGTTGCGAAGCGCGGAGCCGGCGGGGGAGCGGGGCGAGCTGCAGGGCGGCAGCGGTGACGCGGCGTCCACGTCCACATCCACGTCCACGGGAAGCGGGAGGATGCCGCCGGGGGATCTGTTGACCCCGACGGTCGAGGTGCTCGCGCAGGCGGCGGCGGGGGCCGCAATGGACCACCTGGAAGGGATCGAGGAGGGAGAGACGACGGCGCTGTCGACGCGCCCGTTCGCTCACGCCGGCTTCTACCGTCGCGTGCGCGACCAGGTGTCGCAGTACTGGGATCCGCGCGGCGCGTTCGCGATCGGCGATCCGTACGGCAGGCAGTACGGGTACCGGGACCGGCGCACCGTGGTGCTCGTGACGCTGGACTGCGGGGGCGACCTCCTGTCTGCCTCGCTGCTGGAGGACTCCGGGGCGTCGTTCCTGGATGAGGAAGCCGTTACTGCGATCGAGCAGGGCGCGCCGTTCCACAACCCTCCGAGGGACCTCTGCGATGCGCGCCGCGGCGTCATCCGGTTCACCTTCGGGTTCTACGTCGAGACCGACCAGGGACCGACGCTGCGCGTCCGCGTGACCCGGTAGGGGGGCTGTGCCGGCTCCGAGGCCGGGGCGTAGACCTTCCAGCACCTCGACGCCGGTGTCCCCGGCCACACCGGCTTGAAGGATGTAGACAGGGGCGCCACGCAGCGCGCGGCGCGACGAATTCCCGGTCTGTCCGGACTCTCAACCCGAAGTTTGGTGTCCACGTTCGGCGGCCTGCCTGCCGGCAGGCAGGCGGGCCGCCCGCTGGAAGGGCGGCGTGAACGCTCTGCGCACCACGACCTATGGCGAGTTGCTCAAGATCGGCGCGGAGCACGGCTA
>CAMTWF010000163.1:0-10729 GCA_947085355.1 uncultured delta proteobacterium
GGTGGATCAGCCCGACGTCCTGCCGCTGGGGCGGCTGTAGCGGCCCTTCCATGCCGCGCAGGAGCAGTTCCGAGAAGCCGAGGATCGAGTTGAGCGGCCCCTTGAGGTCGTGGCTCACCGATGCGAGGAACTGCGTCTTGGCCTGCTGGGACTGCCGAAGCGCCTCGATCGTCCGCTCCTCGATCCGGCGCATCTCGCCGATCCGCGCGGCCAGGACGGGGACCAGCGCGTCGATGCGGTCGATCTCCAGGACCGGCGACCGCCCGCCCGCCGGCGGCGACGTCGCCGGCTCGACGTGGATCCGTTCGAGCGCCTCGGCCACGATCCGCAGCGACCCGCCCATGCGGCGTCCCGCCCAGCCGCCGGCGACGTGGACCCCGACCAGCATCAGCACGAGCACGACCAGCGGCCACGTCGCCGGCGCCGCGTCCGGCGGCAGCGGGAACGCCGTCAGCACGGCGCCGCGCCCCGCCGGCGCGGCGGCGTAGCCCCTCCCGGCCTTCCGCTCCGTCCACGTCGTGACGCCCGCGGAGGCGATCCGCAGCCTGCCGCAGGCTTCTCCCGCCGCCCCGGCCGGCGGCGGATCGCAGGAATCGACGGCGACGATCGCGGTGGCCCCGCCGCCGCCACCCGCCGCCGGCGGGCGCAGCGCACCCACCGCGGCGGGGGACCTCGCGATGGCCGAGACCGCCTCGGCGTGGCGGTCCAGCCAGACGCGATCGCTCTCCCCGTGCCGGTGGATCTGCTCGGCCGTCAACGTCACGAACAGGCACATCGCCACCGGGATCGACGCGAAATCCACGACGCGCCGCGCGAAGGAGCCGCGAAAGGCCTCCGCGGCCGACGGGGGCGGCAGCCTCGCCAGGATCGGCCGCAGCGCCAGGCGCGTCGCCGACCGGCCGGCCCGGACCAGCACCAGCGAGGCCACCATGCCG
Source organism: uncultured delta proteobacterium (assembly GCA_947085355.1). Classification (GTDB taxonomy): domain Bacteria; phylum Myxococcota_A; class Polyangia; order DRWM01; family JAAZOP01; genus CAMTWF01. Next base: position 936 of record CAMTWF010000163.1, read on the forward strand.
GCGGGCAGCCAGTTCGCCGCGCCCACCAGCGTTGCGCCGCTCGCAAGGGCGCCCGCCGGCAGGCCGACGAGCAGCGAGAACAGAGCCGCCGGGCCGACCGATCTCTCCACGCGGTTCGGGTAGTCGAGCAGCTTGCGCACGCCGACCGCGGCCTGGGCGGAGAACGCCTCCGGGCCGCGCGCCGACGCCGCGGCAAGCCGGCGGAGGATCGGGAACAGATCGACCCGGAGGAAGGCGAGGGCGGTCACCGCGCCCAACGTGAAGACCAGCAACACCGACACAACGATCGCTCGGCCGCCGGCCGTGCCGGTCGCCAACGCCGCCGCGACCGTGATGAAGGCCACGACCATGATCGCGGCGACCGCCACGTTGGCGAGCCACACGCCGAGCATGATGCGCAGGGGCTCGACGAGGGGCGGAGACGCGCCGCCGGATGCGTCGCTGCCGATCACCGCCCCCCTCCCGCACCGACGGGGCCGCCCGCGGGCAGCCGCACCGTGAACGTCGAGCCGCGGCCCGGCTCGCTCTGGGCCCGGATCGTCCCGCCGTGCATTTCGACCAGCCGCTGCGCGATCGCCAGGCCCAGCCCCGTGCCGGACCGCCTCGCGCGTGCGTCGCCGACCTGCTTGTACTCGTCGAAAATGGCCGCCAATTCGTCCGGGGCGATTCCGGGGCCGGTGTCCCGCACGGCCACATCGACGTCGGACCCCTCGCGCCGAACGGCCAGCCGCACCTCGCCCTCCTCGGTGAACTTGAGCGCGTTGCCGACGAGGTTCTGGAGGACGCGCCAGAGGCGCCGTCCGTCCGCGCGGACGACTATCGGCTCCTCGGGGAACTCGGTCACCAGGTGGACGCGCCTGCCGCGGAGCTGCCCCTCGGCCTCGTCGAGGATCCGCCTGCACAACTCCGTGAGGTCCACGTCCTCCAGCGCCAGGACGATCTGGTCGGACCGGATCGCCGAGAGGTCGAGGATGTCGTTGATGAGCGCCAGCAGGTGTTCGCCGCCCGCTCGGATGATCCGGACGTCCTCGCGCTGCCCCGGCGTCAGCGCCCCGTCCGGATCATCGAGGAGGAACTCGGAGAACCCGAGGATCGTGTTGAGCGGGGTGCGAAGCTCGTGGCTCATCATCGCCAGGAAATCGAGCCTGTCGCGGTCATCCCGTACCAGCGCCCCCCTGGCGTCCCGGAAACGCGACAGGTCCTCGACCACCCGATCCCGCAGCGCGCCGAGCACCCATGCCAGGCGGCCGAGTTCGTCGTCCGCGTCCACGATGCGAACCGGCGTCCGGAAGCCCGCCGCGCCGACTCCGGCCATCTCCCACGACCCGCGCTCGCCCTCCGCGAGGTTCCGCACGGCACGTTCGATGCCGTAGAGGTCCCGGGCCAGTCGCCAGGCGTTGCCGCGCACCATGACGAACGCCAGGCCGACGCAGATCGTCGCCACCAGCAGGCCCAACAGCACGGCGTCGCTCGCCCCGCCGCCGCCCGCGAGCGTGACGACGGACACCAGCCCCGTGCCGGCGGGGGCGCCAGGAATCGGCTCGGCGACGATGTGGCGATCGATGCCGTCGTCCGGGTCGCCCACCCACGCGACCGCCGAGGGTCGGTCCACGCGGTGGGGGATCGACTTGATCGACACGGGCGGCGGGGGGCCCGCCGCAAGCTCCAGGCCGGGCCCCACGACCGCCAGCCACGACGGGTAGCCGCTCGCCACGGCGGCCACGCGCCGGGACAGATCCTCCGGGGCCGTCCCGGCGAGCCGCGACGCCACCGCGGCGAGAACCGACCCGGTCGCGCGGACGGCGTCCCGGGCCTCGCGTCCCTCGTCCCACAGCACGGCGGCGGCGATGAAGACTGCGGACCCCGCCAGCGCGGCGCCGAGCGCCGATCCGATCAGCAGCGGCGCGATGCGGGGCTTCGCGCGATGGCGGCGCCGTTCGGGCATGACTCACTTGTCGGCCGACGCCGCGCGGTTGTCAAGAAGCAGCGGCGAGACGCGGGGTGCGCCCCCGTTTGGTGGCCGCGAGATGTCGTACTGCGCGCCCCGCGCAAGCCCGCCTGCCTGCCCTGCCTGCCGGCAGGCAGGCAGGCGGCAGGCAGGCCGCCGCGGCCAATCCCAGGACCGCTGATTGCCGATTGCTGATTGCCGGCTTATCATCGGCGCGAAATGCAGCGACCCGACGCCGGGGACGAGTGGGCGCGGATCATCGCGGAGGGCACGCTCAGGCGCGTGCTGGCCGACCGACGCGCGCGGGAGGAGGTCCGGGCCCGGGGCCGCGCAGCGGCGCGGCGACTCGCGGAACGGCTCGCCCGCGAACCCGCCGTCCGCCGCGTCATCCTGTTCGGCTCCCTGGCGGGCGAGGGCGGGCTGGTCCACACCGGCAGCGACATCGACCTGGCGGTGGAAGGGTTGTCCCGGGAGAGGGAGGGAGCGATCGCGAGCGAGCTGAGCGACCTGGCCGGCATGCACGTGGACCTCGTCCGCGTGGAGGATGCGACTCCCGAGTTCCGCCGGCGCATTGACGACGAGGGCGAGGTGCTTCTTGTCGCCGGGTGATGAGGCGGGCGTCCGGCTGCGACGTCTGGCTCGCGATCTCGCCTCGCCCGCGCCGACCTGGAAACCCTCCAAGAGCGGCTCGCGAACGCGATTGCCGGCCTTCACGCCGCTGACCGCCGGCGCTCCGTGGTGATCCTGCCCGCGGAGATCGACGTGGCGCGCGAGGCCGTCGCCGCCGCCGCGAGCCGGCTCGGCCCGGGCGTGCCGGCACACGCCGAGGAGCCGCTCGTCGTGCACGTGGCGCTGCTCGTCCGCTGGCGCAAGCGCCGCAGGGTCGTCGGACCGAGCGAGGCGGCGGAGGTGGCCGTCGAGGCGATCGGCGACGGCCTGGTGGTCGACCCGCTCGTGCCGGCCGAGGGCTCGGTGCTCGACGTCGGATCCGGCGCCGGCATCCCGGGAATGACGCTCGCCGCCCTCGCGCCCCGGCGGCGGCTGACGTTGGTGGAACCCGCACCGGGGCGGCTCGCCTTGCTGCGGCTGGCCGCGCGGGCGACCGGGCTGGGCAACGTCGAGGTGCTCGGCGCGCGGGCGGACGACCTGGTGCGGGAGATCTCCGCGGGCCGCCGTGCGGCGGCGGACGCCGCGGTGTCGCGCGCCCTCATGCCGCCCGACGAGTGGATAGATCTCGCGTGGAGTCTGATCCGTCCCGGCGGCGTCATCATCGCGATGACGGCGCCCCGGTGGCGCGGCCCGGGCGCCGACTCCGGCTGGACGGTTCGGGCCCGCAAGGAATACGCGCTCCCGGGGCGGCGCCCCCGCGCAGCGTGGGTGCTGGAGCCGCCGTGCCCTGCGGCCGACGCGGGTACGGGACCAGACGGCCGGGCGCGTCAGTAGCGGACGAGGCTGGAGACCGGCACGCGCGGGAGCTTCCTGCGGCCGTGGAGGAACCCCAGTTCCACCACGAAGGCCGCCTCGACGACACGCGCTCCCAGCGCCCGGACGAGGCGCACGGCAGCGGCGGCGGTGCCGCCGGTCGCGAGCAGATCGTCGACCACGACGACGCGGTCGCCCTTCCCGACGGCGTCCGCGTGGATTTCGACCGCATCGGTCCCGTACTCCAGCGCGTATGCCTGCCGGCGCGTGCGCCACGGGAGCTTGCCGGGCTTGCGGACCGGCACGAAACCGATGCCGAGCCTGTCGGCGAGGGCGGCGCCGAAGATGAAGCCGCGCGCCTCGACGGCCACGACCTTCGTCGGACTCCGCCGGCGCAGCCGCCGCGCCATCAGCGCGATCGCCGTGCGGAACCCCCTCGGGTCGCCCAGCAGCGGCGTGATGTCCTTGAAGACGATCCCCTTCTTCGGGAAGTCCGGCACGTCCCGGATCAGCGAGCGAATCAACTTCTCTTCGCTTGTCATCCCGTTCCTCACTCCGGCGCGCGCCGGGGTTACAGCAGCCGCTTGACGATCACGAAGCCCCCTATCAGCAGCACGGTGAAGACGACCGCCAGCAGGTTGAAGTACTTCTCGATGAACCGCCGGATCGGCGGGCCGAAGAGGTAGATCAACCCCGCCACGAGGAAGAACCGCGCCGGGCGCGACACCGCCGAGGCGATCGCGAAGACGCCGAGGTTGACCTCGCACACCCCGCCGGCGATCGTGAAGACCTTGTACGGTATCGGCGTGAACCCGGCCGTGAAGACGGCCCAGAACGCGTTGTCCTGGTAGAGCCCCGCCACCTGGTCGAACGTCTCCCGCCCGAAGACGTACGTGAAGAAGAAGTCCTGCACGCCCTGCCAGGCGAAGTAGCCGATGGCGTAGCCGGCGAGGCCGCCGGCGATCGAGGCGATCGAGCAGACGGCGGCGTACAGGAAGGCCCGCCGGGGCGCCGCGAGCGACATGACGATCAGCAGCACGTCCGGCGGGATCGGGAAGAACGACGACTCGGCGAACGCGAGCGCGGCCAGCGCGGGCAGGGCGTACGGCGTCTCGGCCCAGTGCAGCGTCCAGTCGTACAGGCGCCTTGGGAGCGCGGCGAGCCCGGCGAGCGTGGCGGCCACGTCAGCGCTCGAGCTTCCCGACGAGGTCGCGGAACGCCTCGCGCGCCCCCGGCATCGTCTGGTCGATCGCCAGCAGCGTGACCGAGACGTCGCCGCGGGCGACGGCCGCCGTGTCGGTGCCGCTCGACCGCTCGCCGTGGATCGGCCCGAGGCCGAACCAGGCGTACGTCTCGCGGCGCCCGATGCGGCGCATCTCCACCTTCTCCGGGTACCTCCGCGCGCCCAGCCGCGTCAGGCGGATGCGGCGGCCGCCGGGCGGGGCGTTGACGTTGGCCAGCAGGCCCCGCCCGTCGCTCGTGCGGGGCGGCCGGCCGTGGTCGAGGAACGCCGCGCCCACGCGGGCCGCCGTCCGCGCCGCCCGAGCCCACCCGGAGCCCTCCGTGAGCGACACGGCGATGGCGGGCACGCCGCGCATCGCCGCCTCCCGGGCCGCTGCGACGGTTCCCGAATAGATCACGTCCGTGCCGAGGTTGGGCCCGCGGTTGATCCCCGACACCACGATCGCGGGCGGCCGCGGCAGCAGACCGAAGAGCGCGACGAACACCGAGTCGGCCGGCGTTCCGGAGACGCTGAATCGCCTCCGGCCGGCCGGGACGATGCGAACGGGGGCCATGAGGGACATCGAGTGGCTTGACGTCGAGCGTTCCCGCGAGGGGGCGACGACCCAGACCTCGCCGAGCGCCGCGAGGGGCCGTTCGAGCGCGCGCAGGCCTGGGGCTTCGATGCCGTCGTCGTTGGTGATCAGAATCAGCGGGCGCTCGGCCATGCGCCGCAGAAAGCACGACGCCCCCGCGGCAGTCAAGCGAGCGCGTGACTCTTCACCCCGTGTGGCGCCAACCCGTGAACGGTTGCGCGAGCGCCTTGAACCTTCGTGATGAGTTTCAGGTTGGGAGTTTTGAGTTCCTCCAAGCTCGATGCCCCTTGGCTTCCCGTGACCCGGTTGGTAATATCCTCGTCCTTGGAGGTTCGGCATGGCGATCTCGGACGACCTGATGGCGATCCTGGCGTGTCCCCGGTGTCACGGCGGGCTCGAGCGCCGGGTGGAACCGGACGGGTTCGGCTGCGCCGCCTGCGATTTGTTCTACGCCGTCGAGGACGGCATCCCGAACTTCCTGATCGACGAGGCGGTGCCGTGGCGCCGTGTCGTCGCCGTCCCCGGGGAGGTGCGTTGAGATGCCCGCCAGGATCCTCGTGGTCGAGGATGATCCGGACATCCGGATGCTGGTGAGCAACGTCCTCTCGAAGTGGTACGATGTTCGCGAGGCGGTCAACGGCCTCGAAGCCCTGACGACGATCGAGGCCGGCTTCAAGCCGGATCTGATCGTCGCCGACATCATGATGCCCGAACTGGACGGCCTCACGATGACCAAGGCGCTCAAGCAGCAGCCCTCCACATCGCAGATCCCGGTGATCTTCCTCACCGCCAGGACCACGCCGCGCGACGTCGTCGAGGGGATCAACGTCGGGGCGAAGGCATACCTCACGAAGCCGTTCAAGGTGGATGAACTCGTCTCGAAGGTGGCCAAGCTCCTCCCCAAGCCGGGGAAGTAAACGGCGCATGTATCCGTTCACCGGGGGGGACCGCCCGGCCGCACGTCCTGCCGGATTCTCGCGATCGGCTCGGGGCGGCCTCTGCCATGCCGGGGGGCTGTTCGGCGCTTCGCGCCTCACCGCCCCCCGGACCCCCGCGTTCCGGCGCGGAACAAGTTCGCGGCGGAACGCCACTGCCTGCCCCGGGCACCGTGGGGTAGGGGTGAACGGTTGCCGGTGCATGATCGGCTTGCCGGCGCATGCCGCGTGACAAGACATCGGGTCCCGGCGAGGCCGCCCTGCGGCTCGGGCTGGGCGCCCTGGCCGGAACGCTCTACTTCCTCGGCTTCGCCGGCTTCGACCTCTGGTGGTTCGCCCCCGTGGCGCTCGTCCCCCTGCTGGAGGCGATCCGGCGCGCCCGCACGGGCCGGCAGGCGTTCGCCGCCGGCATGGTCGCCGGCATGGTCACGCACCTGGGCGGCTACTACTGGCTCGTCGGCACGCTCCGCGACTTCGGCGGCTTCTCGCTCCCCGTCGCCCTGTTCTTCGACGCCGCGCTCTGTTCGTGGGGGGCGCTCTCGTTCGCCGTCCTGTCCTGGATGCTGAAGCGATGGTGGATGGCCGGCGGGCGTCCGTTCCCTTCGGCGCCGATCGCGCTGGTGGCGATCGAGCACGCGTACCCGCTGCTGTTCCCGTCGTACCTGGCCAACTCGTTCTGGCGCTTCCCCGTGCTCATCCAGGTCGCGGACATCGGCGGCCCGCTGCTGCTGAGCGGGGTCGTCGCGTGCTTCTCGACGGCGCTGTGGCTCCTGGTGCGGTGGAAGGCGGCGCGCGAGCCGTTCCCGCGCGCGGCCGTCGGGACCGCGGCGGCCTCGGTCCTGGCGGTCGCGGCCTACGGTCTGTACCGCATCGATGCGGTCGACGCGGCGCAGGAAACGGCGGAACCGCTCCGCGTCGGCGTCGTGCAGGTCGACATGGGGACGTACCAGAAGCGCGAGGACCCCGAGGAGGGGCACAGGCGGCACATCGTGGATTCGCTGCCGCTGCAGGAGGCCGGGGCGGACCTGCTGGTCTGGCCCGAGTCGGCGCTGGTCGGGCTCATCCCGCATGCGCCCGGTTCGGACGTCCGCGACCTGGTCCTGCGGCGCCCCGACGTCGAGGGCGAGGTGACGACTCCGACGCTGTTCGGCGCCCTGCGCATGGAACGCCGGGGCGGTCGCGACCGCTACTACAACACGGCGTTCCTGGCCGACGCCGCCGGGAGGATCGTGGCCTCGTACGACAAGACGTACCTGCTGGCGTTCGGCGAGTACATCCCGTTCGGCGAGACGTTCCCCTGGCTCTACGACATGTCGCCCAACTCGGGCCGCTTCACGCCGGGGACGCGGATCTCGGCACTGCCGTTCCGCGGCCGGCGGATCGGCGTGATGATCTGCTACGAGGACGTGCTGCCCGGTTTCGTGCGCAAGCTGATGAGCGCCGCGGATCCGCACCTGCTGGTCAACGTCACGAACGACGCCTGGTTCGGCGACACGGTGCAGCCGGAGATCCACCTGGCCCTGTCGGTCTTCCGGGCCGTGGAGCACAGGCGGTGGATGGTGCGCGCCACCAACTCCGGGGTGTCGGCGATCGTGGATCCGGTCGGGCGCGTGGTCGCCCGCACCGGGCAGATGACCCGCGAGACGATCCTCGGGACGGTCCGCTGGCTGACCGGCACGACCTTCTACGCCGTCGCGGGCGACTGGCCGGGCTGGCTCTCGCTGGCCGGCGTGGCGTGGGCGGCCTTCCGCATGTGGCGCACCGGGCACCTGCGGCTCCGCCGCCCGCGCCGGGACGACGGGCCCGGGCGCCTGCTGCCGAGGAGGCGTTAGCGGCATGCCGATCGACCTGGGCCACCGTTTCCGCGACGAGTCGCTTCTCGATCGGGCGCTGACGCATTCGAGCTTCGTCAACGAGGCGCAGGACGGCGGCCGGAGCAACGAGGTGCTCGAGTTCCTCGGCGACGCCGTGCTCGACCTCGTCGTGGCAGACGTGCTGGTGCAGCGGTTGCCGGACGCCGACGAGGGGACGCTGACGCGGCTCCGCGCCACGATCGTCACCGATGCCTCGCTGGCCCGGGTCGCAGCCGGGATCGGCCTGGGGGTCCACCTGCGCCTGGGCAAGGGCGAGGAAGGCCAGGGGGGGCGCGACCGCCCGTCGTTGCTCGCCGGCGCGATCGAGGCGGCGATCGGCGCCGCGTACCTCGACGGCGGCATCGACGCCGCCCGCGCCGTGGTGATCCGGCTGCTCGGCCCGCGGATCGACCTGGCCGCGGCCGACGCCGGTCCCGATCCAAGGAGCCGCATCCAGGAGATCGTCCAGGCCACGCGGCGGGTCACGCCGACCTACCGGCTCCTGCGCACCCTCGGGCCCAACCACGACCCGCAATTCGAGATCGCGTGCATGATCGGCGAGGATGTCTGCGGCGTCGGCACCGGCCGCACCAAGAAGGAAGCGGCCGCCGCCGCCGCCGCCGCGATCCGAACGATCGAAGAAGGCCCTTCCGAAACCTCGTAGCGCGGGCTGTGGCCGCAGTCCGCGAGCAGTCAGTAGTCCTTCCGGCGGAACCACGCGGCGGCCGCGCCGAACCAGGCGACGGCGGAGATCCCGACCTGGAGCAGCGCCCCGGGCGAGTCGATCCTCCCGAGACGGATCGCCTCGAAGAGCACATCCGACGTCTCGGCGGTGCGCGGCAGGACGTTGTAGAGGATCCGGAACACGCCGCCCCAGGCGCTGTCGCCCATGAGCGTGCGGCCGATTTCCGTCGAGGCGGCGTACAGGATCGGCGCGACGATCGCGGCGTAGCCGGTCGCCGCGATGGCGCTGACGACCGTGAAGCGGCCCGCGAGCGACGCCAGCGCCATCATCGACAGCAACGCCAGGTACGTGAAGATCGAGGCCGGGATCGTCAGCAGGAAGGCGGGGACCCACAGGCCGGTCTTGAGGCCCAGCACGATCCAGTTGCCGCCGAAGAACAGGACGCTCGCCGCGGCGGCAAGCGCCGCGCATCCCGCGTACCGCCCGGCGAACAGCGCGACGCGCCCGATCGGCTTCGACAGCAACAGGTCGATCGCGCCGCGTTCCTGCATCCGCGGGAAGAACCCGGCCGTCAGCCAGCACATCAGCAGCAGGCCCGGCCAGTAGAATGCCAGCCCCACCCCGGCGAAGACGGTCGCCAGCGCCTCGCGGCCCCCGGGCGCGCCTTGCATCACCTGGCCGGCGACCGTGACGAGCCCCGCGGCCGAGCCGACGAGCGCTCCCACGAGCAGCAGCTCCACGGCGATCAGGACGAAGACCGCGAGCACCAGCTTGCGGCGCATCGCCTCGGAGAGCGTGTGCGACGCGACGGCCAGGAACCCGCTCATGACGCCCCCTCGCCATGACCCACGACCTCGATGAAGACGTCCTCCAGGCTCGCCGCGGCCCGGCGCACCTCGACCACGACGACGCCCGCGGCGAGCATGCGTCCCAACAGGACGTTCATCTCGGCCGGCGTCGCGGCGTCGAACTCGATCGCACCGCCGATGACCGCTCCCGTCCCGAGCGCTTCCATCGCCGCCCCAGGATCGCCCTCGACGGCCGCGCGGTAGCGGTTCCCCTTCCTCGTGAGATCCTCCACCTGGCCGACGCGCAGCACCCGCCCGCGGTCCAGGATCGCCACCCGATCGCACA
>CAMTWF010000164.1:0-9966 GCA_947085355.1 uncultured delta proteobacterium
ACGGCGGCGCAGGCCCCCGAGATCGACGGCATCACGTACCTGCTGAACGGACTGCCTCCCGCCGGCAGCTTCGTCGCGGCCCGCATCACGCGGACGTCCGACTCGGACCTGGTGGCCGACCTGGGACGGCTGTAGGCCCGATCACTGCGCCGGTGGACGCGGATTGCCGCCTACCATCATCGGCAGCGGCAGCAGGTCGCGCCGAACGGCATCCAGGACGAACCCGAGCGACTCGAGGGTGACGGCGCCCAGCAACGTGGCGTCCCGCGCCTCGGCGAAGATGACCGGCGCCGCTCCACGACGCGTCCCGTAGAAGAAGATCGCGTCCCCCCGGTCGCGCTCGATCGCGGACCCGTCCGCCAGTCGGAAGCGATCCCGGCCGTGCGGCTCGATCCCGAGGCGTGCCAGCACCTCCCGCGGCACGAACGAGTACACCGCTTCCGAGTCGACAAGGAACTCGACGGCCTCGCGCCGATCCGGCGCAGCCGGGTTGGCGACTTCGAGCGTGAGTACGGTGAGCCCCATCGCCTCACTACGCTAGCCGGCTGCACGCAGGGCGTCAACGGGGGGCAAGGGCGCCGAAGTTTGGTGTCCACAACAGATGGCGATGAGGTCCAGCCGTTCTTCCCCGGTTGTAGGGGCGCCACGCAGCGGCCCCGAAGGGGCCGCAAGTGCGCCCGCGAGTTCACCCCGGCGGTGGGAGTGTGCCCGCGGGCGCACTTGCGCGCGGCGCGTTGGCCTGGTGCGCCGACACACTTCGTGGTCGCGCACCGCGCGCTGCGTGGCGCCCCTACACCCGAGAAGGGCGGCCGCGCAACCAGCGGGTCATGTGGGACACACCCGTCTTTCCCTACTCCAGATCCTCCGGCGTGTCGGCGTCGTCCAGCACCGCCGGGCTGCCAGTCTCGACCAGGCGCACGGTCCAGCCGCCCGCGCGCATGAGGCCCCGCAGGCCGTCCGGGTGGTCCGGCGGCGCCCGCAGCAAGTCGCCGATCCGATCCGGCGAGACCCAGACCGGGTGGCCGCGCCGGTCTCCGCAGGCCGCCACCAGAGCGTCGGCCCCGCCCTCGCCGGAGCGCGCGATACCGGCCAGCAGCGCGGCGACCGCCGGGGCGGCGAGCCTGGGCGAGTCGACCGGCTGGATCGTCACGCCGCGCTGCAACGCGCTCGGCGCCGCCGCCACGCCGGCCTGGATCGATGCCAGCATCGGCCCGGCCGGATCCGGCGAACGAACCGGCGTCACCCCGCCGATCCCACGGACCGCCGCGACGACGCGCTCGGCCTCCGCGCCGACCACGACGATCACCGGCTCGCAACCGCCGTCGCGCAGCGCCCTCGCGATCCGCGCAACCAGCGGCTCGCCGCGCACCTCCAGCAACGCCTTCGGGCCACCCATGCGGACGCCGCACCCCGCCGCGAGCAGCACGGCCGGCGGCGTGAGGCGTGCAGCGCCGAACCGCCCACCGGCGTGGAGGAAGAGCCGCTCGGCCGTGACCGGCATCTCCCGGAGCGCCAGGCCTGTGGCGTGCCGGATCGCGGAGACGATCGCCGAGGCCGCGGGGACGAACGCCGGCTCGCCGAGGCTCTTGGCCCCGAACGGGCCCGGCGGCGAATACCCCTCGACGAACTCGACGTCGACCTCGGGCACGTCCAGCGACGTCGGTACGAGGTAGTTCGACAGGTCCGCGTTGAGCGCCCGGCCGTCCCGCACGTGCAGGTCCTCCAGCAGGGCGTAGCCGACCCCCTGCGCGACGCCTCCCTCGATCTGCGCCGCCGCGGCGCTCGGATTCACCACGGCGCCGATGTCGTACGCGGCCCAGACCTTCTCGACGCGCACGCGGCCCGTCGCCGTGTCGACCTCGACGGCCGCCACGTGAGCGGCGTGCGTGTACGCGACGAACGGCTCTCCCTGGCCGGTGGCGGGCTCCCACGGACCGTACACGGTCCGCATCGAACCGCGCGCCTCGAGCGGTTCGCGGCTTGCGACAGCCTCGTCCCAAACTGCGTCCGTGGTGGGCGAGCCGAGCGGGCCCAGGCCAAGCATGGCACGCAGCTTCGCCGCGGCGTCGAGGATCGCGGCGCCGCCGACCATCGTGACACGCGAGGCGGCCGACGGTCCGCAGTCGCCGACCTCGCTCGTATGCGGCGGGAGCATACGGACGCGGTCGAGCCGGATACCGAGCGCCCCGGCGGCGATCTGCGCCAGGGCGGTCAGCGAGCCCTGCCCCATGTCGACGAGGCCGGTGCGGACCTCGACCGCGCCGTCGGGTGCGAGCCGCATGACCGCCTCGGCGCGGTCCAGATGCTCGTCGAGCGCGCCGAGGCCGCAGCCGAACTGGAGGAGCGCCACGCCGAGACCCCGCAGGAAGCGGCCGCCGCGCGCGTTGTGCTCCTCGGCGGCGCGTCGCGCCTCGGCCCAGTTCGACCTGCGGCGCACCGACGCGACCACCTCGGCGAGCCGGATGTCGGTATGCAGGACGTGGCCCGCGGCGGTCGCGTCGCCACGCCGCAAGATGTTCCGCTCGCGCAGATCCAGCGGGTCGATCCCGAGTCGCGCCGCGAGTTCGTCCATGGCGCCCTCGTGGGCGAACAGCGCCTGCGGATGGCCGAAGCCGCGGAAGGCGCTCGTCGGCGGGTTGTTCGTGTGGACCGCCTTCGCATCGACGGCCACGTCGGGGATGCGGTACGGCCCGGCCATCGCGTTGAAGGCGCGCCAAAGGACGACGGGCGACATGGCGGCGTACGGGCCCGCGTCGGCGAGGGCATCGACGCGCGCGGCCAGGAGCGTGCCGTCGCGCCGCGCGCCGAGGCGCGTCCGGATGCGGAACGGGTGCCGCTTGCTCGTGACGCGGATGTCCTCGGACCGGTCGTAGACGAGCTTCACCGGCCTGCCGGCGAGCCTTGCGAGCAGCGCCGCGCAGGCGGCGACTTCGTTCGGGTAGTCCTGCTTGCCGCCGAAGCCCCCGCCGATCGCCGCGGGTGCGACGCGCACGAGGTCCTCGGGGATGCCGAGGACGCGCGCAACCTTCTCCCTGGCGTGGTAGGGGCACTGGATCGAGCCGCGCACCGTGACGCCTCCGTCGGCATCGGGTATGGCCAATGCCCCTTGCGGTTCGAGGTAGACGTGCTCCTGCCAGGACGTCCGCCACGTCTCGTCCACCAGCACGTCGGCCTCCCGCAGCGCCGGCTCGGGGTCGCCGCGCAGCAGCACGTGGCGCTCGCAGAGGTTGCCGCCGTCGTGGATCGCCGGCGCGCCGGCCTCGAGCGCACCCTCCATGTCGTGCAGGGCCGGCAGCGGGTCGATCGAGACCCGCACGAGGCGCGCTGCGGCTCGGGCCGCCTCGCGGGTCTCGGCGGCGACGAGCGCCACGCGGTCGCCGGCGAAGCGGACGCGATCGACCGCGAGCAGCGGCTGGTCGTCGCGAACGGCGCCGATCGCGTTCTCGCCCGGCACGTCGGCCGCGACGGCGACGAGCACGACGCCGGGCGCCTCGCGCGCGGCGGACGTGTCGATCGACACGATGCGGCCGTGGACCTCGGCCGAGTACGCCGCGGCCGCGTGCAGCATCCCCGGCTCGGTCAGGTCGTCGACGAATCTGGTGCGTCCCAGGGCGCGGTCGAGGCCGTCGATGCGCGGGTGCGGGGCGCCGACCGGGCGGCGCGGCCCTCCGGCCGCGGCGGCAACAGCGATGCCGTCGGGCGCAATACCCGCCGCCGCTTCGATGCCGGCCAGGATCCCGGCGTAGCCGGTGCAGCGGCACAGGTGGCCCGAGACGGCGCGCGCTATCGCTGCGCGATCCGGCGACGGATCCGCCGCGAGGAGAGCGTGGGCCGACAGGGCGATGCCTGGAATGCAGAAGCCGCACTGCACGGCGCCGGCCCGGACGAGATGCCCGGCGACGTCGAACCGGTCCACCGCTTCAAGGCCCTCGATCGTGAGCACGTCGCGCCCCTCGACCTGGCCGGCCAGGACCAGGCAACTCGCGACCGGGCGGCCGTCGAGCAACACGGTGCAGGCGCCGCACTCGCCCTCGCCGCATCCTTCCTTCGTGCCGGTCAGCCCGAGATCCGACCGCAGGACGTCGATCAGCCTGCGGCACGGACCGACGGCCGGCGCCACGGACGCGCCGTTCAGCCGGAACGAGATCGTCACGGCAGGCAGCGCTCCAGCGCGACGCCGAGGAGCCGGCCCAGCGCCGCCGCGCGGTACTCCCGGGAGGCGCGCGGATCGGAGATCGGCGAGGTCTCGGCCGCAAGCGCCTCGCAGGCTCCGGCGGATGCCGACCGCGCGCCGACCAGCGCCGCCGCGGTCCGCGGGCAGAGAACGGCGCGCGGCGCCACGGCCCCGGCGGCCACGCGCGCCCACGTCACGGCGCCCCCGCGCGTCTCGACGTGGACCGCGATCGACGCCGCCGCGATCGACAACGATCCGCGGTACGCGAGCCGTTCGTACGCTCCCGCGCCGCGCTGGAACGGAACGCGGATCGCAACCACCAGCTCGTCCGGCTCGCGTGCGGCGACGCCCGGAGCGACCAGGAACTCCTCGACCGGCGCCTCGCGCTCGCCGCGCGGACCGGCGAGCGTCACGGAGGCTCCGAGCGCCAGCAGCGGCGGGGCGAGGTCGGCGACGGGCGAGGCGTTGGCGAGGTTGCCGCCCACGGTCGCCGCCGCGCGGATCTGCGGAGACCCGAAGCCGGCCGCGGCGTCGAGGAGGATCGGCGCGCGCGCCGCGACGAGCGCCGAGGCGCCCAGATCGGCGATCCGGACCATCGCCCCGACGACGAGACCGCCGCCGGCCTCCTCGATGCGGTCGAGGCCGAGCCGCCCGATATCCACGAGGACGTCCGGCGAGATCCCGCCGCGCCGCAGGCGGACCGCGATGTCGGTGCCGCCCGCCAACGGCGACGCGCACTCGCGCAGGCGACCCATGATCGCGATCGCCTTTTCGAGCGACGCGGGCCTTTCGTACCGGGGCGGGGGACTCATGGATGCGGACGATACCACGAGACGGGATCGCGGCCCGCCGGCCTTGTCGCGTCGCGTGCTACATGCTATGAGGGACGACATGAGCAGCCCCGCTCGGCGTGTCGCCACCTACGAGGACCTGGTGCGGGTTCCCGATCATCTCGTGGCGGAGATCGTGGATGGCGAGCTGGTGACCAGCCCGCGTCCTGCGTCCCCGCACGCGCTTGCCGGCGCGACGATCGGCTGGAACCTCTTCGGCGCCTTTCACGTCGGCTCCGGCGGGCCCGGAGGGTGGTGGATCGTGTACGAGCCCGAACTCCACTTTGGGGCCGACGTCCTGGTCCCCGACCTCGCGGGGTGGAGGCGCGAGCGTATGCCGGTGTTCCCCAACGTCGCGTTCTTCGAACTCGCGCCTGACTGGATCTGCGAGGTGCTTTCCCCGTTCACCGCGCGCCTCGACCGGGTGCGCAAGTTGCCGATCTACGGGCGCGCGGGGGTGTCGCACGCGTGGCTGGTCGATCCCGCGGCACGGACGCTCGAGGTGCTGCGGCTCCAGGGCGGGCGGTGGCTGCTCGTCGCCACGTTCGGCGATGACGACAAGATCCGCGCGGAGCCCTTCGATGCAGTGGAGATCCCCCTCGCCACGCTGTGGATCGAGTCCGCCCCACCGGGCAAATGACGAAGTCGCGACGGTGATCCCGCTGGCCGTCCTGGCCGGGCCGACCGGCTCCGGCAAGACCGACGTCGGCATCGAGATCGCCGCGCGCTTCAACGCCGAGATCGTCTCGGCCGACTCGATGCAGGTCTACCGGCGCCTCGACATCGGCACCGCCAAGCCGACCCGCGCGCAACGCGCCATGGCCGTGCACCATCTGATCGACGTGGCCGAGCCGGACGAGCCGTTCGACGCGGCGCGTTTCCGGGACCTCGCCGGCGTCGCGATCCGGGAGGCGGCATCCCGGGGCCGCCGCGTCCTCGTCGTGGGCGGAACCGGCCTGTATTTCCGCGTGCTGCTGTACGGCCTGGCGCGGCTTCCGCCGCCGGACCCGGCGACGAGGGCCTCACTGGAGGCCGAGGCGGATCGGGCGGGATCGGCCGGGCTTCACCGCAGGCTCGCGGCTCTCGACCCCGCGGCGGCCGAGCGGATCCACCCCCAAGATCGTTTCAGGATCGTGCGGGCGCTGGAGGTGTTCGCGGCGTCGGGCCGCCCGGTGTCCGAGATCCGCGCCGAGCACCGCTTTGCTGCGGCCGGATACCGCCACGCGATAGTCGCGATGGACGTGCCCAGGGACGAGCTGCGCGACCGGGTGCGGGCGCGATCGAGGGCGATGCTCGCCGCCGGGCTGCTCGACGAGGTCCGCGGCGTCCTCGACGCGGGCTTTCAGCCGTCGCTGCGGCCGCTGCGGGCGTTCGGCTACCGCGAGCCGGTCAGGTGCGTGCTGGGCGAGCGGTCCGAGGAGGGACTGGCCGAGGCGATCGCGCGGGGCACGATGCTGTACGCCAGGCGGCAGGCGACCTGGCTCCGGTCCGAGCGCGGCGTCGAGTGGGTGCGCCCGGACGCGGCGGCGGTCGAGGCCCGGTTACGTTCCGTGCTGCCGGAGTGGTTCGCCGGGTAGTGCCGGACCGGCGAACGCGCCGGATCCGCGGCTCGTCGCATGACAGGGCCCCTAGCCGCGCTCGTGCGGCTTCCACTTGTAGTCGATGAGTTCCAGCAGGACGCCGTTGACGGCCTTCGGGTTGACGAACGCGAACTCGCAGTCGCGGAACTTCCGGGCGCCGCCGATGAACGGATAGCCGGCCTTCGACAGCGTCTCCATCGACTTGCGCGTCTCGTCCACGTTGAGGCCGATGAGCATGATCCCCTCACCGCGCCGATCGATGAACTTCGCCACGTCGCCGTCGGGGCTGGTCGATTCCATCAGCTCGAAGCCGACGTCGCCGAGCCAGTACCGCGCGACCCGGATCTTCTCCGGCTCGTCGACATAGGCGTCGTCGGGCTTGTCCTTTCCTAGAATCGGCTCCCACTTCTTTCGGGCCTCATCGAGGTTCTTCACCGCGATGCAGATGTGATCGATCTTGTTCACCTTGTGCACGTCATTTCCTCCGTGGCGGCCGGCCCGCGGCGGACGTCGCCGTCGGCGCCGGCCCGGTCCGCCCTTGCTAGCACGGACGGACGCCGCGGGCAACGCGGCGGCGTCGAGATCGGCCAGCACGGGCAGGTGATCCGACAGCATGCCCGCGTCGCCCGCGACCCGGCCCGACATCCTGCGGAAGTGCGGCGAGAAGAAGAGGTAGTCCAGCGTGCGGTTGGGAGCGTGCGCCGGGAACGTCGAGGCGGACGCCGGATCGGCGCGGTACGCCGCGGGCTCGATCGCCTCGCCGAGCCCGAGACCGTCGCGCAGGATCGCGATCGTCCGGTCGGCGGTCATGTCGGTGTGGGGCTCGTCGGGGAAGCGCGCGCGCAGCGCCGCCTCCGGCGGGATCCCGTTCATGTCGCCGAGCACGATCGTGGGGCTGCCGAGGAGCGGTCGGACCATGCCGACCAGCAGACGGGCCTGCTCCTCGCGGTTCGCCTGGTGGAACGCCTCCAGGTGCACGTTGACGACGTTCACCGTCCGGCCGGCGCCGAGGTCGATCTCCACGATCTGGGCCGCCCGGTGCAGGTAGAAGGCGTTGTACCAGAACGGGTTGGGCGGTTGCGGCAGCAGGCGGCGGACGGCGGAGCGGATCGGGAAGCGCGAGAGGACGGCCTGCCCCGAGACGACCCGGCCGTAGTGCTGCGACGGCGGCCAGTACGGGTACGGAACGTAGCGGCAGCGCCACGTCTCGACCCAAGCGGCCCACGGGTAGCCGGCCTCACGGGCCAGGAAGCGCAGTTCGTCGATGCGGTGCGAGCGGGCCGCGTCGAAGTCGACCTCCTGGAGCGCCACGACGTCGGCGTCGAGGTCGCGCAGGGCGCGCGCGATCGCCGCCAGGTTGGCCCGCACGACCGGCTCGGAACGCAGATCGCCCGCGTCGTCCTTCCAGCCGCGGCCGTACGCGATGTTCCAGGTGACGACCCGGAGCTTGTCCGGCGGCGCGTCGCCGGCGCGATCCGCAACGCCGTCGATCCGCTCGGGCCGCACCCACAGCGGGTCGGTGTCGTCGAAGCCGCTCGATGCCCAGAGGAACCCGCCTACCATGGCGGCGAGCAGCACGCCGGGTGCGACGGCCGCGGCGACCAGCGCCCTTCGCGAAGGGCGCGAGCGGCTTTGCCGCGAGCGCCCGCGGGGGTCCGGGGGGCGTGAGGCGCGCAGCGCCGAACTGCCCCCCGGCATGAACGAACGGCCCGGGGGCGACCGCAGGTGCGCTCCCCCACCCTATTCCTGCTCGAAGAACATCGGCACGCGCCGCTGGAGAAACATCTCGACCGCCTTGCGGTCGTCGTCGCGGAGCGTCAGGAACTTAAGCCCCATTCCCGGCGTGATGTCGGGCTGCTTGGAGTCGTACTCGCGCATCCACATGACGCGGCCCTTGGCGGTGATCTGCCGGCCGTTGGGGAGCTGGAAGGTGAACAGGACCTTCGACCCGATCGGCTTGACGTCGAACGTGGCGACGAAGATGCCGCCCTCATCGAGATTCTGGCTGAAGCCTGTGTAGAACTGGGTCTCGCTGTCGAGCGAGAGTTGCTGCATGACGTTCCAGTTGATCGTGCGGGCGGGAGCCTGCGCCCCGGCGAACCCCGCCGGCGTCGGCGGAGCCATCGAGGCGCGCTCTTCCGGCGGCAGCTTCGAGATCCTGTCCCTCTCCTCGGCCAGCCGCTTCTTGGCGTCCTGGACGAGCGGATACAGGAGCGCGAGCGCCTTGGCCACGGAGCCGGCCGCCACCTGCACCGCCGGACCGCCGCCCTGGACGTCCTGGATCACCTGGAGCGCCTGCGCCAGGTGCTCCATCGCGCCCTTCAGGATGCCGCCGCACTCGAAGCTGTCCGGGGTCTCCTTGGTGGCCTGGAACAGGAGGCCCTGCGACTTGGCGAGCGCCGACGTGAGGCGGCCGAGCTGCGGCTCGAACGCCGGGTCGGTCTGCGTGGCTTCCAACGCTTCCATCAGATGCCGCCTGGCGGCCTGTGCCGGGTGTTCCATGCGCGCGACCATACGACAACTGCGAACCGAGTTACAATCCCCGGCCATGGCGCCCGACCCCCGCCGGCTCATCCCGGACGCGACGCTCGCGGTGCTCGCCGGCGGCCGATCCGAACGCTTCGGCTCCGACAAGACGCTGGCGATCCTGCAAGGCCGGACGCTGCTGCTGCGCGCCGTCGAGAGGCTCGGCCCGGCCTTCGCCGAAACGCTGGTCGTCGCGAACCGCGCAGACCGCTTCGGCGACGTCCCGGGCGCCCGCATGGTCGCGGACCGCTTCCCCGGCCGCGGACCGCTGGCGGGGATCCACGCGGCCCTGGAGGAAGCGACGCACGGCATCGTCATCGTAGCGACCGTGGACGCACCCCTCGTGGACGTGCCGCTCCTGGCCGGCCTGGCCGATGCGACGCTCGTCGCTCCGGCGGCGGCGTTCGAGCGCGACGGTTTCCTGCATCCGTTCCCGTCGGCGTTTCGCCGGAGCGCCTGCCTGGAGACGGCCCGCAGCCTGCTCCGCGACGGGTCGCCCGATCCCGCCCGCCGCGGCCGCGACCCCAGACCGCTCGACCTCCTGCGTCTCGTCCGCGCCGCGATGATCCCCCTGCCTCCGGCCGATCCCGCGGGCGGGCCGGACCCCCTTGCGGACGTGAACACCCGGGAGGACCTCGCCGTAATCGAGCGGCTGCTGGACAGGCGGGACGGGTGATCCGCTACCACGAAACCGGCATCGTGGATGCACCCCTCGCCTGCCGCGGATCGTGTCGCGGCCGACGCAATCGGGTATTCTCCCGCATTCGAGATGGCTGGCTTGGCGACCGGCAAGGGAAGAGGCGGTTCGGAGCCCGAAGCGGGCGGGGTCGAGGTTGTATGGGTGCGGCCCGAGGGC
>CAMTWF010000165.1:0-7054 GCA_947085355.1 uncultured delta proteobacterium
ACGACGTGGCGCAGGCGCGGCGCGCCGTGCAGGTGGCCGCCGCGATACGCGATGCCGGGTCGCCGCGGGAGGAAGGACCCTCGCGGCTTTGCCGCGAGGGTCCGCGGGGGTCCGGGGGGCGTGAGGCGCGTAGCGCCGAACTGCCCCCCGGGATGGATGAAGGACCCTCGCGGCTTTGCCGCGAGGGTCCGCGGGGGTCCGGGGGGCGTCAAGCCGCGAAGCGGCGGACTGCCCCCCGGCGCAGAGGAGGGGCGCGTGCTTGAGTTCCTGCTCGAGCCGTTCCGTGGCGCCTCGCCGATCGGGATCCTCTGGCAGTTCGTCGACATCGCGGCGGTGGCGGCGCTCATCTACTGGCTGCTCCTCATCGTGCGCGGGACCCGATCGCTGCGGGTCGCCGTCGGCTTCGTCATCGTCTGGACGGCGTTCGTGCTGGCCGATCGGTTCGGCCTCGGGACGCTGCACGGGATGTTCAGCACGCTGTTCTCCACGCTTTCCCCGCTGGTCGTCTTCATGATCGTGCTCTTCCAGGACGACATCCGCAGGGCCTTGGCCGGCGTGACGAAGTGGGGGCGCATGGCGCGGCTGCGGGAGGTCGAGGCGATCGAGCACGTGGTGGCGGCCGTGGAGGGGCTGGCGCGCGAGCACGTGGGCGCCATCGTCGTCTTCGAGGGGGAGGCGGAGATCGAGCCGCACGTGCAGGGCGGCACGAGGCTCGACGCCATGGTCTCCAAGGAACTGCTCTACGCGATCTTCCTTCCCGCCTTCCGCAACCCGCTGCACGACGGCGCGGCGATCATCAAGGATCTGCGGATCGCGAGGGCCGGAGCGTTCCTGCCGACGGCCACCTCGGGCGACATCGAAGCGGATCTAGGCACCCGCCACCGCGCGGCGGTCGGCATCACGGAGACGACTGACGCGATCGCCATCGTCGTCTCCGAGGAGCGCGGCGCGATCTCGTTCTGCGAGGGGGGCGCGATCACGCTGGGCGTCACGCCGGCCGACCTGCGCGAGATCCTCCTTGCGCGCTTCGCCCGCCGCGCGGAGCCGCGGGTCGGGCGGCTGGGGAGATTGTTCGGTCTCGGCGGGGCGCCGCCGCGCGAGCGGCCGTCGCACGCCGGGCAGCGGACAATCCGGCCGTCGAGAATCCCGGCCGCGGGCGAGGCCCCCGCCGCCGGGCCGGGAACGCAGGAGGGCCGCTGATGCGCGCCAGGATCCGCGGCCTGCTGCGGGACCTCTTCACGCGCAACGTGGAGCTGAAGTTCCTCGCCCTCGTCGTCGCACTAGGCCTGTTCTACGCACGCGAGCGGGAGGAGACGGCCGATCGCGCGCTCCAGGTCGACGTGATGACGACGGGCGAGGAGGCGATGCCGGACCGGATCCGCGTCTCGCCGCTGCCGCCGAAGGTCGAGGTGACGCTCCGGGGACCGGCTCGCGTCCTGGCGGCCCTGCGCGCCGACAACGTCGGTCCGGTGTCGATCCGCATCCGCGACGCCGCGGCCGTCGGGACGGTCAGGATGGGGCGCGAGATGCTCGACCTGCCGGACGGCGTGCGAGTGCTTGGGATCGAGCCGCCGGCAATCCGCTTCCGCTTCGAGGAGCGGGCCGATGGGACGGCGCCGGTCGTGCCGGAGATCGGTTCCCCGGCGCCGGACCTCGCCGTCGACGCCGCCGCCACCACCGTCGATCCCTCGGTCGTGGCCGTGTCCGGCGCCCGCTCCTCCGTGGAGCGGATCAGGACGCTGGGGACCGCGCCGATCGACGTGTCCGGGTGGTCGGCGGGAACGTACGATCGCGTCGTCGCGGTCGCCGTGCCCGATCTCCCGCACCTGCGCGTCGTGCCGCAGACCGTGCGCGTCCGCGTCACGCTGGCCCCGGATCGGGTCGTGTCCGAGCGGTCCGGGATTCCGGTCGAGATCGTCCGCGGCACTGATCTGGACGAGCGCGGGACGCTCGTGTACGGCGCGGAGGCCAGGCGCGCCAAGGTGAGAATCGAGGGGCTCCGCAGCGCGGTCGAGTCGCTGCCGAACTCGGAGATCCGGCTCTTCGTCCGCCTGGACCGCGGCTCCTTCTCCGATCCGGACGGGAACGGATTGCTGGAGGCCGAGGCGCCGGTGGAGGCCGAGACGCCCGGCGATCGCTGGACCATCCTGGAGATCGACCCGCCGACGTTCCGCGCGACCTACGTCATCCCGCCCGCCGACGCGCCTGCCGCGCAGTCCCCAACCGGCTCCGCCGCCCCCGGCGTCCGCCAGCCGGCACGCGAGGCGGGGAGATAGCCGGGGAGTTTGGAGTTTGGAGCAGATTGAAACCCGAAACCCGAAACCCGAAACCCGAAACCCGAAACCCCAAAGCTATCGCCGCAGCGGCGGCCCGATGTCGTCGGCCGTGAGGCGTGCGGTCAGGAGGCCGAGCATCACGCGTAGGTGGCCGTGCGAGTCGGCCTCGGAGAACGTGCCCACCCTTCCACGCAGCGGCCCGACGAGGATCCTGACGAGATCGCCGCGGGACCAGGCGGGGCGTTCCACTGCGCTCTCCACCGCCGGCTTCACGGGTGGCGTCTTCGGCCGCGCAGGTGGATGAGCGGGCGGTTCCCGCCGGGGTTCGGCGGGCCCTGCCGGCCTGCCCGTCGGCTTCGGCCTGGCGGCCTCGTCTTCGACTGCACCGGGCCGTTGTACGGCGTCGGGCGGCGCGGGCCGTTCCGACGCCCGCGGCGCGGGCTCGTCCCGCCGGGCGAACGGCGCGCGGATCGACGGCGCGACCTCGCGCGTGCCGCGGCGGGTCTTCGACGCGTCCCGCTCGGCCACCATGCGATCCGTGCGCTCGCGCGCCGCTGCAACCGATTCGGCCCTGCGTTCCCGGAAGGCCCGTTCCTCCCGCTCGTGCTCCGACTCCTCGATCGCCCGCGCCGCCCGAACGCGATCGATCAGCGCATCGAAGCCGATCCGGTCGTTGTTCGGGCTCCATGCCAGGAGCCGGTAGACGCCCACGAGCGCGTCAAGCGACTCTCGTGCCGCGGCGAGCAGCCCCGACCCGGCGGCGGCCGCATCGGCGCGCCCCAGGCGGCGGCCGACTTCGAACCACGCATCGGCGTGCTCCGTGAAGGTTCCGAGGGCGGAGTCCAGGGCGGCGGCGTCCATGGATCCTGCCGGCGTGGGCGCCGCCCCGCCGGCGGTGACGGCGAAACCGTCGGGCAGGGCGCGCAACGCCGCCAGGAAACGATCCCGACCGTCGGGGTCACGGAGCAATCCGCGCAGGTTGGCGGCATCGACCAGCGCGCGGGAGCAAACCCTCGCCGCCGACGAGACGCCTTCAAGGTCGATGCCGATGCCCAGCACGGCATGCCTCGTCTCGGGCGCAGGTTCGGCGAGGATCGCCGTCACGTCGCGGCTTGCGTGCAGCACCTCCTCGACGAGATCGCGCTCCCCTCCGGTCCTCGCGAACCCGACCCACTGGCAATCGACGCGCCTGGAGTTGCGCACCGACGGCGTGTGGTCGGTGGCGACCAGGTCCACCGGCAAGCCCGCCGCCCGCGCAGCCGGTTCGGCGGCCCGGACGATCTCCTCCAGCTTCTGCTTGACCTCCAGGCGCTGACGGTTGAAAACGTTGCTCCCAGCCCGCTCGGGCAGGTAGCAGTCAAAATCGGCCAGAGCGAATCCGGGGAACATGGCGGCCGGAGTCTAGGCAGGTTCGGCGCCCGCCTTCAACCGGGGGCAGGGGTCAGTGGTCAGTGGTCAGTGGTCAGTGGTCAGTTCTTGGGCGCCGATCTGACTTGCCGAGCACCGAGCACCGAGCACCCCAACCGCTGACCACTGACCACTGACCACTGACCACTGACCACTGACCACTGACCACTGACCACTGGCCACTGACCACTGACCACTGACCACTGACCACTGCCGTCACCGGCGGCACTGCGGTGCGGCGCGCATCTGCTGCTGGAGCTGCTCGGCGCGCGTCTTGAGCGGCGAGTTGGGGTACTTGCGGAGCATGGCGCGCAGGAGGGTCTGCGCCTCGGTGCAGCGGCCGAGCGCGAAGAGCGAGGCGGCCGTGTAGTAGTAGACGCGGTCGCCGCCGGGCGCGTCGGGGTGACGCTGGGCGATCTCCGAGAGCGCGCCCGCCGCGTCGGCGTGGCGGCCCTCCTCGGAGAACGCGACGCCGATCTGGATCCGCGCCTCGATCGCCTTCTCGTGGTTGGGATACCTCGACAGGAACAGCCGGTAGTAGGATCGCGCGACTGCGTGGTTCCCGGCGGCCAGCAGATCCTCCGCCTTGGCGAACAGATCGTCCGGCGTGGCGGGCGCCTCGGCCGAGTCGATCTCCGGATCCAGCCCGGCCGTCCGTTCGAGCCTGTCCAGCCTGCGGGTCTGCGTGGTCGAGGCCGCCTCCGCCGAGCGCACGGCGACAAGCAGTTCGGCCAGGCGGCCCCCGAGCGCCCTCACGTCGTCGCGCAGGATGGCGAAGTCGGCGCCGAAGTCGGCGCTGTTCCGCGTCAGGACATCGGTCGTGCGCCTCAGCACCGCCTCGAGCTGTTCCACGTGGATGCGCGCCTCGGCGACCATGTCCGCGAACCGAGCGCGCTCGACGTCCAGGCTCTCGCGCATCGTGTCGACGTCGAGCCGGAGCGAGTCGATGTCCGCTCGCATCTCCTGACCGGCGCGCGCCGACGTGAACCAGAAGCAGCCCGGGAGGGCCGCCGCGACGGCAGCCGGGACCATGACGGACCACGGCCCGGAGAAGCGGGGACGGGAAGGCACGGAACGAAGGACTAGTCGCGGAGGTCGACGCGGCGATCCTGCTGCCAGCACCCTTCGTCGTAGCAGCGCCTCGCCTCGACTTTGCCGCGCGACCTGGTCCCGCCGATCATGCTGCTCTGGACGCCGAGGTTGACCAGGTAGCGGCGCACGGCGTCGGAGCGGCGCTGGCCGAGCGCCATGTTGTACTCCTCGGTGCCGCGCTCGTCGCAGAAGCCCGTCAGCGTGACCGCGCGGCGGTGCTCGTCCATGCAAGTCCGGTTCGTCTGGAGCGTCTGCCGCTGATCCCTGCGGACGGCGTCCTTGTCGAAGTCGAAGAACACGGAAGTGAACTGGCACTCGGGCGGCGGCGGAATCGGCCGGCAGTAGCCGCCCACGCACTCCTCGCCCGCCGGGCACGGGCGGGTTTCATCGCACTGCGGGAGATTCACGCAGCGCCCGTTTTCGCACCGCATGCCGGGCCCGCACTCCTCGTCGGAGACGCACGGCGAGCACCTGTTGTCGCGGCAGACCTGCCCCATCGGGCAGGGCCGCTGCGCGTCGCAGTAGCCGGGGATGTCCCGGCAGGCGCCGTCGCGGCACTCCTGGTCCACCCGACAGTCCGCGCTGTTGCGGCACTTGACGCACAGGTTGTTCACGCAGAACTCCCCTGGCCGGCAGTCCTCGTCGTCGTCGCAGTTCGGATAGTCCGGACCGCAACCCGCGAAAACCGCCAAGCCGGCGCCGAAACCGATGATAGTCCGAATGAAACCACTCATGTCTCTCAACCTCCTGTTCGCCTTGCTGTCAAGTGCGCCGGTCGCCCCGCCGCACGAAGCCGACGGTGACCCTAACCCGAAGTCACGGGGGCCTGTCAACCCTTTTTCGGCGGCGATGCTGTTTTTACCGGCGCGGCCCCATCCCCTTCGGTCCCGGGGGGAGTTCTGGTATGTAGGAGCCGATGCTGTACTGCCCGTTCTGCGAGAGGCCGGTCCGGGCGCTCGTCGGGTCGTGTCCCCACTGCCGGCGCGCCTTCGAGGAGGCCGGCAGTGCGCCGACCGCCCTCCGGTCGATCGGCACGGATGCCACGATGCGCGCCCCCGCGCCGGCGGCGCCGTCCGGGATGGAATCGCCCGTGGACGCCCCCGAAGTGGCCCTGGCGTTCGATCCCAGGGCCGCTCGGGTGGTTGCCCCGGTGCGCGCCCCGTTGCCGTCGGCCGGACTCGCCGCGCCTGTCCCGCCCGAGGGGGAGTTGGACCCGGCCGAGGTGGAGCGTGTCGCGGGCGTACGGAGGCCGCGGCGGCCGCTGGAGATGCCGCTGTACGCATGGCGAGCGATCCGGCGGTTGCCGGCCCTGCGCACCGCGGCGGCCGCGGCGGCCCTGGAGGCGGAACGCGCCGCGGCGGCGAACCTGGATGCCCTGGCGGCCTGGGGGCGCGAGCACGCCCGCGAGGTGGCCAACCTGGAGGAGATGCGGCCGGCGATCGAGAGCGCCATGAAGGCGCGCGCCGACCTGGACGGCTTCCGGGTCTCGCACGTCGCCGACCTCGCCCGCTTCCGGGATGATGATGCCGCCCTGGAAAAGGAAGCCGCGGAAGCCGCGGCCCGCAAGGTGTCGCTCGACGCGCGCGCGGCGGCGCTGGAGGGCGAACTGCACCGAAGGGAGGAGGCCCTCGAAAGGCTTCACGCCCGCGTCAGACGGGCGGAGATCGAGATCCGCAACCTGGAACGTCTCGCGGGCGGGCAGATCGCCCCCGGTTCGCCCCACGCGGCGCGCCGGGCCGAGATGGAGGAGGCCCACGCCCGCGCGGCGGCCGACGCGGCAAGCGCGGAGGGAGAGGCGGCCCACATCCGAACCGAGGCCGGCCGGTTGCGCGCGGAGATCGCCGACCTGGACGCGGGGGTCGCGGCGCGCCGATCGGCGATCGCATCGGATCCCGTGCGGCGCCGCGTCTGGGCCGAGAAGCAGCGCCACGAGGATGCGCTCCGCGCCGGCGCCGCCCGCATAGCTTCCCAGGCGCTCGAACGCGGCCTCATACCCGCGGACTCCGAGGCCGCCCGCCACCTCCGGGCGCTCGGCGCCGCGGCCGAATCGGCCGGCAGGGCCAAGCTGCTGCACGACGCCGCCCTGGCCTCGATCGATCGCTCGCTGATCGCCCGCGGGGCGGTGATGGCCGGCGCGGCGGCGTCGCTCGTCGTCCTGCTGCTCGTGACGGCCCGACTTGCGTGCTAGGGAGGACGGCGAATCGGGGCGGATTGGGTGCATTCGCGTTTTGTGGGGGTGGCCCCGGCATGTTCCACCTCGCGGTGCCACGCCCGGCCCT
>CAMTWF010000166.1:0-3245 GCA_947085355.1 uncultured delta proteobacterium
CCGGGATCCCCGCGCCCGGCCACGGCCGCACGGGCCGGCGCCGGGAGCACCGGCCCGGCCGGCCGCGGCGGCTCGATCGACGCGACGATGCGCCCCGGCGACTCGCCGACGCTCGACTGGCAGCTCTTCGAGGAGCTGTTCGGCGAGCAGGCCGACAGGGAGCGATCCGCTTTCCTGGATCGCCGGCGGCAGCGACGGCGACTCGGCGGCGCGATCGATCGCGCCGACCGCGCCTTCGCTCAACTCGAGAACTTCACGCCCGACGTGCGCCAGGGCAACCAGACGGCGCTCGACACGCTGTACCACCCCTTCGCCGAGTACCTCACCGCCTTCCACCGCAAGCTCCACCGGCATTGGGGCGACGGATTCCTCGTGACGCTCACCAGGTTCCCCGACACGCACGCGCTCAACGACATGACGCTGTGGGTGAAGCTCGAGATCGTCGTCAACGGGGACGGGACGATCCACAAGGTGACCATCGTCCGGCACAGCGGCAACCTCGTGTTCGACGTCGCGGCCATCGACGCCGTGCACCAGGGCGAGCCGTACCCGTCCCCGACCGCGGCCCTGCTCTCGGGCGACGGCAGGTTCTACATGCGCTGGGCCTTTCATCGCAATCACTCGCAGTGCGGCGTCTGGAACGCCGAACCGTACATCCTCCCCGATCCGTCGCCGAGACCGCGCGACGGCGAGCCGCCGGCGCGGGAACGCCCTCCGGTAGGACATAGGACATAGGACATAGGACATAGCGCATAGCGCATAGCGCATAGCGTCTAGCCTCCTCGCCCGGCAACGGGAGCGGGAGCGGGTTGGCACGCATGGGGGTGAACGGTTACCGCTACGGCTTCCGCAGGATCCTCGTCTCCGTCGCGCTCTGGACGACCATCATGTGCCTGTCCGCCGAGTACGGCTGCGAGGTATCTCCGGCGGGCAGCGGGAAACCGTCCATCGAGAGCGACGGGTTCGTGCCGCGGCGCACGATGTGCGTCGTCGGCGGGTAGTGGCTCTCGGCGGACTCGCGCACGCACGCGGCGCGCTCGCAGAGGATCCTGTGCCGGCGCATCCTGTAGCCGTTGATGCCGCGTTGGGACACCACCTCGATCCCGGCGGGCCACTCGGGCACGTCGATCGTCTGCGTCTGGAACGGCTGCACCTGGTACACGTCGCGGATGAACGTCACGTCGTAGACGCGCCTGGCCCCGCGCACCTCGACGCGCACCTTGCCCTCGGCCGCGCGGACGCGGAACGCGATCGGGAAGTCGAACGGGTTGCGCACCTCCAGGTTGACTGACGGATAGACGACGGTGGCGTCGAGGCCGAGGAGCACGTACGACGATGGGCGCGAGTGGGGACGGCGGCGGACCAGGTCCAGGCCGGCGAAGAACGAGGCGGCGAAGACGGTGCTGGCGATCTGGCACGTGCCGCCGCCGATGCCGTCGATCAGCTCCCCCTCGGCGATCACCGGCGCCACCTTGAACCCGCGCACCTCGGTCCGCTCGCCCACCACGGCGTTGAAGTCCAGCGCCTCCCCGGGCATCACGATCGTCCCGTCGACGAACGACGCGGCGTGCTGGAGGTTGAAGTTGCGCGTCTCCTTCTCCGGGATGCGCGCGTAGGGCGTCTCGTACCACCCCAGAAGCGCGGAGAAGTCGGCGCCGGAGACGTCCCGGAGCCGCAGGCCCGGCTCGATCCGCTCCACCCGCAGGTCGAGTTGCGACGCGCCGGC
Source organism: uncultured delta proteobacterium (assembly GCA_947085355.1). Lineage (GTDB taxonomy): Bacteria > Myxococcota_A > Polyangia > DRWM01 > JAAZOP01 > CAMTWF01. The sequence continues at coordinate 1,727 of CAMTWF010000166.1, forward strand.
CTCGAACGCGTCGTGCAGCGCGGCCAGCGCCTCGTGCAGCGACAGCCGGCGGCCGGGTTCCTCGGGGCGAACCCGGCCGGCGCCGAAGTCGTACTTCGCCGGCGTCGGCTCCCGGTCGAACATGTTCTTGAAGGCGAGGAGGCGTCCCAGCGCCGGCCGGTCGTCGACGTCCACGAGCACCGGCAGCGCGTGCTCGCCCCCGGCGCGCTCCAGGATGCGGCGCAGCGCAGTGCGGAACCGCAGCGCCCGCTCGATCTCCTCGACGATGCGACCCACCGGCACGGTCGCGCCGAGCTGCGCGCGAGTGAATGTCCGAGTCTCGCCGGCCGCCCGCAGATCGATCGGGGCGCTCAGGTACGCCCGGGCCGCATCCAGCACCTGCGGACGGATCGGCGCCGCGGGATCGATGCGGCGGCCGTTGAGGACGATCGCCGGCAGGCCGCTCGCGTCGAAGGCCGGTTCCGCGCCGCCCTCCGCGACTCCGCCGGGCGCGATCGCCGATTCCGCGGCGTCCCCGGACGCCCCGGCCGGCCGCGCCACGACGGCCGCGGCGGCGCCGGCGAGCGCGAATCCAGCCGCCAGCACGACCCACTCGACGATCCGACGCACGCCGCGAGTCTAGGCGCCGGCCGGCAAGGGTGGCAAGTTCACGCAGGCAGGGGCGGGAGCGGCGATTGACCGCACGGCGCCGTACGGCCTATGGTGTGATGCGTGAGGGATCTGATCACCATTCGGATGGACAAGGAGTTGGGCCGGCTGCTGGACGAGACGGCCCGCCGGTTGCGGCGAACCCGCAGCGAGATCGTGCGCGAGGCCCTCCGCCGGCAGCTCGGCCTGTACCGCTTCGAGAGACTGAGGGCCCGTACGGCGCCCTTTGCCGAGGCGCGCGGTCTGCTCACCGACGAGGACGTGTTCCGGGTCGTTTCGTGAGGGTCTCGTAACCGTTCGCCCTCCCGCTTTCATGGCCCCTCCCTACCGGTCGGGGCTATGAAGGGGGGACAACCACGGCGGATCTCCTTCCACGCCGCGGTGTGGGCGATCCTCCGCACCATAACCCCGAGCGGTAGCGAGGGGTGGGGAACTCTCCGGAAGGCGTGCGGGATTCCGATCGTCGTCTTGTGGCCGCCGATCCGTCGCGCGTCCTCGATGAGGGAGTCGTCGATCGCCAGGTTCGTCGCCATGCTTCCCCTCTACACTCGACATGCTGCACACGATGATGTGTGGACGCAAGGCCGCCAGGGGTGCACCGAATTTTGGTGTCCACGTTTGGCGGCGGATCGCCCGAGGGGGGGCCAGGCATGTTCCACCTCGTGGCGCCGCGCCCGACCCTGGGACCGCGGGCGTCTCGCCCGCCCGGGGATGCACGGCCGTCGGGGAGACGGCGTAGCGATTCGTGGGGCGTCGGCTTCGGCGGCGATGCGGCCGGTGCGCAACGGGAAGATCTCGGGGTAGTCCGAGGTTGCATCGGCGCTTTCCGCCGGCGGCGCCCCGCATGCCGGCTTGGCCAACAGCACAAACG
>CAMTWF010000167.1:0-20355 GCA_947085355.1 uncultured delta proteobacterium
ATCGCGGAAAACGCGCTACATCCCGTTCGCTGATGCAACGAAAAGCGGCCGGCGACCCGGATCGCGGGAGCGGAGCGGAATGCGGAGCTCGGCGCGAAGTCGGCTTGGACGTCCTTGGCTCATGCTGCGCGTCGTACCGGAGGTGGAACATGCGAGGGTGGACGGTCGGACGACTTGGCGCGACGTCGCCGCTGGCGGTCCTCCTGGTCGCGGGCTGCGGGCACGACTGGTCCGCGGAGGCCGGCGCCGGGGACGGACGAGACTCGACGGAGACGCCCGGCGACGCCGATATGCCCCTCGACGACGACGGGAGTGGAGACGAGGGCCGGGATGGCTCCGGAGCGGACGAGGGCGGCGGCGACTGCGAAGACCACTGCTCGAACCGCGTGACCGACTGCGGGGAGATCGACGTGGACTGCGGCGGCCCGTGTTCCGCCTGCGGCCCCGGCCGTCGCTGCAGGGACGCGGCGGACTGCACGAGCGGGGTGTGCATCGCGGGTGTCTGCCAGCCCGCCGGGACTGCCGGGCGGTCGTGGGAGGTCCTCGGCCGGGGCCTGATCGCCCTCCCCAAGGACGGCCATGCATACCTCGGCTGGCGTCTGCTTCCCTGGGACGATCCCGACGTCGGCTTCGACGTGTACCGGAGCGACTCCCCGGCCGGACCCTACACCAGGGTGAGCGCCGATCCCGTCGGCCGCACGACCGACTACCTCGACGTCACGGCCGCTGGCGGCAGCACGTACTACTACCTCGTGCGGGCCGTGACGGCAGGGGGCATCGATGGTCCGGACTCCAACATCGCCCGGGTCACGGCGGGCGCCTCGCGGAACAGCATCGACATGGCCCTGCTCAGCGGGTTTGATCCCCCCGACACGCTGGACGCGGCTTGGTGGACCGACGGCGTCGGGGTGGGCGACATCAACGGGGACGGGGTCTTCGATTTCGTCCTGATGAGCACGTACCGGGTGGTGGGCAACCCGGAGTTCATGCTCTCCCCGTACTTCATCGAGGCGGTGCTCAGCGAGGACGGCGCGTGGATCTCGATGTGGCGGGTCTCGACCGGCTTCACGAGCGGGAACAACTCCGTGGTCCTCTGGGATCTCGACGGCGACGCGCGGGCGGAGATCGTCACCCGAACGGGGTCCGCCGGCGACCTGAGCGTCCTCGATCCGGCCGGAGGCGGGGTGATCGCGTCGATTCCCTGGCTCGATGCCGGTCCGTACTTCGGCACGCTGGCGGCGGCCTACCTTGAGGACACCGACGGCGACGGGAGCCCGGACCCCTTCATTGTGACCCAGACGGGGATGGCCTCGGTGTTCGGCGCCTTCACGTACGATGCCTCGTCCGGGCTCGTCGCGCGGCGCGAGATGAGGATTCCGACGGATGGGTGGGATCCCGACCATCCGTGGATCGTGGCGATGGGGACCCACGGCCTGCCCATCGCCGATCTCGACGGCGACGGCCTGGACGAGGTGATGCCGTGCGGGTCGGTGCTCTACGGCGACTGGAGCGGGTACTGGGTGATCTTCCCGGACCATTCCGACGTCTGCTTCCCGGCGGACATCGACCTCGATACCCCGGGACCGGAGCTGTTCGTCGGCAGCGGCCCGAACGGGAGCCTCAACAGCCTGTCGGGGGGCGGTCCCGCCGAGTTGTGGCGCGTCCGGGCGGAGTACGTGGACGGCTGGGACAAGGGCTGGTGCTCGGATCTGACGGCGGCGCACCCGGGCCTGGAGTGCGCCCTCATGGAGGAGGACGAGGACGAGTACAGCAGCCACGCCGGCATGCCGCCCGAGTGGTTGGGCCTGCGAACGCGGGTCTACGACGCCCGGGGAGGCGAGATCACGTCCGAGATCACCGTCGAACTGCAGTACGACGCGCCGATGGACTGGGTGGCGGGGGACGGGATCAAGGAGATCGTCTTCGCCAACTGCGGCCCGGCGGCCCCGCCGGGGTGCGTGCCCGGCCGGCTCGCCGACTACGTGGGCGACTCCCGCGAGGAGAGCATCTCGTGGGACAAGGAGGCCGGCCTGCTGCGGGTCTTCACGAACATCGACGCGAACGGCACGCGGCGGGTGACGCCGCTGGCCGACCGGGGCTACCGCGCCGCGGTGGCGCGGCACGGATCCTACGGGTACCCGACCAACTGGATCACCGCGAGGACCAACCAGCCGCGGTTCGACATCCTGCCGTTCGCCGGCATCCGCCCCGGGACGTGCGGGGGACTCCCCGCGGGGACGGTGTGCCGGGCGCAACTCGCCCCCTGCGACGTGGCGGAGGCGTGCGACGGCGTCGCCGACGTCTGCCCGGCGGACGGGTTCGCGCCCGCCGGAGTCGTCTGCCGGCCATCGACGGCCGGCTGCGATCCGCAGGAGACCTGCTCGGGAGACTCCCGTGATTGCCCGAGCGACGTGAACTCCTGCAGCGTCTGGCTCCATCTGTACCTGGAGAACGGCCCGTTCGATCCCCTGCACGCCATCGATCTCGCCCCCGACGATCCCTGGGAGTGCCACGTGTTGAACGAGGGCGGCACGTCGTGCAGCTACGGGGAGCGCTCCTGCAACTGCTGCGAGCGCAGCGGGAACCTCTACCGTGTCCACTTCGTGCCGGGGGAGGACTGGCTGCCCAGCGGCACCGGCCCCTGGGTCGCCAGCGGATGGAGCCGAGCCCTGGTGGGTGACGGCTGCCCGACCGGGGGGTACCCGTGCTACGCGGTCGGGTGCGGCCTGCGGTAGGCGCACGCCGTAGGCGGGAAACCCTGCTGCCGGAGGAGGGACGAGTCATCAAGCCTCCCCGACGATTGCCGGTGGCCGAGGAGAGGACAGCTTGCGTGACGTGGTCGAGGTCGTCGGAATCGATTGGAGCGGGGCGCGCGACGCGGGTCGCCGCGCATGGGTGTGCCGCGCCGAGGGAGCCGGTCGGGAACTCCGTGTGCTCGACCTACACCGCGTCGCCGACAAGACAGGCTGCGCCGTCGAGGACCTGCTGGTCTACGTGCAGTCGGCGATTGTCGAGCCGCCCGGCGAGCGCTGGATCGGCATCGACTTCCCGTTCTCGATCACGCGCAAGGTCGCGGAGCACCTCGGCCACAGGAAGTGGCGCGCCCTCGTCTCGTCCTGGGAGACCTTGTTCCCGGACGCGGCGACGTTCGCCCGAACCTGCACGGCGGCGTCGATGGAGGCCACGGGAGCCAAGGAGGGCAAGCGGAGGACCGACCAGGCCGCAGGCGCGCCCATGTCGGCGTGGAACCTCCGGCTGTTCAGACAGACCTACCACGGGGTTCGCCTACTGCGACGCCTCATCGCCAAAGACCGAGTTGCGGTTCTGCCATGGGACCAACGCGACCAGGGCGATGTGCGCCTGGTGGAGATCTGCCCCGCCGCGACGCTGGCAACCGCTCGCGAGGAGTCCAGGGGCTACAAAGGCCGGTGCCGCGCCCATGCCGAACGGAGGGGACACCTCGTCGAGGTGGCCGGGAACGAGTGGGGCGTTTCCATGGCCCCGGCCTTGGTCGACGTGGTGATCGGGGACCGCGGTGGCGACGCCCTTGACGCCGTGCTTGCCGCCGTGTCCGCGTACCACCACGCGGCCAGGCTCAGCGCCGGTTGCCACGACAGGTTGCGGGCCCGGGCCGACCTTCTTGAGGGCCACATCTACGCCCGCCTCGACCAAGCGGTCACTCGGCCGGGGTTGACTCGAATGCCGATCCGGGCCTGTAGTAGCGGGCGACAAGGAGGAAACGGATGATGCGAACGCCGACAACGACTCGATGCGCGGCCGTCGCCGCGCTCATCGCGTGCGCCGCCGTCGCGGGCTGCGCGAAGAGCAGACCGGGCGCGGACGCCGTCGCGGTCCCGGAAGACCGGGCGCCGCCCCCTCCTCCTCCCCCGCCGGCACTGGTGGAGAGATCCGTCGAGATCGACGGCTGGAAGATGACCCTGTCCGTCCCGGACGATTTCGAGGCCGAGACGCACGGGACGTTTCGGCCGAAAGGGGAGGGCGCCAGGGGCAACATGTTGACCGTCGGTACGGCGTGTGACGGACGGTGCGGCGCCGGCGGGTGGATCGCCCGGGCCGATCGCATCGTACTCGCCGCCGCATCGGGCATGGACCGCGAGACGTCCGACGGACGGACGATCAAGGCCCAGGTCCGGTACAACCGCAAGGTCGCCGACGGCCGCTACGAGTACGAGGTCTCGGTGCCGAAAGGGGAGGGGATCCTCGACGAGCCGTTCATCGCCGGCGGAGTGCTGGTCTTCGACGATGCGTGGCCGGCCTACGTCGCATGCGAGTACGTCGCGGCGTTCGAGACGGCGCCGACCTACGGCGGCGTGCTGGCGGAGGCGTGCGCGAGCCTCAAGGTGCTCGCCGCGCCGCCCGTCCCGCCCGCGCCACCGCCGCCCCCTCCGGTGGAGGAGGAGTAGGCCGGCGCCGGCGCGGCAGCGGTCCGTAGGCCGCGAGCAGCGCCGCGCGGATCTCATCGAACGGAAGGTCGTCGTGCGAGCCGCGGTCGCGCACGTACTCGATGAACGGCTGCCCGGCCGGATCGACCGGGTGGAGCATCGCGTCGTGCGTCCCGTCCAGTTCGACGGGGAGCACGCCGATCCTGCTCGACGTGGCCGGATCGAACGCCGGCGTCGCCTTCACCCAGCGCCGCCCCAGGCGGAACTCGACGTAGCCGTGGAACACGAACAGGTCGGTTCCCATGATCGCCCGCAGCCGCGGAGGAGCCTGGTGGTTGCGCACGTCGGCGAAACCCAGGCGCGACGGTATGCCGGCCGCGCGCGCCAGCGCGGCCAGCAGCACGGCCTTCTGCACGCAGTAGCCGTGCCGCCGGCGCAGCACCGCGGTCGCGCGGTATGACCTGCGACCGTCCGCTGCGTCGTAGGGGTCGTACCTGATGTTGTCCCGGACCCACTCGAACAGCGCCACCGCCGTCTCGCGGTCGGCGCCGCGCCTCAGGCGTCGCGCGAGGCCCGCGATCGCCGGCGCGTCGCTCCGGATGAACTCGGTCCGGCGCAGGTATCTGTTCACCGGGTGGGACCGCCCGGCCGCCTCGGGCGCAGCCCGCGGCGGCCGGCCACTCCTTCTCCGAGAGGCTGTGGCCGACGCCGTGAACGGCTACGGCACAGGTATCTGTTCACGGCCATCTGGGAGCCCTGCCCGAGCCCGGTCTACACGGGCCTTTCGACGCCGTGCTGGACGACGCTGTGCAGCGTCAGCCTCACGACGTCGCCGGGCCGCAGCCCGTGGGCGAGCGTCAGTTCGGGCGGCAGGTGCAGTTCGTTCCAGTAGCCGACCACCTCGCAGGCCGCCGCGCCGCCGATCGGGCGTGCGGGGCCGGACCCGCCCCGGGCCACGTCCTCGACGACGGCCTTCACGACGTTGCCGACGACGAGTTCCACGCGGTTGCGGAAGCCGGACGTGACCTCGACGTAGAGGGCCTCGCCGTCGGCCTTGAGCGGCGCGGTCATCTCCTCGGGCCCGTCGGCCTCCTTGAAGAAGCCCAGGACTCTGGGCTCCGGCGCGCTCACGGGGTCGGGGTTCCGCACAGGCCGCAGAACTTGAACTCCTCGGGCAGGTACTTCGCGCCGCAGCCGGAACATGCCTTCATCGGTGGCCCGTAGGTGTACGTGTGGCTCTTGCCGGCGCTCGACTTGCCGCGCATCGCCCTGTAGTCGACCTTGCGCTTCTCGAGGAACGCGCTGAAGCCTTCGATCGGCTCGGCGGTGGCGTAGTGGATCGACAGCCAGTCGCGGGCGTGCTGGAACGTCCCCCAGGCCATGTCGCTCCAGAAGTTGCACTGGACCTTGGTGTACCGCATGCAGTCGGGGAACTTGTCGATCAGCTTGTTGCAGACGCCGTCGACGGCCGCATCGAGCTTGTCGTAGGGGACGACCTCGTTGACGAGGCCCCACTGGAGCGCGGTCTTGGCGTCGATCTCGTCGCCGACCATCACCATCCAGCGGGCGCGCTTGTCGCCGATGACGAGGGGGAGCCACTGGGTGGCGCCGCCGGCGGAGACGCTGCCGGTCCTGGTGCCCGGCTGGATGAACCTGGAGTGCTCCGCGGCGATGGAGATGTCGCAGGCCAGGTTGATCTCGTTCCCGCCGCCGGCGACGACGCCGTTGATCCGGGCGACGACCGGCTTGCCGCACGTCCGGATCAGGTAGAGCATCCGCTCGTAGTACTCCCACCACATGTAGAACTCGTGCGGCCGCTCGGGGTAGACCGTCGAGTAGGTTCCGGCGTCGCCGCCGGTGCAGAACGCCTTGTCGCCGGCGCCGGTGATGACGCCGACGGCGATCTTGTCGTCGACGAGGATGTCGTGGAGGGCGTCGCAGATCTCGGCCAGTTCGGTGCCGGTGTAGGCGTTGTACCGCTGCGGCCTGTTGAGCGTGATCGTCGCGACCCAGCCCTTCTTCTCGTAGAGGATCTCCTTGAACTCGAACTCGGCCGGGTCCCGGCCCCTGAACAGCTTCTCGTACTTGTCCTTCCCGTTCATCGTCCGCTCCTTTTTCCCCCTCCGGATGGGCGAGCCGACCATACCCGCCGGCCCGATGATGTCAAGCCGCGCGACGGCGTTCCGCTACTGCGGCTCCGGCCGCTGGATGCCGTAGCGCCTCATCTTGTTGTAGAGGGTGACGCGGTCTATGCCGAGCGTCTCGGCGGCGCGGGTGATGTTCCAGCCGCACTCGTCCAGGATTGCCGCGACCTGGCGCCGCTCGATCTCGCGCAGCGTCTTGCCCGTGCCGGCCACGACCTCCTCGGGCGCATCGATCGACAGGTCGGCCGGCGAGACCAACTCGGTCTTGCCGATGGCAACGGCGCGCTCGACGGCGTTGGCCAACTCGCGGACGTTGCCCGGCCAGTCGTAGGCGAGGAGCAACGCCAGCGCATCGGGGGAGAACGCCCGCGCGGGCCGGCCCATCTCCTTGGCGTGGTGCCGGAGGAAGTGCTCGGCCAGGAGCGGGATGTCCTCGCGGCGATCGCGCAGCGGCGGCAAGAGGACGGTCACGACGTTCAGCCGGTAGTACAGGTCCTCGCGGAACCTGCCGGCCTTGACGTCCGCGAGCAGGTCGCGGTTCGTGGCGGCTACGATTCGCACGTCGGACGAGACGGTCTCGGTCCCGCCGACGCGGACGAACTGCCTGGTCTCTATGACGCGGAGCAGCTCGACCTGCATCTTCGGGGCCATCTCGCCGATCTCGTCCAGCAGCAGCGTTCCCCCGTTGGCCAGTTCGAACCTGCCCTTGCGGCGGGCCACGGCGCCGGTGAACGCGCCGCGCTCGTGCCCGAACAGTTCCGACTCGATCAGGGTCTCCGGCAGCGCCCCGCAGTTGATCGCGATGAACGGCCCCGACGCCCTGTTCGAACGCGTGTGGATCGTCCGCGCCACCATCTCCTTGCCGGTGCCGCTCTCCCCGCGAATCAGCACCGTGACGTTCGTGTCGGCGACCGCCGAGATCGTGTCGAAGACGGCCCGCATCAGGGGCGCCCGGCCGATCATCTCGTCGAACCGCTCGCGCTCCTCCAGCTTCCGCCGCAGGGCCAGGTTCTCCCGGAGCAGGTTCTGGTGCGTGACGACGTTGCGCACCGACATCGCCAGCTCGTCGGGATCGAACGGCTTGAGCACGTAGTCGTAGGCGCCGGCCTTCATCGAGGCGACGGCGGTCGACACGTCCGCGTAGGCGGTGATCATCAGCACCGGCAGGTCGGGACGGCGGGCCTTGATCTCCCGCAGCGTCTCGATGCCGTCCATCCCCGGCATCCGGATGTCGAGGACGACCATGTGGTAGGCGCCCCGCGCCACCATCTCGACCGCCGTCGGCCCGTCGGCGGCCAGATCGACGGAGTACCCGTGTTCGCGGAGGTAGTCCCCGAGCGACTCCCGGACGATGGTCTCATCGTCGACGATCAGGACGCGCGCCTGCGATGCGGTCATCGGGTTCCGACAGACATGCCCCGGACAGGGACATCGCGGCGGCCGTGAACGGAGCGGCGCATGACGCCCGCAGTCCTACCCGATCCCCCCACGGCCGGGCAACCTTCCTGCGTGGCAACCGGAACCCCGGTGAACGGTTACATTGCGACGAAGCCGACTACGGGGTCGTCGTCAGCAGGAAGGTCTTGACGAGGGCGGTCCAGTCGCGGTCGGAGAGTCTGGCCGGCAGGTCGGCGACGATCTCGCCGCCGTCGGTCAGCGTTACGCCGAGATCGACGCCGAGCTTGCGTACGAGGCGCTCGGAATCGGCGCGCAGCCAGGCCTTGGCGGCCTCGTCCTTCATCAACTTGGCGATGTCCTGCTCGATGTTCGCAGGCTTGATCGCCAGAAACCAGCCGCGCGAATACGGGTCGCGGCAGGCGAGGCCCGGATCGTCGGCCAGGATCGGATTCGTGTCGACGACCTGGCCGCCGATCGGGGCGACCAGGCGGGCGCGCTTCGGTCCGCAAGCGACCTCCCAGGCCGCGGCGCCGGGGGCGAGCGTGTCGCCCTTGCGGGCGGCCCGCACGTCCTGGACGGAACCGACGAGGCGGCGGGCGAAGTCGTCGAACCCGATCAACGCGACGTCGCCGACCTGCTTCACCCAGACGTGGCCCGGGTGGTACGCCCTGTCCGGGGCCCACAGGAAGCGGTCCACCATCTGCGGCTGCGTGCGGCGCGCCGGCTTGACGACGAAGGCCGGGTGCGTCCCGAACGTGTCCTCCATCCGCTGGTCGATCTCGCAACGGTAGCACTCGAAGTTGTTGGGACAGTTGAGGTGCGAGACGACGCCGAGCCTGGCGTAGCGGCACTGGCGGCCGGAAGCCTCGAACTTGCGGAAATACTCGGTTGCAATCCGCTCCATCTGGATGTGGCCGGTCGGGCAGACGTAGGTGCAGGCGCCGCAGCCGATGCAGAGTTCGGGGTCGAGCGTGATCGGGGTGCGGACCTCGCGGGTGACGCCGCGCCCGGCGAAGCCGATGGCGTTGGCGCCGACGATCTCGGCGCAGGTGCGGACGCAGAGGCCGCAGAGGTGGCAGTCGTTGTCCGGGTTGGCGACCGTGAAGCGGGTCTTCTCGACGCCGTACTCCTTCGCGAGCGCGACGACGTCCTTGGCCTTGGGGGCCTGGGCGACCAGCAGCTCCAGCAGCATCGCCCTGATCCGGCGGACCGGCTCGGAGTTGGTGAGGATCTCGGTGCCGGCCTTGAGCGGGAAGTTGCAGGCGGTGACGTAGCGCGTGCGCTTCCCCCTCCGCATCTCGACCGTGCAGACGCGGCAGACGCCGTACGGCTCGATCTCGGGGTGGTGGCACAGCGTGGGGATCTTGATCCCCACGCTCGCGGCCGCTTCCACGACCGTCGCGTTCTCGGGGACCCGGGTTTCCTTGCCGTCGATTTTGACCGTCACCATCTTCATACCTCCCGCGGTCGGCCGCCCGGCCGGGGCGCCGCCTACCGCACCACCACGGCGTCGAACTTGCAGACTTCCTCGCAGGAGCCGCACTTGACGCACTTCGCCATGTCGATGACGTGCGGCTCCTTCTTCTTGCCGGCGATGCAGTCCTGCGGGCAGTTGCGGACGCAGACCTGGCAGCCGGTGCACTTCGCGGCGTCGATCGAGTAGCTCACCAGCTCCTTGCAGGCGCCGGCGGGGCACGTGCGCTGCTTGATGTGCGCCTCGTATTCGTCGCGGAAGTAGCGGATCGTCGTGAGGACCGGATTCGGGGCGGAGCCTCCAAGCGCGCAGAGCGAGGCGGAGAGGACCGTCTGGGACAGTTCTTCGAGCAGCTCGATGTCGCCCTTGACGCCCTTGCCCCGGCAGACGCGGTTCAGGATCTCGCCCATCTGCCGCAGGCCCTCGCGGCACGGGACGCACTTGCCGCACGACTCCTCTTGCAGGAACTTGATGAAGTAGGCGGCCACGTCGACCATGCAGGTGCGGTTGTCCATGACGATCATGCCGCCGGACCCCATCATGGCGCCGACGCGGGTGAGTTCGTCGAAGTCGACGGGCATGTCGAGGAGCGACTCCGGGATGCAGCCGCCGGACGGTCCGCCGGTCTGGACGGCCTTGAACTTGCGGCCCTTCGGGATGCCGCCGCCGATGTCGAAGATGATCTCTCGCAGCGTGATCCCCATCGGGACCTCGACGAGCCCCGTGTTGTTGATCTTGCCGACCAGCGAGAAGACCTTCGTCCCCTTGCTGCCGCCCCACGGGTCGGTCGTCACGTCGCCGGTCCCGATCGACGTGTACCACTCGATCCCCTTGTTGACGATCAGCGGCACATTGGCCCACGTCTCGACGTTGTTGAGGCAGGACGGCTGGTTCCACAGCCCCTTTTCGACCGTGTGGATGTATTTCGCCCTCGGTTCGCCCGGCCGCCCCTCGATGCTGGCCATCAGCGCGGTGGACTCGCCGCAGACGAACGCGCCGCCTCCCCGGACGATGCGGATGTTGAGGTTGTAGCCGCTGCCGAGGATGTTGCGGCCGAGCAGGCCGTACTCGCGGGCCTGATCCAGGGCGATGCCCAGGTGCATGACGGCGAGCGGGTACTCGTCGCGGACGTAGATGAACCCCTGGTGCGATCCGATGGCGTAGGCGCCGACGATCATCCCCTCGATCACCGAGTGCGGATTGCCCTCCATGAGCGAGCGGTCCATGTACGCGCCGGGATCGCCCTCGTCCCCGTTGCAGATCACGAACCGCTCCTCCCCCTCGGCATAGGCCGCGGTCTCCCACTTGACGCCGGCCGGGAAGCCGCCGCCGCCCCGGCCGCGAAGGCCCGACTTCTTGATCATCTGGATCACGTCGGGCGGCTTCATCGTCGAGAGGACCTTGGCGAGCGCCTGGTAGCCGCCGATGGCGAAGTAGTCCTCGATCCGCGTCGGATCCATGAAGCGATTGGCGTGGAAGATCGCCTGCATCTGCTTGGCGTAGAACGGGATGTCGCCCTCGCGCACCACCTTCTCTCCGGTCTGGGGGTCGCGGTACAGCAACGAATCGATGATCTCGTTGCCCTGGAGCGTCTTCTCCACGATCTTCGGCACGTCGGCCATCGCGATTCTCTGGTAGAAGAGCCCCTGGGGCATCACGATCATGAGCGGGCCCTTCTCGCAGAAGCCGTGGCACCCGGTCACCCGCACGTCGAAGCGGGAGGCCAGATTGCGGGCAGCCAGCTCCGCCCGCAGGGCGTCGATGATCTCGTTGCACTTGTAAGCGCGGCAGCCCGTCCCGCCGCAGACGATCAGCACGGGCTTGCGCGGATCTCGAGACGCCGCGATCCTCCCGGCGAGCGCCGTCAGATCGGCGGTGCTCCGCAGCTGCTGCCTGGGCGCCGGAACCTGGAATCCGGAAATCGACATGGTTCGACCCTCCTCACTTGTACTGCTTGAGGACCTTCTCGAATTTCGAGGCCGTCAGCTTGCCGTGATAGTCCTCGTCGATCACGACGACCGGCCCCAGCGCGCAGGCGCCGACGCAGTTGACCGTCTGGACGGTGAACCTGCCGTCCTTCGTCGTCTCCCCGTTCTTCACCTTCAGATCCCGCTCCAGCTTGTCCACCAGCCTGGGCGCGCCGCGCACGTGGCACGCCGTGCCCGTGCATACCGAACAGATGTGCCGGCCCTTCGGGTGCAGGCTGAACGCCTTGTAGAACGTGGCGATGCCGTAGATCCGCGACAGCGGCACGCCGAGGCGATCGGACAGGTTCTTCATCCGATCCGCCGGCAGGTACCGTTCCTGCCGCTGGATGTCCTGGAGGATGGCGATCAGCGACGACTCGTCGTACTTGTGCTTGGCGATCACGGAATCAACGGCCTGGAAACTCATCGGAACGATCCTCCTGCCGCCCGCCGGCCGGTCCCCGATCCGCCATTCGTCCGGGGGTCGTGCGGCGGCTTGTCGGTGATCCACCATTGCAGGGGTCGTGCCGCATGCCGGTCGACGGAGGCTGTCGGTCGAAACTGCTTGAATTCATTGGCGCGAGCAGCGGAGGCTCCGCCGGTGGCCGGAGGCCGGTCCCCGACCGGGCGTTGCGGCTCTCTACGCGGTCGGCATGCGCAGGGCCAAGAAAGCGCGGCGGCGGCCGTTGGAAGCCGTCGAGATCGGGCGGAGATCAGACCGCCGTTGCCGGATTCAACGGGGGGTCCGCCGCGGTCGGTTGCTGGAGCGGCGAGGAGCAGTGGAGCGGATCACGGAGCCCCGTTCTTCGGGTGGAACACCAGGTCTTCCGGCCTGATCTGCGGCCCCGGGCAGACAACGACGGCCCGCTCGAGGACGCGACGCAGCTCCCTGACGTTCCCCGGCCAATCGTACGTTTCCAACATCCGAAGGGCGTCGTCCGAGATCGACTCGACGGCAGGCTTGCCCATATCGGCGCGCACCTTCACGAGCAGCCGCTCGGCCAGCGGCCTGATGTCCTCCGGGCGGTCGCGCAGGGGCGGCACGTCGATCGTGATACCGGCGAGCTTCCCCAACAGGGCATCCAGGAAACGACCGCCGGCCACCCTGGGGGCAATGGGCGCCGACGTGCTGCTGATGACGCGGAAGTCGACGGGGACCCTGGACTCCGATCCCACCCTGACGATGGCGCGATCCTCCAGGGCGTTGAGGAACGCCACCTGGAGCGCCGTCGGCATGGCGGCGACCTCGTCGACGTACAGCGTCCCCCGGTCGGACATCTCGATCCGGCCCTTGCGGGCGGCCGCGGCGCCGGGAACGGCGTCCCTTTCTCGACCGAACAGGTCGTGCTCGAGGACGTCCCGATCAACCCCCTCGCAGTGGACGACGACGAACGGTCCGTCCCTGCGGGGGCCGGCCGAGTGGATCGCCCTGGCGAGGCATTCCTTGCCGAGCCCCTTGGCTCCCTGCAGGAGCACCGGGATGCTCGTGGCGGCCACGGACCCGGCGAGATCGATCACCTTGGCCATCGCCGGACTACGGCCGGTGAAATCGTCGTAGCTCCACGATTCCGCGCCGGGACTCAGGACCGCCGACAATGCGCCGGGGGCCCCGGCGCGGTCGGCGAGCTGCCGCACGGCGAGCGAGACCCAGTCGAGATCGAACGGCTTGGTCACGTAGTCGTGGGCCCCGGCCTTCATCGCGGCGACGGCGGTCGAGACGTCCCCGAACGCCGTCATCACGATCACGGGGAGATCCGGCACGAGGCGGCGCATCTCGCGGAGCGTCTCGATCCCGTCGATGCCCGGCATGCGGACGTCGAGCAGCACGGCGACGTACGACTGGGAGCACACCATTTCGATCGCCTCCCGGCCGTCCTCGGCCGCATCGACCTCGTTGCCGTCCTCGCGGAGCCAGGCTCCGAGCGCATCGCGGACGATCGGCTCGTCGTCGACGATGAGAACCCGCCTTCCGGACATGGCTATCCCGCTCCTTCCCGCCCGGCCGCCGGGTCCGCCTGCTCGTCCGGCCGCCGGTGGCGCAACGGCAGGACGACGGTGAACGCGGAACCCTCGCCGACCCGGCTCCCCACTTCAATCCGACCCTGGTGTCGCTGGACGATGGCGTAGGCTATCGACAACCCCAGCCCCACGCCCTTCTGTTCGCCCTTGGTTGTGAAGAACGCCTCGAACAGCTTGGGGAGGTTCTCCGGCGGGATCCCGATCCCCGTATCGCGGATCCCGACGGCCACGCCGGGCAGGTCCGGCACGAGCGCCGTCTCGACGGTGAGGGTTCCGCCCCTGGGCATCGCCTCGAAGGCGTTCAGGGCGATCCCCATCACGGTCTGCTGGATCTGCTCGCCGTCGCACTCGACGGCCGGCAAGGCGCGGTCCAACTTGGCGACCACCTTCACGTTGCCCAGGGCGAACCGGCGTTCGAGCAGGGCGAGGCTCTTCTCGACGACGATGTTGACGTCCTGTTCGGCGACCTGCATTCGCGGCGATCGTCCGAGCTGGAGCATGCCGGCGACCAACTTGGCGCACCGCGCCGTCTCCGCCTCCATCAACAAGAGGTGGCGGACCATCTCCTCGCGCTTGTGCAACGGGAACGGTTCCTGGGTCAGGTACTTCAGCATGAGCCGGAGGTAGATGAGGATCCCGGAGAGCGGGTTGTTGACCTCGTGCGCCACGCTCGCGGCGAGCTGGCCCATCGAAGCCAGGCGGCTGGACCGGATCAACTGTTCCTCGCGATCGCGCAACTCGCGCGTGCGATCGTCGACCAGCGACTCGAGCCTGTCGCCCCACTCCCGCAGCTCCTCGTTCGCGCGCACCAGGTCGCTGGTGGCGCGGTGCAGGCTTGCAGTCAGCCGGTTGAACGCCACCCCCAGGTTGGCCACTTCGTCGTCGCCGGCTATCGGCACCTCGTGCTCGTAGTCACCCGAGGCGACACGGTGGGTCGCCTCCAGGAGGCCGGCGACCGGTCGTCCGACGAAACGGCGAACCAGGAGCGCCAGGGCCACGGCGACCGCTGCGACGGCCGCCGCGGCCGCCCCTGCCAGACGCAGGCCGGCCGACCACGCTTCCCGATCCACGTCGGCCAGACTGATCGCCGTCTCGATGACCCCAAGGACCTTCACCTGATCCGGCGGAGGATGGCATCCGGAGCCGACGCACGACGGCTCGTTGAAGATCGGCCCGACGGCCTCCGCCGCGCGCGACCCGTCCGGCATGCGGATCGTCTGCAGGCGCCTCGTCACCGGCAGCCGCTCCGGCGGCACGCCCGGCGCGTGGCACGCGCGGCACGGCTCGGAATCGACGTCGGTCGCCAGTCCGACCCGAGCCCGATCGGAGGAGAACATCAACCGGCCTTCCTTGTCGTACACGTCTACCCGCGTCACTCGGGCCTGTCGGCCCATCTCCGCCACGATCTCGCTGACCGAGTCCCGTTGCACGAACAGCATGGCGCGCCGCGTGGCCCGGCGGACCAGATCGTTCGTGAGGTCGGACGTCCGCAGCACCTCGTCTTCGAGGCGGCGCGCCTGCGAATGGACGACGTACCAGGTGAAACCTCCGACGATCACGGCGATGACGATGCCGGCCGTCAGGATCACCTTGACGGCCAGACGGCGACGCCACGGAATCCGACTCTCCGGGCGCGACTGCTCCTGCAACCCCGCCGACGCCATTCCCCTACTCGCCGCCGCCGCGTCCGGCCGCCCGCCGGGCGTCCCATGCCACGTATCCGCACAGTGCGAAGAAGAGCGCCAGGCCCGTCCAGTTGCCGGCCGCACCCTCGTTGGCGAAGTCGGGGACGATCCGCGCTCCCGTCTGCGCCTCGACCCATCGCAGGACGGCCGACAGGACCCCCATCAACGCGCCGCCGGCGATCAACCCCGACGCCACCAGCAGCCCGCGATCGTGACGGGCTCGGCCGATCGCGTCCCGCGCCGCGACGTCCTCCGGCGAGGAACCCCTGCTCGAGCCGCCGCGGCGCACGACGTGGGCGACGATCGCGCCGACGATGATCGGCGAGTTGTATTCGATCGGTATGTACATCCCGAGGGCGAAGGCGAGCGCCGGGACGCCGGCGAGTTCGACGACGACGGCTATGGCCGCGCCGATCCCGTACAGGAACCACGGCACGTGCCCCTCGCCGCCCATCATGGTGCGCGCCACCTCGGCCATCGCGTTCGGCTGCGGAGCAGGCAGCAGGTTGCGGTTCTCGAAGCCGTACACCTGGTCCAGCAGCATGATGACCGCCGTGACGACGACGGCCGAAAGAATCGACGCCAGGATGTTGCTCCACTGGATCGAACGCGGAGTGGCCCCGAGCCAGTATCCGATCTTGAACTCGGTGACCAGCGTGCCGGTCATCGAGAGCGCCGTGCACACGACGCCGCCGATGAGGAGCATTGCGAGCATCCCGACCTCGCCGCCCAGGCCGAGGCGAGTCAGGACCAGGGCCGAGATCAGCAGCGTCGTGAGCGTCATCCCGGAGATCGGAGTGATGCTGATCATCGCCACGGCCCAGGCCGAAACCGCCGCGAAAAGGAAGGCCACGACGAACATCATCGCGACCGACACGGTCGCCACGGCCGACGGGCTCGATACGTGCGGGAGCACCGAGAAGCGCAGGTACAGCCAGAGGATGATCGCGACGGCCGCCGTCAGCAGCGCGACGGTCCGCATCGGAATGTCGAGGTCCGTCCTCGGCGGCGCGCCGGCGGCCGGGCCGCTCGAACCGCCCCGGCGGAGGATCCCGCCGAAGGAACGGCGGAACGCCTGCACGATGATCGGCAGCATGCGCAGGATCGACATGATGCCCGCGGCGAAGATCGCGCCGATGCCGATCTTGCGGGCGTAGTTGTCGAAGATGTCCACCGCCGACTGGCACGAGATCGGCGGATCCCCGGGAGTGATGGGCCAAGGCAGCATGCCTCCCAGGTGGGCGAAGACCGGAACCATCACGAAGTACGAGAGGAACGAACCCGCCAGGATGATCGCGGCGTACCGCAGGCCGATGAGGTACCCCAGGCCCGCGATCGCCGCCGTCGTGTTCAGCGAGAACACCACCTTGGCCTTGTGGGTCAGCGGCGACAACCACTCTACGATCTCGGTCGTGAAATGCTCGCGCCACGCCCGCATCGCCACCAGGGCGTCGTAGAGGCCGCCGAGAGCCATCGCGCCGACGAGCACCCGCGCCTGGCGGCCCCCCTTCTCCCCGGCGACCAGCACCTCGGTCGTCGCCGTCGCCTCCGGGAACGGCAGCTTGCCGTGCATCTGCGCCACGAAGTAGCGCCGGAACGGGATCAGGAAGAGGACGCCGAGGACCGCGCCGAGAAGCGGCACGACGAAGAGCTGGAAGAAGCTCGAGTGCTCCTCGATCCCGAGGATGTAGATCGCCGGCAGGACGAAGACGCTGCCGCCCACGATGATGCCGCTGGTCGCGCCCAGCGCGACGATGTTCACGTTCTCCAGCACCGTGCTGCGCCGGCGGTACAACTGCGAGATGCCGATCGCCAGGATCGAGATCGGGATGGCCGCCTCGATCCCCTGCCCGAGCTTGAGCGTGATGTAGGCCACGGCCGCGGAGAAGACGATCGCCATGAGGAGGCCCAGGGCGATCGACCGGCGGGTCACCTCCGGGAGCGTGCTGCCGGGCGGAATCGGCGGTTCGTACGTTTCGCCCGCCCGCAGCTCGCGGAACGCATTCTCGGGAAGCCCGGGGATCCGATCGGGTCCGACTCCGGTGTCCATGGCGCGCCAGGATAGTACAGAAGCCATCCGCTTCTGTAGCCGGCAACCGTATGGTCTGGGGGGAAGGGTCCAACCCTCCTGCGACGTAACCGTTCACCCCCCTCTGCCATCCCGTGTCGGCAAGCTGGCGATCTTCGGCACGGTCAACGATCTGGCGACGGCCGGCGCCGAGCCGCTGGCGATCGCGGCGGCCTTCGTGCTCGAGGAGGGACTACCTCCGGACGATCTCGGGAAAGTCGGAGTTCACGTCTCACCCTCAAGGCGGCATACGGCGAGGCCCTCGAATCCCTCGAAGTCGCGAGCGTTGTGCGTCAGGATGACCCGCACGCCGGCAGCGAGGGCCGTGGCAGCGAGGACGGTATCGAAGACGCGCACGCCTGCAAGCGCGGTCTGCCGCAGAAGACGAAGCCATGCCTCGCGTTCCCGCAGCGAAGGTCGACCAGGCAGCGGGCGCCCGGTTCCGTCGCGCTACTCACCGTAGATCTGCTCGCGGGTCAACCGGGCGCACGTCAAGCCTCCCCCGTCGAAGAACGGGAAGATCGCGGCCGGATCCCCTGACTCCTGGCGGTCGGCTCGGTCCGCCGGCGCGTCGTCCCGGCCAAGGGGGCTCACGACAACCACCACGTCCGCCGGCCCCTCCGGGACTTCGGGCGGAAGCGTGATCGCGACCCGTCGCTCCTTCGTCACCATCGTCCTCACATTCACCGTATGCATCCGCTGCAACCCCCTTCTGCGGCGCCGCAACACGTCTGTCTCCCCCCACGTGCGGGGACTGCGAGGAAAGAATAACGTGGTGGACGGCGGAGAGCAAGGAGTTCATGGGCCGAGGGTGCATTCGCAGATGCACCCCCGCTCCCGGTCCCGCTTGCCAGTCCGTCTCGATGTCGGCATGATGCCGGGGCGCGGGCGCAGGCCCGCGATCACCACCGTGGGGCTGTTCGGCGCCGGGCGCCTCACTGCCCCCCCGGACCCCCGCGGAACCTCGCGGCAAGGCCGCGAGGTTCCTTCATTGGAGCGACGTAGATGACGGAACGCGTGCGGCTCGATCACGGGGAGGGCGGAAGCGCGACCCACAAACTCGTGAGGGAGGTATTCGCCTCCCGGTTCGGGACGGTCGGTCCGATGGACGACTCGGCGCTCGTCGAGCAACCACCGGGCGGCGGGCGGATCGCCTTCACCACGGACGCCTTCGTCGTGCGGCCGAGGTTCTTCCCCGGCGGCGACATCGGCAGGCTGGCGATCTTCGGCACGGTCAACGATCTGGCGACGACCGGCGCCGAGCCGCTGGCGATCGCGGCGGCCTTCGTGCTCGAAGAGGGACTGCCTCTGGACGACCTGATCCGCATCGCCGACGGCATGGCGGCGGCGGCCGCGTCGGTCCCGGTGCGCGTCGTCGCGGGAGACACCAAGGTCGTCGGCCGCGGCGAGGCGGACGGCGTCTTCATCATCACGACCGGAATCGGCTCGGTTCCGGTCGGCCTGGACCTGCGGTCCGACCGGATACGGCCGTGCGACGCGGCGATAGTTTCCGGTCCCGTGGGGGATCACGGCATCGCGGTGCTCGGGGCCCGTGGGGAAATGGGGTTCTCGACGGCGGTCGAGAGCGACTGCGGGAGCGTCCTGGGGTTGGCCCGGGCCGTGATCCGGGCGGCGCCCGGCGTCCGGTGCATGCGGGACCCGACGCGCGGCGGGCTTGCGACGGCGGTGCACGAGCTGGCCGAGTCGTCCGGTGTCACGATCGTCCTGGACGAGCGGGCGGTGCCGGTGCGTCCGGTCGTGCGGCACGTGTGCGACGCGATCGGGCTCGACCCGCTGTACGTTGCCTGCGAGGGACGGCTGATAGCCGTGGTTCCGGCGGCCGAGGCCGACGCGGCCCTCGCCGCGATGCGCGCCCTGCCGGAAGGGTCCGGGGCGACGCGGATCGGGGCGGCGGAATCGCGGGGCCGATTCGGCGGCCTGCTGCTGCGCACCGCCCTGGGCGGCACGCGGCCGATGATGCCGCTGGAAGGAGCGCAGCTTCCGAGGATATGCTGATTCGATTTCGGATTTCGGATTTCGGATTTGGGCCTTGACCATATGCACGAAGCGTCCATAGCGGCGGGGATAGTGGATCGGCTGGCGGCCCACCCGGATCTGCACGGCAGGAAGATCCTCGCGGTTCGCATGAAGGTCGGGCGGTTGACGACCGTCGTTCCGGACAACCTGCGGTTCCTGTTCGGCGCAGTGGCGGTCGGAACCCCGCTGGAGGGAGCCGATCTGCTGATCGAGGAAGTGCCGGCCCGGGCGAACTGCGCGGCGTGCGGAGCCTCGTTCGGGATCGACGGGCCGTGCTTCCTCTGTCCCGAGTGCGGCGGCGGCGGGATCAGCATCGAGTCGGGACGGGAACTGACCGTGGAAACGGTCGACGTGGAGTAGAACGGGACGGAGCAGCCGTTCACCCCTACCCCACGGTGCTCGGGACATGGAGTGGCATTCCGGCGCGGACTTGTTCCGCGCCGGAACGCGGGGGGTCCGGGGGGGACGCAGAGGCCGCGCCGGCAGTGCGGCCAACTCGGGCAGAGGTGCGGCCGGGCGGTCCCCCCCGGTGAAAGGATACGGGACGGACGGATGACTCGGACGATCAAAGTGCTGGAGAAGGTCCTGGACGCCAACGACAGGATCGCGCGGGAGAACCGGGAGGAGTTCCGGCGGCGCGGGACCGTGGTCGTGAACATGATGAGCGGCCCCGGCGCGGGGAAGACGTCGATCCTGGAGCGGACGATAACGGAACCGGCGTTGCGGCGCCGCGTGGCCGTGATCGAGGGCGACGTCGCCACCACGGCCGATGCCGAACGGATCGCGGCGTGCGGCGTGCCGGTCGTGCAGATCAATACCGAGAACATCGGCGGGACGTGCCACCTGGAGGCCGGGGGGATCCGGGATGCGCTCGCCGAACTCCCCGACGGGATCGATCTTCTCTTCATCGAGAACGTCGGGAACCTCGTCTGCCCGGCCGAGTTCGACCTCGGCGAGACCGCGCGCGTCGCGGTGCTGTCGGTGACCGAGGGCGAGGACAAGCCGATCAAGTACCCGATCATGTTCCGCGCCGTCGATCTGGTGCTGCTCGCGAAGGTGGATCTGCTGCCGCACCTGCGGGTCGACACCGCCCGGCTGCTCGGCAACATCCGGCAGGTCAACCCCGCCCTGCGGGTCGTGCGCTTCTCGGCCGTGACGGG
>CAMTWF010000168.1:0-27333 GCA_947085355.1 uncultured delta proteobacterium
ACCGTCCGGCCGTCCCGCGACACCGTCCGGCCGTCCCGCGACACCGTCCGGCCGTCCCGCGACACCGTCCGGCCGTCCCGCGACACCGTCCGGCCGTCCCGCGGCACCGTCCGGCCGTCCCGCGGCACCGAGAAGCCGTCCCGCGACACCGATAGGCCGTCCCGCGACACCGATCGGTCCTCGGCCGCCGGCCGGTCGTCGCACGATCCTTGCCGGTCGTCGGCGCCGCCTGATTTGATCGGCTCGCCGATTGCTGCTATCAGCGGTGCGGCCACGGGAGGTATTGGGGAGTCGACCACGATCACGAAAAGGGGTGACGTGATGAGGAAGTGCTGCTCCGTGCTGGTGGCGTTGGCGGCCGGGTGCGTCGATCCGGCCAAGGTCGCCGATCCGGCCTTCGTGACGCCGGTACGCGTCGCCGACTGGCGGGACGAGATCATCTACCAGATCGTGGTGGACCGCTTCGCGGACGGCGATCCGAACAACAACTACAACGTGGACCGCAACTCCCCGGGCCGCTACCACGGCGGCGACTGGCAGGGGATCATCGACAGGCTCGACTACATCGAGGCTCTGGGCGTCACGGCGATCTGGATCAGCCCCGTCGTCAGGAACGTCGAGGAAGACGCCGGCTTCGGCTCGTACCACGGCTACTGGACGCAGGACTTCCTCCGCGTCAACCCGCACTTCGGCGACCTCGCCAAGCTGCGCGAGATGGTCGACGCATGCCACCGGCGGGGCATCAAGGTCATCCTCGACGTCGTCACGAACCACATCGGTCCGCTCTTCTTCTACGACATGAACGGCAACGGACGCCCGGACGACTTCCTCATCGGCGGCGGCGGCGCGGCGTACGGGTCGTTCAACGACGACTTCCCGGCCGGCCTGACGCGCACGACCGAGTGGGATCCGGAGTACGACAGCCGCGGCGTCCAGGCGTTCACGTCGCTCGGCGAGTCCGGCCCTGCGCCGGTCAGGTGGGTCTACGAGCCGGCCGTCGGCCGCGTGCCGGCGGAGCCGCCGGAGTTCGCGAATCCCGAATGGTACAACCGGCGCGGCAGGGTGACGGTGTGGCGGCGCGAGCAGGAGGCGTGCGAGTGGCGCCTGGGGCGTCCTCCGGGGGCGGACTGGTACTCGATCCGGGAGTGCAGGGACTACGTCCGCGAGCAGGAGATCCGCGGCGACTTCCCCGGCGGTCTCAAGGATCTCGACACAACCAGAGAGGACGTGCGCGACGCGCTCTATCGCGTTTTTGCCTACTGGATCGAAGCAGCCGACTTCGACGGCTTCAGGATCGACACGCTCAAGCACGTCGAGCACGACTTCCTGCGCGACTTCTGCCCGCGGATCCGCCGCCGCGCCGAGGCGCTCGGCAAGCGCAACTTCCTCATTTTCGGCGAGGCGTTCGACGGCCGCGACGACCTGCTGGCGAGCTACGTCGGCGGCGACCAGGTCGATTCGGTGTTCTACTTCTCGCAGAAGTACGCCGTCTTCGAGGGCGTCTTCCAGGACGGCAACCCGACGCGCGGGATCGAGCGGCTGTTCCACGACCGCCTGGGCGATCCGTCCGATCCGGGGCGCGCGCCGCTGTACCCCGACACGCCCAACGACGGCGGCCCCGTGGACGAGGGCGGCGTGCCGGTGAGCCCGCGGAAGCTGATGATCAACTTCCTCGACAACCACGACGTGGCGCGCTTCCGGTTCCGCTTCGACGACATCCGCGTGACGCACAACGCGCTGTTCTTCCTCCTGACCGAGGACGGCATCCCGTGCATCTACTACGGCACCGAGCAGGGGTTCCGCGGCGGCAACGACCCGGCCAACCGGGAGGGCTTGTGGCTGTCCGGCTACCGGACCGACCATCCGACGTTCCGCACGATCCGCGCACTGGCCGACATCCGCGGGCGCCACGCCCCGCTGCGGCGCGGCGACCTGCGCGTCGTCTGGTCGACCGAGGCGCGCGCCGACGGAGGAACCGAGGACGCCGGGATCTTCGCCTTCGAGCGGACCTACCGCGGCGAGACGGTGCTGGTGGTGGTCAACACGTCGAACGCATCCGCGGCGCGGCCGTACAGCGCGGGATTCCAGATCCGGTCGTCGTTCCCGGCCGGCACGGTCCTTTCCAACGTGTACTGTTCGGGGGACGCGGCCGACGGCTGGGCCGGACGGGTATGCACGGACGCCGAGCGGTCCGCGCAGCGGCACACGGTCGGCCCCGGCGGCCTGGTGGGCGAGACGCTCGACGTCCCTCCGCGCGGCGGGTTGATCCTCGTGCCCGAGTAGACTCGATCGGATGTGTCGCAGCTGCCTGCCTCGCAGCGCCGGCGCCACGGGGCGCGAGGTGCGTGGCGGCAAGACGGCGTCACGCGCCGGGCACGGCGCCTCGGGGCGGCGGCGGCGCCGAGAGCAGCACGCCCGCCAGCCACGCGGCCGCCTCCAGCTCGTCGTCGTCCGGCTCCAGCCCGACGCCCTTCATCGCCGCGGAAAGGGCCAGCTCCTGCTCCCGCCGCGGCTTGCCCTCCAGCTTCCCGAGCGCGGCCACGGCGTCGGCCACCGCATCGTCTTCCACGTCGCCGGCGCCGTCGTCTTCGTCCTCGACGGCGTCGTCGTCGGTGACCTCCGTCTCCTCGTCGGCCTCGAACTCCTCGTCGTCGACCTCGTCGATCTCCTCGACGGCGTCGACGTCCTCCTCGCCGACGTCCTCCTCCATGTCCGCGTCGCCGTCCGCCGGGGGAACGCGGTAACACCGGCAGCCCAACGTCTCGTCGCAGGTCGCGTGGTCGTAGCCGCGCGCCGCGCATCCGGCGACGCAGTCGTTCCACTTGCAGTTCGCCGGCAAGACGGGCCTGCACTCGCACGCCGGCTCCACGCCGTTCCACGAGACGAATCCCGACGTGCCGGGTCGTTCGTCCTCGCATCGTTGCTGGCAGGCGAACTCGTTGGCGGTCAACTCCGGCTCGACCTCGCCGCCGTCACCGGGTCCGTACTCGCATGAGCCGATTTCGGGGAAGCATCCGCCGTCGCCTCCGATCGGCGGCAGGTGGCACGCGCCGATCGCGAGCAGGACGACGAGCTTGCGAGCGCGTTTTCGACCTCTCATCGCACCCTCACATGGAAAGCCCGTTCGCCGTGTTCCTCACAGCGCATCCGGACCTCGGCGACGCCCGCGGAGACCCCGCCGAGGTAGTGGACCCAGGGGACGGCGGCATCGGTCAGCACCAGCAGCACGTCCCGGTTCCTCGATGTCGGTCCGGCCACCTCCTCCCCGCACGGGAGGACGCCGTGGAGACAGATCGTCCGACGAAGGCTCCCCACCGCCAGCGGGGCGACCGTCCCGTCCACGACGGGGACCCACCCCTCCTCGCCAAGCTCGGCCAACATGCAGGGGGGAGTTCCGTGTTCGCAGCCGCACGTCGGCGTCACGCCCACGAGGGCGCCCGACACCGATGCAGCGGCGAGGCCGCGGGCGAAGCGCCGAAGCGTCATGGCCACCTCTCCTCCGATCCAGGTTCGAGACAGCGGATTGCGAAGCCGGTCCTCGCGCGGCGCCGTTCGTGGACGAAGCCGACCCAGACCGTGCCCGTCCACAGGCAGACGAAGCGGTAGTAGCGCCCGTAGGAGACGACGTGGAGGCTGCCGGGAGGATCGACGGTCAACGTCGTGGGTACGCTCCCGAGCAGCGGGATGGACCGGTCCATCGCCAGAACGATGACCTGGAGGTGACCGTCGAAGGGGACGGCAACCGAAGCGTGGTCGTAGTAGACGTGGCGCCGGTCCGGCGTGGACCGGCCCGGATCGAAGCGCGTGACTCGGGCGTGCCAGCTCAGGTAGTTCACCTCGCGAGCTTCGAGCGGCTGATGGTCGTGCAGGCGGCCGCGGTGGTCGGTGACGTACAGGGTGGTGGAACCCGGCCGCATGCCGAGCAGTTCGCCGCAGTCGGACGAAGAGATGATCTCCGGCGCCATTGACTCGGGGCAGTCACCGGACGAATGGACGACGTGCAGTACGCCGCCCACCGCCAGGGAAGCGGAGGGACTCAGGCTCGTCCCCGACGAGGGGTGCCATTCCGCCGCCGCGAACGCTCCCCCGGTGTCCGCGTCCTGCATGTCGCCCGCGACGCTCCACTCGTCGCCGCACCCGGCGGCCGGCGCGGCGGCGAGCGCCAAGATCGCCGCGCTACGGGATCCCCACATCGAACCCTCCGCCGAGCACCGGCGTGTACCCGTGGTCCAGGGACTCCAGGCAGAGCGGCTCCTGAACGGAGAAGTACAGGGTCAGCCAGTCCGTGACGGCCACGTCGAAGCCGACGGACCAGATGAGGAACGCGGGGCCGCCGTCGATGCGTGCCCGCGAAGGCGCCGCCCCCTCGTCGCCGCTCACGTCCTCCAGAGCCGGAACGTTCCGCAGCGTCACCCCCGCGAAGACCCTCCAGCGATCGAACCGCCAGCCCCCCAGCAAGGTCGCCCGGACGAGCCATAGCGTGACCTGGTCCTCGCTCGTCCGGAACGCCCCTGGCGGCCCGTCCTCCAAGGCGGGAATCACGGATCGAGTCGTGCCGTAGAACAGCATCAGGTCGATCAGCCCACCCCAGTACGCCCCGCCGTCGTACTCATCGAGCCAGATGCCGGCGCCGAGCCCCCAGGCGTAGGCGGCCTCGGCGACCGGAACGCCTGTGTTACCGGACAGCAGACTCCCTGCGCCGAGGGACAGCTCGAACGGTATGCGAACCTCCACGGGACCGCGCTGCGGTCGGAAACGGATGGCGGTCTCCAGAACTCCCCTGGGAACGGCGATCGATGAACCGGTGGACGGCACGAGATCCGGCAGGCGCGCACCGCTCACGACGGCTCCGGCGGCCGACCAGGCGAAATGCTGCCGCACCGGACCCGCCCACGCGGGGGCGATCGGCGCAGACACCAGCGTCGTACCGTAGCCGGGCAGGTTGCCCGAGGCGCAATGGGTCGCCGCCAGGAGCGACATGACGGCCGGCAACCGGCGCCGGAGGGTACGCATCACGCATCCAGTCTAGCGCGCGGCGGCCGAAGGGCCAGCGGCAAGCGCGCCGAACTTCGGAAGCGCGAATGCGCACTTGCGTTGCGGCCGCCGATTGGCGATGCTTCCCGTCCGATCGGGAGGACGCGCGATGGCGACCATCGAGATCAGCAGGAATCATTCGAAGCCCGTGGACGAGGTCAGGACGAAGATCGCGGAGATGTCCGGCAGCCTCGACGCCAAGTACGCCGTGAAGGGACGGTGGCAGGGAGACTCGATGCTGCTCGAAGGGAGCGGCATGAGCCGTGGCGTCAAGGGGCGCATCGACGTCACGTCGACCACGGTTCGCGTCGAGATCGACCTGCCGCTGCTGCTGCGCGCGATGAAGGGCTCCGTCGAGGACTCGATCGCCCGCAAGCTGGACCGGATTCTCGCGACGTAACCGTGCGACGTAGGGGCAGGCCGTCCGGGCCGCGTCAGCGGTCGGGGGGCGCACCGAGCAGGCGCACCTCGCGCTCGAGTCGTTCGCCGAAACGCTCGTACACGCGCCGTTCCATTTCGGCCGCCAGCGCCAGGACATCGTGACACCTGGCGTGTCCGAGGTTGACGATCGTGTTGGCGTGGCCGTCCCAGACGGCGGCGTCGCCCACGCGCAGCCCCTTGACCCCCGCCTCGTCCAGCAGCTTCCCGGCGGACCGGCGCGGTTCGCCCGGACGCGCGGGCGGCAGGTTGCGGAAGAACGACCCGGCCGACGGCAGCAACGGCAGTCGCGCGGCGCGCTTCGCGACGATCTCGTCGATCTCGCGCAGCAACACTAGCCGGTCTCCCATCTCCAGCGCGAACCGGACAGACAACACGACGTCGCCGGCGGCCTGCAAGGCGCTGCTGCGGTAGTCGAAGGCCAGCGCCGAGCGGCCGAGTTCGACCGTCTCGAGCGATCCGGCGCGGACGACGCGGGCCGAAATCACGACGTCGCCCATCGCCCGTCCCCACGCGCCGGCGTTGCCCGTGACCGCGCCGCCGATCGTCCCGGGTATCCCGGCGGCGAAGCCGAGACCCGCCACGCCGGCCCATGCCGCGGACACGGCCAGCCGGTGCGTCGGCGCCCCGGCCTCCGCCTCGACGTCGCAACCCTCGATGCGGATGCGCCCGGCGGACGCCAGCACCACGAGGCCGGGAAACCCGGCGTCCGGCGCCAGCAAGTTGCTGCCGCCGCCCAGGACGGTCCACGGCACGCCGGCCGAGACGGCCAGGCGGACGGCGCGGGCCATCTCGTCGGGCGATCGCGTCGTGATCAGGGCCGCGGCGTTCCCGCCGATGCGGAAGGTCGTCAGCGGCGCGAGCGGCACGTTCTGCTCGATGTCGAGCTTCTCCGCGCGGGCGGCCAGGACCAGTTCGGCTGCGGTATCTCGCATCGTTCAACAGTCAGTGGTCAGTGGTCAGTCTCTACCCTGCAGCCTGCTGATTGCAACCCGCTCACCATCGGCGGGTGCATGCACGACGTCGGGAGCAGGATTCCCGCGCAGCCGCGCCGTTTTCGTCCTGTAGGGGAGGGCGAGCCGGCACCGTAGGCGCCGGCGAGTCCTCCCAGCAGGTCTTGCTCGGCTCGCGGGCGGCTTCGCCGCCCGCGAGGCCGCCCCTACAGGACAAAAACAGATCCCGACATCGTGGATGCACCCGGGAGGACGTGACGCCAACGATCGAGATTCGGTGTACGATAGGGTCATGAAGGTCCGGATCTACGCAGATGCGTCGGTTGTTGGAGGCTGCGAGGACGACGAGTTCGCGGAGCATTCCGTCCATCTCATGGAGTGCTTTGTCCGAGGCGATTTCGTCCTCGTCGTGTCCACTCTTACGGTGCAGGAACTGGCCGCAGCCCCGGACGAAGTGCGCAGGCACCTTGCCTCGGTGCCTGAGGCGCACATCGAGGTTCTACAGCTCGACGCCGAGGCAAGGGAACTTGCCGAAGCCTACATCGCTGAGGGGGTGATCACCGCCAAGATGCGGGCCGATGCCCAGCACATCGCCATCGCCACCGTGGCCCGTGTTGATGTCTTGGTGAGCTGGAACTTCAAGCACATCGTCAACTTGTACCGGATCCACGGATACAACTCCGTGAACCTGCGCAGGGGCTATCCGGTTCTCGATATCCGGGCGCCAAGGGAGGTGTTGCCACATGAGTAGAACCGAGAAGAATTTCGACGCGGTCGCCATGATGCGGTCGATTCGAGACAGGGTCTCGGCCGAGATCGAAGGCATGACGCTTGAGGAAGAACTGGCGTGGCTGGCGTCGCAGGAACTCGAGGATCCCTTCCTGAAGAGTCTCCGGGACAAGGCTGCCCAACAAGATCCCCATCCGCCTTCCGGCGGACCCCGAAGATAGTGGTTCAGGACCGATCCGCCGGCGTCTGCTGCATCGCGGCGATCAGGCGCTCTATGGAGAGGCGCCTGTCGATGAGGCGTTCCGATCGCAGCA
This sequence comes from uncultured delta proteobacterium, assembly GCA_947085355.1. Classification (GTDB taxonomy): domain Bacteria; phylum Myxococcota_A; class Polyangia; order DRWM01; family JAAZOP01; genus CAMTWF01. Next base: position 7,469 of record CAMTWF010000168.1, read on the forward strand.
CGTCGTCGGGGACGCGCACGTCGTCCGGCGAGGGGAACTCGACCAGGCCCATGTCGCGGAACGCCCGCAGGGCGTTGGCGAGGGTGACGCGGTTGCGGGCCTCGTAGCAGGAGACGACACCCCGCAGGAAGAGCCGCTCGGCCTCGGCGAGGCAGCGCGCGACGATCTCGGACTGGCGCCGGCGGCCCGGCGCGCGCTCCAGCACGCACAGCACCACGGCGTACGATTCGAGGAAGGCGAGCAGCAGGCGGGCGACGGAGCGCAGCCCGGCGTGCGACGCGATTCGCACGTCGTCGCCCACGCCCGGCGCCGTCGCTCCGATGCGATCGAGGAACGCCAGGCCGCGCCACGTTCCGGGCGGCGCGTCCTCCGCGGCTGCATAGATGAACTCGTACTTCCACATGCGAGCCAGATCGTTGACGCGATCGGGCAATCCGGCGCGGTCGTGCGATCGGAGCAGGCCCAGCGCGACCAGCGCGGGCTCCACGAAGAACGGCAGCACGGTGTTGCGGTAGTAGTCGAGCCGCGGGCGCATGCGGTCGTCCACCACGACCAGCTCGTCGTCGCGGGGGCCGCTCACCTGCACGGCGCCGTCCGAGGCGAACAGCTCGACCGCCCTGCGGACCGCTTCCGGCAGGGGTCCTCCGCCGGCCGGCGAAGGCTCGAGCGACGCGGCGAGGGGGGCGCCGAGCAACAGGAGCCGGTCCCTCAAGCGCGCCACTTCGGCCTGGAGATCGGCCGTTCGCATTCCGCGCGCGCCGCCGAGCAGCGCGGTCGCCACGAGCGCTGTGGGCGTTCCGAGCGTGCGGCGGTTGATGGCATGGGCGGCCGCGTACGCGAGCCGCATGACGGCCGGCCTCCAGAGGTTCCGGTCCGCCGCCGAGGCCGCGGTCAGGCCGTGCTCGCGCGCCCATGCCCGCAGGTCGATCGGCTCGCCGAAGCGCACGTGGAGGCGGCCGAAGCGCGAGCGCAGGACGCGGCGGGCGCCGAGCAGGCCGCGCAGGTCCTCCGGCGCCTTCTCGGCCCCGGACGTCTCCCGGACGTGCGCTCTCTCCTCGATCACCCGCTCGTACGTGATGGCCGCCGGAACCACGTGGATCGGCCTGCCGCGAACCGTCAGCCCCGCCTCGGCGAGCATCCCGAGCAGGCCGATCCTGGGCGGCAGCAGCTTGCCCGTGCGGCTCCGCGTACCCTCGAAGAAGACCTCGATGTGGCAGCCGTCCAGCAGCAGCTTGCGGCAGTACGCCCGCAGCACCGCGACGTACAGGTCGTCGCCCTCGAACCGGCGCCGGACGAAGAACGCCCCGGCGCGGCGGAAGATCGCCCCCAGCGGCCAGAAGGCGAGGTTGCGGCCGGCGGCGATGAACGGGACCGCGAGATGCTCGTCGTAGAAGACCTGCGACAGCAGGATGTAGTCGATGTGGCTCTTGTGGTTCGGAAGGAGGATGACCGGACCACGGCGCGCCGCGTCGGCCACCGCGTCGAGGCTCTCCCGATCCACCTCGATGCCGTCGTACATCCGGTTCCAAAGGCGGGAGAAGACGATCGCCAGGAACTCGACCGCCTCGATCCGGAACCGCGCGGCGGTCTGCCGGAGGATGCGCCGCGCCTCCACCATCAGGTGCTCGACCGGTACTCCGCGGCGCTCGGCCACCCCCTCGATGTCGCGCCGGAAACGCGCCGAGGCGAACATCTCGGTCGCCGTGCGCGCATGGCCCTTCACCTCGGGCCCCACCGCCGCCCGGCGCCCGCGCTCGAGCGCCCCCGACAGGGCCGCGTCCAGAGCCCTCCCGAGGCGCACGGCGGATGTCGCGGTCCGCCGCGAGGCCCACTCGCGCACGTCCACGGGCTCGATCTGCCGCACGACAAGCGCGCCCCGCCCCTTCACCGCCTGCACCACCGCCCGGAACATGCCGGGCCACTCCGACGGCCCCAGCACCCTCGACACGATCCCAGGCTCCGCCGTCGGAGGCCGGCGCCCCCACACGACAAGCTGCGGGATCGCCACCACGGGCACGCCCCGCCGCGCCAGGGCGACGCAGACCGCCAGCGGACGCGGACCCGGCCGCAGCGAACGGAGCTGGAACCGCCGCGGACGGCAGCGCAGGAAGACGCACACCGGCACGCCGCGCCGGATCAGCCCAGCAAGATGACGCTCGTCCGAAACGCCCTTCGGCATCCGCATCCATGCCCGGAAGAACCACCTGAACGGCCGGTAGAACCACGACTCCAGCCCGTACACGAACCCGATCGGCGGTAGCCCCGCGCGCCGCACCAGGTGGTCCAGCACCACGAAGTCCACCAGCGACAGGTGGCGCAACACGAAGACCGGCCGCCCCCGCCCGCACGCCTCCCGCACCTGCGCGACCCAGCGATCGTCCAGCCGGACCCGACGCAGCAGCAGGGCCACCATCCAGGCGAGAAACCGGCCCAACAGCCGCCGGAACATAAGCCGGGACGATACGCTCCGGTGCGCCGCAATGGAAGCAGGGGTCGGGGGCCGGCTCCGGTTGACTCGGCACGGCCGAGGTGATAGCACGACCGAGTGAGTCGTATGCTATCGCTCGCCCTGTCGATCGCCGTTCACGCCCCCGCCGCGGGCGGCCGGGCGGATGATGCCGCCGTGCCCGACGACGCATCCGAGGCCGAAGGTGGCGCGGAGACGGACGCCGGGACGGAGCCGCGCTACGAGTCCGAGGTCCGCGCGACGCGGCCGCCGCGGACGGCTTCGGAGCGCCGGGTCGAGGGGACGGCGATCGAGACGGCGCCGAGGCGCTCGGCCGAGGACCTCTTGCGGCTCGTGCCGGGGCTGCTGGCCGTCAGGCACGGGGCCGAGGGCAAGGGCCGGCAGATCTTCCTGCGGGGCTTCGACGCGGCGCACGGCTCGGACGTCGAGGCGCTGGTGGACGGCTTCCCCGTCAACGACGTGTCGAACCCGCACGGCCACGGGTACCTCGACCTGCACTTCCTGCCGCCGGAGGTCGTCGAGTCGATCGACGTGCTCAAGGGGCCGTTCGATCTCCGGCAGGCCGACTTCGCCACCGCCGGATCGCTGCGTCTCCGGCCGGGCGTCCCCGAGAGGGCGCGCGGAAGCGCGGCGTCGTACGAGTGGGGCATGACGTGGCGGCGCCGCGTGGCCGTCGTGCACGCGCCGGCCGGGTGGGGAGACGGCTTCATCGCGACGGAGGCGGTGCAGGACGACGGCTACGGGAGCAACCGCTGGACCAGGAGGCTGGCGGCGGTGGGTCGCGTTGATTTCGATCCGGACGGTTCCGGCCCGGAGCTGCTCGCCGCGGCGCACGCCGGCAGGTTCGGCTCGCCGACCGCCGTGCGCGCCGAGGACCACGCGGCCGGACGGATCGGCTTCCTCGACGGCTACGTGCACGGGCTCTCGGGCCTGTCCGAACGCCTCCTGGCCGTGGCGACGCACCGCCTGGAGGCCGGCGACGGCACGCTGCGCCTGGTCGGCGGCGCGTCGCTCCGCAGATTCGCCGTCGAGACCAACTACACGGGGTGGCTCGATCGTCCGGGCGGCGGGGACTTCCGCCGGCAGCGGCACGAGGCCGCGACCGGGTTCGCCTCGGCGTGGTGGGATCGACCGCTCGGGCTGCTCGGCCGGCCGGCGACGCTGACCGCCGGCCTGGAGTGGCGCGGCGACTGGATCCTGCAGGACGAGGGGCGGATCGACGCGCCGTCGCGCCGGCTGTCGCTTGCGCTCGCCGACGCCGCGGCCGACGTGCACCGCACAACGGCGGCCGCGGGCCTGTCGTGGAGCATCGCGCCGTGGTTCCAGGCCGACGTGGGCGTCCGCGTCGACATGATTGCGATCGGCTACGAGGACATCCTGGACGGCGGGCGGGAGCACGACGACCTGCTCGCGGCTGCGTCGCCGCGGGTGGCGCTGCGCTTCCCGACCGGGGACGCATGGACGTTCTTCCTGGCCTACGGTCGGGGTTTCAGGGCGCCGGAGGCGCGGTCGGCGGCCGCCGCCGCGGCTCCGGACGAGGATGTCGAGCTGAGCCGGTACAGGGGCGGCAGGCCGGAGATCGCGGCGGCGGACGCGGTCGAGGCCGGCGCGCGGTTCTCGCCCGCGCCTTGGCTGGAGGTTTCGGCGGTGGCGTTCGCGACGTTCATCGGGAGCGAGTCGGTCTTCGACCACGTGTCGGGTACGAGCATCGAGGTGAACCCGACGCGGCGGATCGGGGGCGAGGCGTCGGTCGCGATCCGGCCGTTGCGGTGGCTCGATCTTCGCCTCGACGTTTCCGGCGTGGACGCCCGGTTCTCCGGCTCCGGCAACCCGGTCCCGGGCGTGCCGCCGCTGTTGGCCTCGCTCGGCGCCCACGCGGTCCACCGGTGGGGCTTCTTCGGCGCGCTGACGGCGTTCTGCATCGCCCCGCGTCCGCTGGCGCACGGAGCGGTCGGCACGTGGCAGGCGGCGATCGACCTGACGGCCGGCTTCCGATGGCGCCGGCTGGAGGCGCGGATCGAGATCGAGAACCTGCTCGATTCCGAACTGCGGGAGGGCGAGTACCACTTCGCATCGTGGTTCGACCGGGACGAGCCGAGGAGCGTCATCCCGGTGACGCACTACGCGGCCGGACCGCCGCTGGGCGTGCGGGCCGCATTGACGCTGCGGCTGTGACGCCGGATCGGCGCGCGGACGCGGGAAAGGAGGATGACGATGGTCAAACGGATCCTGATGTGGACCGGCATCGTGTCGGCGCTGCCGCTCGCGGCGGCGGTGTGCACGTCCGGGGTCGAGCCGGCGACGGTGACGCTGCCGATGGTGGCCTCGGGGACCGGCCTGCCGGGCTTCACCACCGCCGAGGGCTACGAGATCGAGATCGAGAGGTTCCGCGCGGCGATCGCGGACATCGAGTTCACGATCCGCGGCGAGACGCACGCCGGCCTGCTGCCGAGGTTGCGGGATGCGATCCTGCCGTCGGCGAAGGCGCACCCGGGGCACTACGCGGGCGGGGAGGTGACCGGCGAGCTTCCCGGCCGGTTCGTCATCGACCCGTTCGCCGGCGAGGATACGCCGCTCGGCGAAGCCAGACTGCTCGAAGGCGACTACAACGGCGCCAACTTCGCCTTCCTAGCGGCAGGCCCGGACGACGGCATCGCGGGCGACGACCCGCTCGCGGGCCGCACTGCCGTCGTGGGCGGCACGGCGCGCCGCGGCGAGCGCGTGTTCCGCTTCGAGGCCGCCGTCGAGATGGACGCAGGCGCCGGCGTCGTGGGCGCGCCGTTCCGGCTGGTGGTGCGCCCGGACACGCGGGCGACGCTGGTGCTCCGCCTCCTCCCCGTCGATCCGACGGCCGAGGCGGACACGCTGCTGGACGGAGTCGAATTCGAGGCGCTCGACACGGACGGCGACGGCGAGGTGCTGATCGCGCCGGGCGACGCCGCGCACAACGTGCTGCGGCGCAGGCTCCAGTCGCACGATCACTGGGACGTAGTCGCCCGGCCTTGAGGACGGACCGGGCGGAAGGAGGAAGAAGATGCACGAGAAGATGTCGTTCGTGGGTTGCGCGGCGGCGCTCGTCGCCGCGCTCGGCGGCGGCTGCTCCGAGGAGGAGGAAACGGGGACGCTTGCCGTCGAGATCTGGGGCGAGGCGTACGCCGAGAGCGGGATTCCCTCGTCGGTCTTCGTGGACGGCTGGTCGGTCCGGTTCGACCGGTTCCTCGTGGTGGTGGGCGGGATCACCGCCGCGAGGGGGACGCGCGCGCCGGAGTTCGCGGAGGACCCGCAGCGGGTGTTCGATCTCGTCCGCGCGGGACCGCACCGGATCGCGGAACGAGCCGTGCCCGCGGGCCGCTACGACAACACCGGCTACCGGACCGCACCCGCGGGGCCGGGCGCGATCGCGGGGAACGTCACGGCCGAGGACGTCCGCCTGATGCGCGACGGCGGGTATGCGGTGTACGTCGAGGGGGCCGCGCAGCGCGGGACCATCACGAAGACGTTCCGGTGGGGGTTCACGACGGACGCGACGTATCGGCGTTGCGAGTCGCAGGCGTCCGTGCCGGCCGGCGGGAGCGCGACGATCCAGATCACGATCCACTCCGACCACCTCTTCGTGGACGACCTCGCGGCCGAGGAGCCGGACGTGACGTTCGAGGTCCTCGCCCGGGCGGACAGCGACGCGGACGACGAGATCGAGCGGGCCGAGCTGGCCGCGTTCGACATCACGGCGCTGCCGAACTACGGCACGGGCTCGGAGGACATCGACAACCTCTGGGACTTCCTTTCGGCCCTGGCCGGCCTGCTGGGACACATCGACGGCGAGGGGCACTGCGGCAGGTAAGGCACGGCGGCGGCCGGATGGGCCGGATGCGCCGCGCCCTATGCGGTCCATCCGGCATCACAAGGACGAGCGCGCGCAGGCGCACATCTTCGTCGCGGCGCTCGCCTTCCTCGTCGAGCGCATGAGCCGGGACATCGTGGACTCCAGAGCCTCCCCGGCACTATGCTTCCCGCGGCGGGCTCGTGATGCTGCGTGAGGGGACCATCCTCGACGGCGCCTATCGCCTGGTCCGATCCATCGGAACCGGGGGGATGGGAACCGTCTGGTTGGGGGATTTCGTGACGGAGTACGACAGGAAGGAAGCGCCATGATCGGGATGCGCACGGCGACGATCGCCGCGATCGGGATCCTGCTTCTCACGGCGCCACCGGCTTCGGGCGACGATCCGGTCGAAGAGGCGCGCCGCCTCTTCGACCAGGGCGTTGCGGCCGTCGCCGATCGGGACTTCGAGGCGGCGCTGGCCGCGTTCATCCGTTCGTACGAGTTGAATCCCGCCCCCACGGCGGCTTTCAACGCGGCGCTCTGCCATCGCGAGCTGGAGGACTACCCGACCGCCGTGCGGGAGTTGCGCAGGCTGCTCGATGCCGACGAGGCGGGGCTGTCGCCCGGACGACGCGCTCGCGCCCACGAGCTGATCGAGGAGATGGCGCCGCGCGTCGGGATGCTGCGCGTTCGCGTGGGCGATCCGGGCGCGATCGTGCGGATCGACGGGGAGGATGTCGGGCGATCGCCCATCGAGGAGACGTTCTACCTTGAGCCGGGATCCCACGACGTGGAGGTCCGGTGGGGAGGATCGGAGCCCGAGCGGCAGACCGTCGGTGTGCCGGGGGGCCTCGCCGCGACGACCTCGGTGGTCTTCTTCCGCCCGGACGAGATCGGCGAGGTTCTTCCCCGCCCGCTCCGGGCGGAACCCCCGGACGAGGGAACGTTGAACGAGTGGTGGTTCTGGGGCGCCGTTTCCGGCGCCGCAGCGTTCGGGCTCACGGCGGTGCTGACCGGGACCTTCGCACTGCTGGCGCACGACGAGTGGGCGGACGGCGACATGTCGGACCCCGGCCTGCGGGATCGAGGCATCGCGCTCGATCTCGCGACCAACGTGTTCGTGGCCGGCGCCGCCGCGGCCGCCGTCGCGGCGGTGGCGCTCTTCTTCTTCACGGACTTCGGGGGGGGCGGCGACGAACCGGGGTACGGCGCCGCGGCGGAGGTAGGGTTCCTCGCCTCGGCCGGGGCGGGCGCGCTCGTCCTCCGGTGGTGAGCGAAAGGGAGGGCCGATCATGATGAAGCGAACGTCCGATGCATCACCGCGCACCCTGGGGATCGGCGCCGTCACGTTCTTGTCGGCCTGGATGATCCTGGGATGCGCCCAGGACTGGTCCGTGCCGGCGCGGGAGACGACCGACGGAACCGACGGCGACGACGGCGGCGAGATCGGCGGCCCCGACGCGGATTCGGATGCCGATGGCGACGATGGCGACGCGCACGCCGATGACGACGGCGACGACGGCCGGGACGCGGACGATGCGGGCGTCTCGGATGCCGACGCCCGGCCGATCTGCGGCAACGGCGTGGTGGAGCCGCCCGAGGAGTGCGACGGGGATTCGCTTCGTTCGTGCGCGCTGGGCCCCTGCTCGGGCACGGAAGCCTGTATCGCGTGCATGTGGGAGGCGTGCGATCTCGGGGCGCCGCCGCCGGAGGACACGTGCGCAACGACGACGGCGACGATCCCCGACGCCGGCGTAGCGAGCGTGCACCGCGGAACGACGTGCGGCGCCGCGGACGACGGCGCGGTCTCCACGTGCGGCGGCTCGGGCGCCCCGGACGTCGTGTACCGGCTCGAACTGACGCGCCGCCGCCGCGTCACGCTCGACACGCGCGGCAGCGCGTTCCACGCGGTGCTGCGGCTGATCGAAGGTCCCGCGTGCCCCGGAACCGACCTCGCCTGCAACGCCGGCGGCGCGGGAACCGTTCCCCCGCAGGCCCGGCTCGACGCGGTGCTGGACGCGGGGACCTACTGGATCGTGATCGACGGCGCCGCCGCGGCCGACGCGGGGAACTACGTGCTCAACGCCGCCATCGAGCAGCCGCCGGCCCCGCCCCCGAACGATACGTGCTCGACCGCCGTCCGGCTCCCGGCGAGCGACTCGCCACTGACGCGCACCGGGACCACGCTCGGCGCCGGCAATTACTCCGCCGGATGCGCGGGCGCCGCGGGCCCCGACGTCTGGTACACGTTCACGCTCCCGGACTCGGCACTCGTGTACCTCGACACGCTGGACGGCGAATCGTGGAACTCCGTCCTCGACGTTCGCAGCGGCTGGTGCGCCGCGACCAGGTCGCTCGCGTGCGCGGCCGGCGCGTGCGGGACCGGCCGGTCGCAATGGGTCGGACGGCTGGACGCGGGGATGTACTACGTGCTCGTCGACGGGCGCACGATCGCCGACGCGGGCGACTTCGTCCTTCGCATCCAGGCGATCGCCGGCGGCTGCGCCGCCGCCGCGGCGCCGATCGCGGCCGACGGAACCTACACCGGCGACACCCGCACGGGCAGCAACCACGCGGCTCCGGGGTGCGTGTCCAGGATCATGTTCGCTCCCGACGACGTGTACTACTTCGCGCTCTGTCCCGGACGAACGCCGGCGGCCACGACGTGCGACAACGCCACCGCGTTCGACACCGTGCTCGCGATCTACGCGGCGGCCTGCGACGCCGGCGCACCATTCGTGGTCTGCAACGACAACATGCCGTCGGGAGCCTGCACGGCTGCGATCGGCGGTCGCGCGTCGGAAGTCGTGCTCTCGGGAGCGGATCCGGGCCTGTACCTCCTGGTCGTGGACGGCTTCGCCCTCTCGGGGCTGCCGAGCAGCGGCCCCTACGGTCTCGTCATTTCCGGATTGTAGCGCCCGGGGGGACCTACTCGTCGCATCCGCTTGGCCTGGAGGATCGGACCGCACCCGCCGACACGCCGGGGTCGGGAGCGCGTCCGCGCGAGGCCCTCATCCCGGCGCGCGAGTGGTCTTTCGGTTTTCGCAGGCCGGTGGCACTGAACGCGGGCGCAGTTCTTTGGTTTGCGCGGGTAGGTCGCGGCTTCGCGCGAGTGGTCCGCGGGTTTGCGCGGCCACCTGTGCCGAACGCGCGAGCGGTATTCGGGTTTGCGCGGGCAGGTCGCGGCTTTGCGCGAGTGGTCAAGCGGGACACACAAATGCACCCGCGCGACCGCTTCCACTCGACACGAGCGCCGCGGTTCGATACAAGTTCGTTTGCACCGGGGGGGACGAGGAGCCGCAGGCGATGCCCAACCTGGATATGTTCTTCCGGCCGCGCGCGATCGCCGTCATCGGTGCGAGCAACAAGGAACTGACGATCCCCTACCGCATCATCGCCAACCTCCAGGCGTACGGATTCAAGGGATCGATCCACCCGGTGCACCCGAAGGAGACCGTCGTGCGCGATCTGCCGGCGCACCGATCGGTGCTCGACATCCCCGGGCCCGTGGACCTCGCCCACATCATCATCCGGCGGGACCTCGTGCCCGGCGCGATCGAGGAGTGCGCCCGCAAGGGCGTCCGCGGGGTCGTGGTCAACACGAGCGGCTTCTCGGAGACCGGCGAGGAGGGGCGGCGGCTCGAGGAGACGATCCGCGACGTCGGGCGGAAGCTCGGCGTCCGCGTTTTCGGTCCCAACTGCCAGGGGGTGATGAACACCGACCCCGACGTGTCGCTCTACTCGAACTTCACCTTCGCCCGCATCCGCCCCGGGCACATCTCGATCCTGGCCCAGGGCGGCGGCGTCGCCGAGGTGCTCGACTCGTTCATCTCGGAGGCCGGCATCGGCATCCGCATGTACGCCAGCAACGGCAACGCCTGCGACGTGTCGATCCCGGAGATCCTCGCCTACTGGGACGACGACCCCGGCACGCGCGTCATCGTGCTCCACGTCGAGAGCTTCGCCGACCCCAGGGAGTTCCTCGACGTCGTCTCGCGGATCCGCAAGCCGATCCTCGGCATGAAGTCCGGGACCAGCGCCGAAGGGGCGCGGGCGGTCGCGTCGCACACGGGGCGCCTGATGGCCGGCGACGCGATCGCCGACGTGCTCTTCGACGAGTGCGGCATCCTGCGCTTCCGGACCGCCCAGGATCTGTGCGAGGCGGCGATCGCGTTCGCGAGCCAGCCGCTGCCGCGCGGCAGGCGAGTCGGCATCGTGACGAACGCCGGCTCGCCCGCCATCCTCGCCGTCGACGAGGGCATCCCGCGCGGGTTGGAGATGCCCGATCCGACGGAGACGACGCAGAAGGCGCTGCGGGAGAAGCTGTTCGCGACGTCGAGCGTCCACAACCCGGTCGACATGATGGCCACGGCGACGCCCCGGAACTGGGCCGCCGCCGTCGAGGCGGTGCTCGACGACGGATCCTACGACACCGTCATCGCGAGCTTCATCACGCCGTTCTTCGTCGATTGCGAGGGGGTGGCGCGGGAGATCGTCCGGGTCCGCGCCAAGCGCCCCGAGATCCCGTTCCTGGTCTGCCTGATGACCAACCCGCTGTGGGGGCCGACCCGCCGCATCCTCGAGGAAGGCGGCCTGCCGACCTACTACTTCCCCGAAAGCGCCGCCCGCGCAGCCGCCGCGCTCGCCGACATGGCCGCGCTCAAGGCCCGCGACCGCGGCCGCATCCCCGACCTGCGCGTCGACCGCGACGCCGTTGCACGAATGCTCCGCACGGGGGCCGCCGCGGGTGACGGCTTCCTGCCGCCAGACCGCGCGTCGGAGGTCCTGCGCCTGTACGGCATCCCGACGGCGCGGGAGCAATGGCGCCGCGCGGCCGGCGAAGTCGCCGCGGCGGCCGCGCAGATCGGCTACCCGGTCGTGCTCAAGGTCCACTCGCCGGGCGTCGTGCACAAGACCGAGGCCGGCGCCGTCGTCGCCGGCATCCGCGACGAGGCGGAACTCCGCGCGGCCCTGGACCGGTTGCCCCGCGGGCTCGGCGATCCGTCGGGCGCGGTCTTCCAGGTGCAGGAACACCTGGCCGGCGCCGTCGAGGTCGCCGTCGGCGCCGCCGCCGCCCCGCCGCTCGGACACACCGTCATGTTCGGCCTGGGAGGCATCTTCGTGGAGGCGCTCGGCGACGTCCGGTTCGGCCTCGCCCCGCTGACCGACGCCGGGGCCGACCGGATGATCGCCGGCCTGCGCTTCGCGCGGCTGCTGCGCGGGTTTCGCGGAAGGCCCGCCGTGGACTCGCCGGCGCTGCGGGACATCCTCCTGCGCGTCGGGCGTCTGGTGGCCGACCACCCGGCGATATCGGAGCTGGATCTCAACCCGGTCATGGCGTTCGCGGACGGATCGAGAACCAAGGTCGTGGACGCGCGGATCCGGGTGGGCGGCCCGGCGCAGGTCGACCACGACCACGGGAAATGAGGAAGGCATGGCGGCGGCGTGGCTGAACCTCGGGGAGATGATCCGGGTCAACGCCCGGAAGTACCCGGATCGGATCGCCCTGGCGGACGACGAGCGATCGTACGCGTTTCCCGAGACCGACCGGCGGACGCGCAAGCTGGCGAACGCCCTGCCGGCGCTGGGGCTGCGCAAGGGCGACAAGGTCGCCGTCTTCCTGGAGAACTCGATCGAGATCTGCGAGGTCTACTGGGCGTGCGCCAAGGCGGGGCTCGTGACGGTCCCGATCAACTTCCGCTGCGTCGCCTCCGAGGTCGAGTACATCATGGGGCACTCGGACGCCCGCGTCCTGGTCGCCCACGACGAGTTCGTCCCGATGCTCGACGGCGTCCGCGACGGCATGGGCGGCGTCGTGGGCGGCGGCTTCATCGTGGTCGGCAACCGGCGGGCCGGCTGGCGGCCCTACGAGGATCTGCTCGCATCCGGCGACGACCGGGAGCCGGACGTCGTGGTCCGCCCCGACGACCCGTGGATCCTGCTGTACACGTCGGGCACGACCGGCAGGCCGAAGGGCGTCGTGCGATCGCACGAATCGTACGTGGCGTTCTACCTCATCAACGGCATCGACTTCCGTTTCCACCCGGACGAGGTCTGCCTCACGGCGATGCCGTACTGCCACGTCAACGCCACGTTCTTCTCGTTCGCCGTGACCTACGTGGGCGGCCGGAACCAGGTCTTCCCGGCGCGCTTCTTCGATCCCGAGAAGCTGCTGGCCGCCTTCGCCCGCCACCGCGTGACGTTCTGCTCGCTGGTGCCGACGCACTACGCGATGCTCCTGGGCCTGCCGCCGGAGAAGATCGCCGCGCACGACCTCTCGACGGTCGCCAAGCTCCTCTGCTCCTCGGCGCCGGCGCGGTCGGAGACGAAGAAGGGGATCATGCGGATGTTCCCCGGGGCCGCCCTCTACGAGGGGTACGGCTCGACGGAGGCGGGGATCGTCACGACGCTGTTCCCGCACGAGCAGATGACGAAGCTGGGGTCGATCGGCCGCGAGTCGACCGGCACGGACCTGATCGGGATCCTCGACGAGAACCGGCGTCCGGTCGCCCGCGGGGAGGTCGGCGAACTGTTCTCGCGCGGGCCGATGATGTTCACGGAGTACTACAAGGACCGCGAGCGCACGGCGGCGTCGTTCGCCGGCGAGTACTTCTCCGCCGGGGACATGGCCCGGCAGGACGAGGACGGCTACTGCTACCTGGTGGATCGCAAGCACAACATGATCATCACCGGCGGGGAGAAGGTGTTCCCCAGCGAGGTCGAGGAGGCGATCTCGAACATGCCGGGGGTGTTCGACGTGGCGGTGATCGGCGTGCCGCACGAGAAGTGGGGCGAGGAGGTGGTCGCCGTCGTGGTGCGCAAGCCGGGCGCCCAGGTCGCCCAGGAGGACGTGATCGCGCACTGCCGGGAGAGGATCGCGTCGTACAAGCGCCCGAAGCACGTGCTGTTCGTTCCGAACGAGGACATGCCGCGCACGCCCACCGGGAAGATCCTCCACCGGAAGCTGCGCGAGCGTTACGGCTGCGGGGGGTAGGGAAGGTTGCCGATGAACTACAAGGTTGCGGATCCATCGTTGGCGGACCAGGGGCGGCTGAAGGTCGAGTGGGCCGAGTCGCGAATGCCGGTGATGAAGGCGCTGCGCGAGCGCCATTCGAAGGAGAAGCCGTTCAAGGGAGCGCGCATCGCAGGCTGCCTGCACGTCACGAAGGAGACGGCCGTGCTGGTGCGGACGCTGCGGGCGGCCGGGGCGGAGGTGTCGTGGAGCGGCTGCAACCCGCTGTCGACGCAGGACGACATCGCGGCGTGCCTGGCGGCCGAGGAGACGAGCATCTACGCATGGCGCGGCCTGTCGGTGGACGAGTTCTACTGGTGCATCGACAGGACGCTCGACATGAAGCCGACGCTGACGCTGGACGACGGCGCGGACCTCATCTTCACCGTGCACAACAGGTTCCCGGAACTGGCCCGCGGGATACGCGGCGGCACGGAGGAGACCACGACCGGCGTCAAGAGGCTGCGCGCCATGGCGGCCGACGGCAAGCTGCTGTACCCCGTGCTGGCCGTGAACGACTCCGAGACGAAGTGGGACTTCGACAACGTCTACGGCACGGGACAGTCGTCGATCGACGGCATCCTGCGGTCCACGAACATCCTCTTCGCCGGCAAGACCGTCGTGGTCGCGGGCTACGGCCACTGCGGGCGCGGAACGGCGATGCGCGCCCGCGGCATGGGCGCCAACGTCGTCGTCACCGAGGTCAGCCCGACGCAGGCGCTCAAGGCGCTCCTGGACGGCCATCGCGTCATGCCGATGGACGAGGCGGCGCGGATCGGCGACGTCTTCGTGACGGCCACCGGCGTCAAGGACGTCATCGTCGGCCGCCACTTCGCCTCGATGAAGGCCGGCGCCGTCGTCTGCAACACCGGCCACTACGACTGCGAGATCCGCATCCCAGATCTCGAAGGGATGGCGGCGTCTCGCCGCGAGATCCGGCCCAACAACGACGAGTACGTCATGCCCGACGGGCGCAGGATCTACCTGCTCTGCCGCGGACGCCTGGTCAATCTCGCGGGCGCCGAGGGACATCCGTCCGAGGTGATGGACATGAGCTTCGCCAACCAGTTCCTGGCGCTGCTGCGGCTGCACCAGGAGGGCGAGCGGATGCCGAAGGGCGTCCACGTGCTGCCGCGCGAACAGGACGAGGAGATCGCGCGGCTGAAGCTGGCGACGATGGGCCTCCGGATCGACGAGTTGACGTCCGAGCAGGACAAGTACTGCTCGGACTACTCGGCGGGGACCTGAAGCCGGTCAGAAGCGTCCCCATGCCCCCAGAGCGATGCCGTCGGAAGTGGGCACGGGAGCGAACGTCACGTTCGCGTCGGATCCGCCGAACAGCGGCTCGGACTCGAGGAGCAGGTAGATCGTCGCGCCGGCGGCCGCGGCGGTGACGCCGAGCAGCACCCATGTGGCCGTCTCGAGGTCGACGGCCGTGTCGTTCGCGTCGGTGTAGCGCGACTTGAGGCCGTCGATCGCGCGCACGTATCCATCCCGGTCCGGGTAGCTGCACGGCTCGCCACCCGGATTGCCCAGATCGATGCAGCGGACATACTCGTCGCGCCAGAACCGGAGGTCGCTCCAGATCTCGTCGGCGTCCGAGTAGTACGACTCGGCGGCCAGCCCCGTGCCGATCGTGGCGCCGGCGAAGACTCCCGTGACGGCGGCGCCGACCCAGAACCAGAGGGGGTCGAGCGCGTCGGGATCGGCGCGCAGGAGGCTCGCCCGCACCGTCGTCACGCTGTCGGGCCGCACCTGCACGGCGTCCCGGTACGCATGGTAGCCCTCGGCCAGCACCTCGACCTGGTAGATCCCGGCATCGAGTTCTTCCTCCCACGGCGCGGGCGTCGGATCCCGGCCGGCGACGGCGACGAGCGCTCCGGCGATCGGGCACTCCACGCGCATTCTTCCGGGACCTGCGGGGACGACCACCGGCGGCGGCGGCGGCGGCGGCTCGGGTCCGGGCAACGGGGCGAGCACGGGGTCGGGCCTGACCTCGACCGGCAACTCGGCCGGCAACTCGACCGTCACGGTCACCTCCCGGCCGCGCTCCGCCACGCCGCTCACCTGCCTCGCGACACCGCCCGGCCCGGTCGCCCGCACCGTAACCGCGCCCGGCAGGACGTACACCGGCTCGGCCAGCGGCGACCGCCCGACGACCTCGCCGCCGACCTGCACCTCGGCATCGTCCACGTTCACGACTATCCTGAGCGTCCCGATCTTGTCGCGGAGCCTGGCCATTTTTGTCTCGATGTCCTGGGTCGTCGCGGCGTCGAGAGCGTCCCCCAGCGCCGCCCGGGCCCTCGCCAGGTAGGTCATCGCCTGGGCCGGCTCCATCATGAAGTAGTAGCAGTAGCCCATGTTGAGCAGCGCCTCGGGCTTCCGCGTCAGATCGTGCACGACGCGGAACCCGGCCAGCGCCTCCTCGTACCGCTCGGCGTCGTACGCGGTCATCGCCTCGCTCCATGCCCGCCGCGCCCGCTGCCGCGTCGCTTCGTCGATCTGCTGCGCCCAGGCGGCGCCGGCGGCGACGCCGGTCACGATCAGAACGACCAGTGGGATCTTCCCGGACAGCATGTTCCCGCGCATCATCATCGTTCCCTCCGCCGGGGAGCCGTTCGGCGCACGGCGCCTCACCGCCCCCCGGACCCCCGCGGACCCTCGCGGCAAAGCCTCTCGAGTCCTTCCGGTCAGATATCAAGCTCCCTGATGATGTTTCCCCGGCCGCCGGCATCGCGGGGGCGTGCCGCCGCATCCCTCGGCGCCGCCACGTCCCTCGGCCGTGCCGCCACATCCCTCGGCGCCGCCACGTCCCTCGGCCGTGCCGCCACATCCCTCGGCGCCGCCGCCACGTCCCTCGGCGGCGCCACCTCTTCCGGCGCCGCCATGTCTTTCGGCGCCGCCGCATCCTCGGGCGCCTCGACATCGGGCGGTGCGGGCGGCACATCCTCGGGCGCCGTCTCCGGCAGCGCGGCATCCGCGGGGCCTTCATCGGGCGCCTCCGCGTCCGGAACGGCGACGGTCTCCGGCAGCTCGACGACTTCGGCGGGAATTTCGGCCGGTTCGTCGGCCACGTCGGGCGCCGCCGGAAGGCCGGCGTCAGGGCGCCCGGGCTCGGCGATCGGTTCGGTGGCGTCGCGCGACGCCGAAGCCGGAACGGGCGGCGCCGCGATCCCGGCCGCATCCTCTTCCGCCGCGGGCGCCGCGACGGCTCCCGGCGCCGGCTCGTCGGGTTCTCCTCGGGTCAGCGCCACGATGACGGCGACGATGCCGGCCAACGCCGCCGTCCCCAGCGATCCGGCAATCCAGGCGGTGCGCCGGCGGCCGCCGCCGACCATCTTCCGGTACTGGTCCTCGGAGTAATCCGCCGCTGCCGCCGGCCCGACGACCGGCATCGCCATAGTCGGCGCCATCGCGTCGAGCGGTTCCTGCGGCGGTTGTGCGGGTGTCACCGTCCCGGGTGGGATCGCCGCGGTCGCCGAAGGTGGTGCAGGCGGTTCCGGCGGGACGGCCGGTTCCGGGACAGCGACATGGGGCGTGCTCGCGGGCTTCGCGGCGCCCACCGGGACCGACGGAGCCCCGGCCAGCGTCGCCTTGCGTTGGAACGGCGCCGCGACTCCCTTCGCCACCGCCGGCAGATGCGGGGCCGTGCCGGATCGCGGCGGGATCGCCGGCGCCGGCGAGGCGCCGGCAGGCGCCGTCCCGCGCGCCGGTTCGGACAGATCGATGGCTGGCGGCCCCGCGGGAACGAACGGTGCGAGCGCCTCGGCGAAGGAGGCCGCGGTCCGATAGCGGTCCGTCGGCAGCAGCGACATGGCCCGCCGCACGAGGATATCCAGCCTGCGATTGAGCCCCGGACGGATCGACGAGGGGCTCGGCGGGACCGGGATCACCTGCGGGGCGGGCGGAATGCCGTCCGGATAGGCGGCCCGGCCGGCGACCATCTCGTACAGGATCGCGCCGACGGCGTAGACGTCGGAAAGCTCGTTTACGATCCCCGAGCGGACCTGTTCCGGCGCCTTGTAGGCCTTCCCCTTGTCCGGGACGCCCTCGCCGGACGCCTGCTTCAGGTGGGCCTCGCCGAAGTCGAGCACCTTGACGATCGACTCTCCGGACGGCGACGTCGCCAGGAAGACGTCGTCGGGCGTGACGTCGCCGTTGACGAAGCCGGCCTCGTGCGCGGCCGCCAGACCGGCGAGGATCCGGCCCGCGATCCAGCAGGCGACGGGCTCTTCGAGCGGCCCCTTCCGGCGGAGCAGCTTGGCCAGCGACACGCCGTCGAAGTACTCGCGGACGACTATCGGGGCGCCGGCGGAATCCCGGCCGATGTCGAGGACCACCACGATGTTCGGGTGGTCGAGTCCCCCCGCCTTGCGGCAGTCGTCGAGGAATCTGTCCACGGCGGCCTCGTCGCGCGCGAACTGCGGGTGGAGCATCTTTATCGCGACGTCGCTCCCGGACGTGCGATCGACGCCGCGCAGGACAGCGCCGAACGGCCCCTCCCCGACGAGCGTCTTGACCTCGTAGCGGTCCAGGAGAACCTGGCCTATCAGCCGCGGCCCCAGATCCAGCGCCTGCCCGGTCACCGTGCAGAAGTGGCTGTCGGGTCCGTGCGTCTGACCGCAGTGCGGGCATCTCGACATCATCGTTTCCCTCGATCGCGCCGTCCGCCCAGCAAGGCCGCGGGAACATAGCAAGGTCGCGGATCGGCCGCAAGGCGCACGATACCGGTTTCGAGTTTCGAGTTCCTCCGAGCTCCAAACTCGGAACTCGAAACTCCCAAACCCGGGGCGGACGAGCCGAGACGTCGTCCATCCGGGGGTCGGCTTGCGTCGCGCCGGGGCGCGGGTCATAGTTGCGGCGTCGGTGGGAGCAGCAGCACCTACCGCAGCTCCGGGAGGAAGAGATGATCGCACGGTTCATGAAGCTGGGATCGAGGATCAGGCCGTGGATGGTGGCGGTCGCGATGGCGTGCGGGACCGCGAGCGCCGGCTGCGGCAAGGACGACGATGACCCGCAACGGGACGTCGCCGCGGACATCGACAACGACGCCGACCAGGACGTGCTGCCCGACGGCGCCGATGACGGGCGCGCCGATTGCACGCCCTACGCGTACTACGGGCCGCGCACGTGCGCGACCGACGCGGATTGCGAGGCGGAGAACGGTTCCGGCTGGTACTGCGACGAATCCAATAGCTACGACGACGGCTGCGGCGGACGAATACCATGGCCGCTCTGCCGGCCGGGCGGAACGGACGCCGGCGCGGACTCGGACGCCGCCGACGCGGACGACGACGCGCCGCCGATGCTGTACGGTCCGCTGCCGACCGACGCGGACACGGATGCGGAGGACGCCGAGGAGGAAACCCCGGGGACGTTCTACGGCCCGCCGCCCGCCGACGCCGGATGACGTCCCAGCCCGGGCCGGCACGGCGTTCCTCCGGACGGCCCGCGCGCCGTCCGATCGGCCGCGAACGCTGGACGCGACACATCGGGTTCCTGGACCGACTCGACCGGGAACACCCGCTCCGGTACCTGTTCCTGGAGATCACCCGCCGGTGCAACCTGGCGTGCGCGTACTGCGGATCCGGGTGCTCCCCCGTCGAGGCCTCGCGGGAGCTGTCGATGCCCGAATGGAGGGAAGTCGTCCGGCAGGTCGCCGGCGACTTCGAGCCGCGCCGCGTGATGGTCGCCGTGACCGGCGGCGAGCCGCTGTTGCGCGAGGGCGTCTTCGACCTGTTCGCGGAGATCAAGCGCCTCGGCTTCCCCTACGGAATGGTCACCAACGGCCTGCTGCTCGACGACAAGGCCGCCCGGGCGATCGTGCGCGCCGGCATCGGCTCGATCTCGCTCAGCATGGACGCCACGCCCGAAACCAACGATCGCCTGCGGGGCCGAGGGGCGACCACGGCCGTGGGCCTCGCGATCGGCAGCCTCCGCACGGCGGGCTACCGGGGCAAGCTGGAGATCATCACGACCGTCACGCGCCCGGTCGTGCCGCTGCTGCCGGCCGTCCGGCGAATGGTGGCCCAGGCTCGCGTGCCGCTGTGGCGCCTGGGTCTGGTGATGCCGATCGGCCGCGCCGCGGCCAGGCCGGACCTGGTGCCGGGGCCGGCCGACGCGCGCCGGGTGCTCGATTTCGTCCGGAAGGCGAGGGGCGACGGCTTGCTCCCGATCCCCGAGTTCTGCGAGGAGGGGTACCTCGGGCCGCGGTACGAACGCCACGTCCGGCCGTACTTGGCGCAGTGCCGCGCCGGCGTCACGACCGGCGGGATCCTCCGGGACGGATCGATCGGCGCCTGCCCGGAACTCGGCCCGGCGTTCGTCCAGGGGCACGTGTCCCGCGACAGGCTCCGCGACGCATGGAACGAGCGGTACGAGGTGTTCCGCGACAGGTCGTGGGCCCGCACGGGCGCGTGCGTGCCGTGCGAAGCGTGGGACCGCTGCCGCGGCGGGGCGCTCCACCTCCGGGCCCAGCCGGGCTCCGACTTCCTGCGGTGCCTGTACGACATGCTCGGCGAGGCATGCGCCCCGGCGGACGCCCGCGGGGCGCGGCGCAAGCG
>CAMTWF010000169.1:0-9074 GCA_947085355.1 uncultured delta proteobacterium
CCGCGATCGGCGCCGTCGAACGGCGACAGGTCCGTCTCACTCGTGCAGCCGGCCCAGGCGGCCGCCGAGGCGACCATGATCATCATGGCGCAGGCCCCCCCCACGATGGCCAGCAGGCGCTCCTTCGTCATCATCATCATCATCTTCCACCTCCTCGTCATCTTCCACCTCCCGCGTGCGGCGCGGTCATCCGCCCGCACGCGTCCATGCGCCGTTGCACGTCCCGGGCCCGAGGCCCCGCGGGTTGTAGCTCCAAAAGCCGCCGGTACAGCGGCACGGCGGCCTCGCAGTTCCCCGCCGCCTGCCGCAGCGCGCCGAGCAGGAAGAGGGCGTCGGCGGCGCGGTAGCCGTTCGGGTACCGCGACAGGTAGTCGTCCAGCGCCGTCGCAGCCCGCGGGTCGTCGACCCGCAGCAGCGCCTCGAAGTAGGCGATTGTCGTCTCCTGGGCGAGCATCCCCTTCCCGTGCTCTCGGCGCAGGTCCTCGACGATCTCCAGCGCCTCCCTTGCGCGCCCCGCGCGCTCGAGCAGCAGGCGCGCGGCCGCGTAGAGCGCGTTCTCGGCCGCGGCCGTCCGAGGCGACTCTCGCGCCACCCGGCGGTACGCGCCGACCGCTTCATCGATACGCCCGGCGGCGGCGTAGGCATCCGCGAGCAACTCGAGGCCGTCGCGCTGGAGCCGACCGCGAGCCGCCTTCTGAGCCAGCGCGTCGATCGCATCCTGCACCCGCCCCGCTTGCATCGCCCGGCGTGCAACCTCCACCGCCGAGGCGCCCCCTGTCCCGCCCGGCTGTTCCACCGTGCCCGTGGCCTTCGCCTCTCCCCCTTGATCCGGCGCCGGTTCGGGCGGCACCGCCGGCGGCGCCTCCACCCTCGGCTCCGGATCGGGGGCCCCGGCCCGCGCCGCTTCCCCTGCCGCAGGAAGCAGCGCCGCCGCATGCTCCCGCTCCTCCGGCGAGAGAGCGCGCGGCCCGGCTTGCGGGTCGAGCGGGACGAGGCGTTGCCCCGCCCGGACGATCCACTGGGCCGCGGCGACCTCCGTCACGACGGCGACCGTCCCCTCCAGGACGACCACCACTCCGGCGCCTCCGGCATCCACGACGAACCGCGTGCCGACCACCTCGACGCGCCAGCCGGGTGCCGCGACGACGAACCCCTCTCCCGGCCGGCTGCGCGCCGCGTGCACCGCCGCCACGCCCCGACGCAGGATGATGCCGCGGCCCGTCCGGGCCATCACGGCCCGTCCGGGCCCGTGCACCGACACCATCGTGTCGTTCGCGAAGTGCAGCACCAGTTCCCCCCCGGCCTCCACGTCCGCCTCGACGCCTGGCCCGAGCGCCGCGCCCGGGACGAGTTCGCCGGTCACGGGGCCGGTGACCCGCACCACGCGCGCCGCTTCCACGTTCGCGTGCGGCACACGGGCGATCGTCCCCGCCACGGGTCCCGCCGGCGGCCCCGCACTCTCCCCGCCTTCGCCACCGTGCCGGAAGAACACCCACAGAGCCGATCCGCCGACGAGGACGGCCAGGGACGCGGCCAGCGCCAGCCGACGGGCGACCGCGGCGCGGCGCAGCGGAACCGCGGGCGCACGCGCCGCGAGGCCCAAGCGGATCGCCGAGCGGAGGCGTTCCTCGAGGGCCGTCGCCGCGGCCGGGGCGAGTGGCGGAGGGACGAGCCGTGCGGCGGCGCCCGCCAGCAGGCGAGCGGCCCGTACGTGCCCCGCGCACCGCGCGCACTCCGCGAGGTGGAGTTCTAGGCGGGCGCGCTCGGCGATCGCCCGCGGGTCGTCGGCGAGCCGGCGGAGCAACTCGCGGCCGCGGCGGCACTGGTCACGCATCGTCGCTCCCCTCCGCCAGCATCTCGGCCAGCACGCGGTCCTCCGCCGCGAGGCGGACCATCTCCGCGCGGCCGCGCAATAGCCGCGACTTCGCGGCGGCCACGGACAGCCCGAGCGCCTCGGCGATCTCCCTCACGCCGAGCCCCTCCACCTCGTGAAGCATCAGGACCGCGCGCTTGTCGGGATCGAGCCGCTCCAGAACCGCCCGGAGCCGCCGCAGCCGCAAACCCGTCACGCAGGCCTCGTGCTGGTCGGCGCCCTCCGCCACCCCGTTCGAGTCCTCGACCACGACCAGATGGGCCGCCCGGCGCTTCGCCGAGCGGACCGCCCGGAGCGCCACGCGCGCCGCGACCCCGCGGATCCAGGCGCCGTACGGGCATTCCCCCCGGTACGATCCGCTCGAACGGTACACTTCGAGGAACGTCGTCTGGACGAGGTCGTCCGGGTCGTGGGCGGGTCCCGCGACGCGGAAGAGGACCCCGCGCACGGCGTCGAGATTCGCGTGAAATACCTCGTGAAAGGCGTCCTCGTCGCCCCGGGCCACGCGTTCGGCCAGGATCCGATCGCCTGCGTACATCACCGCATCTTCATCCTGCCAGACCTCACGGGGCGCCACCAATGCCACCACCAGCGCGACGCCCGCCGACGAGAACCGTGGTTGAAGCCATCCCACACCCCCTAGTGCCCGGACCGAGGCATCCGGATGCACCGGGCCGGGGCCATGGCCGCCGTTTCCGCCAGCCCACCCACCCCGGCCGACATGATGGTCGACGCTGGGCGCGGCTACCGCCACAGATCCATGGCCAGACCGGCCGTGAGCCCCACTTCCACCGGGGACTGTTCCGCCACCGTCGTACCCCAGATGACGTAGCGGGTCCGGTTGGCGGGAAAACCGAGTCGCAGTCCGAGCACGAGGCGGGCGCCGGAGGAGATCTCCACCATTCCGGCAAGATCGATCAGCGGAGTGACGAGCAGCGTGGTGTCGGACCGCACGGCATCGCGCTCGGGGTAGGCGGCGATGGCGCGCGCCACCTCCAGTGCAACGCCCGCGCCGACCCGCAGCCACGGCCACAACGCCGCGCGCACCGTCAGGCCGATCGGGACCTGCGTGTAGGTCAGCAGGTAGTCCTCACCGGCCGCGGTCCAGTCCGCGAGGACCTCGACGTCGGCGGCGAAGGCGAGGAAGCGGTGGAGGCGGACCGCGAGGCCGAAGCGCGCGCCGTTCTGGTACATCCCGGCCGACGGCTGCGCCAGGCCGGCGTACGATGCCTCCACGGCCAGCAACGGCAGATCGGCGAGCATCACGGATGACGTCGCCCGCGGCTCCACCGCGCGTGCGGCCTCCGGCGGAGGAACTGACGCCACGAGATCCTCGAGTCCCCGGTCTCCCGCCAGCACGTGGGGGACGTCGGCCAGCGTGGAGCGCAGCATGCTCACGAGGGCGAGCGATGCCGCGCGGTACCACTCGTCGTCCGGACGGGTCGGGCCCGCGAGTTCGCGCGTCAGCGTCGTCCCCGTCAGGCGGTCCAGCAGGTGGAGCAGCGTGCTGGAACCGCCCGCGCCGGCCGGTGAGAGCCATGCCACGGCGAGCGCCTTCTCGCGGCTGCCCGCAGCCTCCGCCGCCCCCAGCACGTCCGCGAACCGCTCCGCTCCCGGTCCTGTCCGCTCCAGTAGCTCGACCCCGAATGCGGCCAGCGTGCGCCGTAGCACCGCGGCGAGCTTCGCAGGCAGCGGTCCGCTCGCCCCGGCGTCCGGCGGAGGCTCCGCGGCCTGCGCGGTCGGGGCCAGGAGCACGACGACGACGGACACGTACCGGTCCGGTCCGGGAGGTTCATCGGCCGGCGCCGGACCAGGCGGTCCGAGTACGGCGACGGCGGCGGCGGAGCAGAGCGCGAGAGGTCTGCGCAGAACGGGTACCGGGGAGCCGTGGGCGCGCGATACCGGCGTTCCCTGCCAACCCCGACACTTCCCGTTGCCGCGATCCATCCCGCGGGTTCGTAGCAGACGCGCGGAAACAGATGCAAGGCCGCTCTGCGCGGAATGGAGCGAGACCGCGCACCCGTTCAACTGGTCGAAGCGGAACCCGGGCTCGTTGTTGAACCCCATGTTCGACAGGAAGGGTGTGTCCCAGTTGGCCCGCCGGTCCTGTAGGGGAGGGTTCTCGGCTGGCAGCTTCGCCGTCCGCGAACCCTCCCCTACACCCAGAGAGGAGCGGCCGTGCAACCAACGGGTCAGGTGGGACACACCCGCTTTTCCGAATCTCGCCGACCGCGCAGCCCTCGGGGTCTCCTCGCGTCCGCGAATCCCCTCACGGACACGCCCCCGTCCCCAGGCATCGCCGGATCGTGTCGTTGTTGCCCGGGCCGCCGCAGAGCAGCACGATGCCGCCGGCGGCGTCGACCACCACGTCGCGACAGCGGCCCGCGCCGGCAGGGGTCGCGGTCCAGGCCAGCGTCGGGCTCGACGGGACGTACCTCGCCACGAGGCCGGTGTCGATGCCGTTCGTGAAGCCCGCCAAGTACAGTTCCGTGCCGGCCGCGCTGGCCGCGACGCCCATGAAGCCGTCCGGGTTCGCGGTCGGATCCCAGACGAGCGGGGCGCCGTACGTCGAGCCGGTCACGCCTACGATCATCCCGCCCGAGTCCCCCGTGGCCTCCGTGACCCAGCCGACCACCCAGGTCGTCGCGCCGAGGCGGGCAAGCGCCCGACCCTGCGCCTCCGTCATCCCGGTCGGCAGCCAGGCGACCGTGGGGCCGGAGGGCGTGCAGGCGGCGCAGGCGGGCCCGCCCGCGGAACACTCGCTCGGCGCGTAGCTCGTGAGGAACGTCTCGACCCCGCGCACCCCGGTCAGCCAGATGCGCCCCCCGGCGGAGAGGTTCGCCAACGCCCGCGCCGCGGTGCCGGGAAACACGTCCCATCCGCAGACCGAACCGGCGGAAGTGCCCTTCAGCCCCCAGGCCCGCGTCGTGGCGGCTCCAGAGCCCATCACGCCAGCCATCCAGATGTTGCCGTCGTCGGCGACGGCGATGCGGTACACGTCGTCCGAGTATGCGGGATCGCCGTCCAGTCGCTGGACCCACGTCCTGGCAAGCGATGCCTTGTCGAGGCGGGCCCACATCCCGTCGCCGGGGTCCGTCCCGGCCTCGGTGAACTGGCTGACCACGTACAGGTCGCTCCCCGCCGCCGTCAGGTGCGCACCTGCCGTGGCGGTGGTCGAGGGGAGGGCGAACGCGGCATCCCGGAGCCGAGCGCCGCAGGCGTCGAGCGCGATCACGTACACCTGGCCGGACTGGATGCCCGCGGCGTAGATCGTGCCGTCGGGGTCGAGGGCCAGGTCGACCACCTTGGTGGCGGTGAAGGAGTACGTCCATCTCTCGTCGCAGCACGCGCCGGAGATGCACGCGTCGCCGGCGGGGCAGCAGGCGGCCCCGCAGACGGTTCCGCTGCAGGTGCAGGTTCCCGTGGCGGAGCAGGTGAGTCCCGTTCCGCATCCCGGCGGGCAGGATCCGCCGCACCCGTCGGGGCCGCACGTTCGACCTGCGCAGTTCGGCGTGCAGCAGGCGCCCGCGTTGCAGACCTGCCCGGCCGAGCAGCATGCGGATCCGCAGACGGTCCCGCTGCAGGTGCAGGTTCCCGTGGCGGAGCAGGTGAATCCCGTTCCGCATCCCGGCGGGCAGGTACCGCCGCACCCGTCGGGGCCGCACGTGCGGCTCGTGCACGCCGGCACGCAGACGCACGTCCCCGAGCGGCAGTCCTCGTTCGCCGCGCACGGCCTGTCGCAGTCGCCGCAGTGCAGCCGGTTGGCGTTCACGTCGACGCAGGCGCCCGAGCAGTTCCGCAGCCCGCCCGTGCACGTCGACGCGCAGAGCCCCTCGTTGCACACCTCGCCGGCGTCGCAGCGGCGCCCGCAGGACCCGCAGTTGGCCGGGTCGCTGGTCACGTCGACGCATGCGCCGGAGCAAGGCGTCCGGCCCGGCGGACACCCACCGTCCGGCGCGTCGGCATCCGCGGCTTCGCTCCCGTCGTCGCTCGCGCCGTCGCGCGCCTCGCCGTCGATGCCATCCCGTCCGTCCAGGCTCAGATCGGCGGTCTCGGCGCAGCCGACGGTGATGGAGCCGACGCAGAGCAGTGCTGCGATACGCATCATGATCCACGCCTCCTTCGGCGACCCGCTGCGCCCGCGGCCAACAGGAGTGCCGACATGCCCAGGCCCGTGAGGCGGCTCCCCGGTGCTCCGGGCGCACGGCAGCCGCATCCACCGCCCGTATCTCCGGACGGCGCCGCGTCGGCGCGCGCGTCCGCGTCATTCCCGTTCTCCGCGTCGGTATCTCCGCCGGTGTCGGCATCGGCATCCGCATCGGCGTCGGCGCCCGGAAAGACCACCGGGCATTCCTGCGACGCGCCGCCTTCGGGCAAGGTGAGGCACGCGGGGCAGGCCGCGGGCATGCCGGCCCGGCCGTGGTCGAAGAAGCAATGCACGCAGTCCCACTCCGCCGACCCCACGCCGTGCAGGCAATCCGCCGAGTGGACCTCGAAGAAGTATCCCGTGGGTGAACCGGGGTCTTCCAGCGCACGCCAGGCGTCGCGGAGGCGCCGGCCGCCGTAGGTGAACCCGAGCGCCTCCTCGTAGCAGAGGGTGGAGCCGTCGGGGGCGCAGACGGAAGAGGCCGGAGACAGGTCCACCCCCCAGGACGCGCCGAACTCGCGCGACCGGACGATGTCGGTCGTCAACGCGGCGGGGATCTCCACGGCGGCGTGCAGGAGCGGCGTGCGGGGGTCGGAGTCGTCGTGGGGAAACGGAACGAAGTACGCGTCGACGTAGTCCCGCTGGTCCTCGCACATCACGGCGTGGTACGCGCAGTGCGGGCTCGCGTTGGCGCTCATCGCGAACGTCCGCGCGGGAAACTCGGCCTCGCGGACGGCGAGGTGCGCGACCAGGCCCGCGCCGTGGCTCCCGCCGGTGGCGTAGTACGGTTCCGCGTCGATGATGCCCGACAGCGCGCTGCGGTCGCGCAGGAACGCCCGCGCGTCGACGATCTGGCTCGTCTCGTGGGGCCACTGCGTGAACGTCGTCGTGTTCTCGCAGTACGGGTCGACGGTCGCCGCCGCGTAACCCGCGCGGGCGAACGAGGCGACGGTCTCGCCCGGGTAGTAGTTGTCGTTGCACTTGCCCCCGCCGCTGATCAGGAACAGCAGGCGGCACGGGCTCGCCGCCGTGCACCGTGCGGGATCGTAGACCGTCTTCACCCGCACGGGCACCGGCCAACCCCAGCCGCGCGGCGTGGTCGTGAACGCCTCCTCGCGGCAGGCCAGCCTGCCCCCAGCGTCGCCGCAGTACGACGGGTCGAAATCGAAGCGGCTGGGAACCTGGTCCTGGAAGATCGTCAGCTCGTCGACCGCTCCGACCAGGCCGAGGCCGATCCGCAGGGGGCCGGGCGCCGGCGGCGGCGCCGGCAGGCCGGTGACCTCCGCCTCGGCGCCGAAGTCGACCATGGCCCCCACGGACAGTGCGGCGAGATCGACCTGCACCCCGACGTGGTGGAACGCGCCGTCGTCGGGGATGGAGAGGCCGAGGTCGCGCACGACGTAGGCCCCGGCCGCGGCATCCCACACCTGCGCCGATAGCGCCCCGCCCTCGAGCCGCACGCCGATGCTGTGCTCGAGCACGCCGACCCAACCGGGCGTCGCGTCCGACGCGCGAAGCCACATCACGAAGTACAGCGTCGTGCCGCCGAGCGCCCCCGTGATCTCGACGGCATCGCCGCCGCCCCCGAGCGCCGCCGCGCGGCCGTACCGTCCCTCGCCGATCATCGACCGGTGCGCATCGCCGACGAGGCGTGCGCTGAACCACGGGCGCCCCACCGGGAACGCCTCCTGGTTGTTCACCACGGCGGCACGTCCGTCCGCCGGCCCGCTGCCGTCCGGCCCGTCGTCGAACGTCAACTCGACGACCTGGGCCCCGGCGGCTGCCGGAGCCAGGAGCAGGCCGAACAGGAGTCCCAGCCATCCCGCGCGCGACCTCGCTCGATTCATGACGCGGTCCTCCGACCTTGAAGAGTACGACGGAGGCGCGGCAGGCACCACCCCCGATGTGGACGGCAGGCGCCCGATGGTCGGCGACCAGGCGGACCTGGGGGACGACCGCTCCGCGGCATCAGGGATACGTCACCGGGAGCGAGGCCGGCCAGGTGTAGGGGAGGAAGAAGGCGGTCACCGAATGGACCACTTCCCCGCTCGGGTACTCGCACACCATCTCGCTCGCAATGAGGTGGTTCTGCGTACCGAGCAGCGCGTCGTAGTAGGGCATCCAGAACGGAACGACG
This sequence comes from uncultured delta proteobacterium, assembly GCA_947085355.1. Lineage (GTDB taxonomy): Bacteria > Myxococcota_A > Polyangia > DRWM01 > JAAZOP01 > CAMTWF01. The sequence continues at coordinate 8,158 of CAMTWF010000169.1, forward strand.
AACTGGCTGTCCGCCGGGTCCCGCGGCAGGCCCTGGCAGAAGATCTCCGGGCCCGGATACATGTGGTCGATGAGTTCCTCGTACGTGGCGCACGTCGGGCAATTCAAGTATGGCACGTCGAGCGGCCGCGCGCGGACGCCGGCGGCCGAGGGCTCCTCCCAGAAGACCCGCGCCGCGCGCTCCTCCTTCGTCGTCGGGATCGGGACGGTGGGTAGCGGCGGCGGCTCGATGAACACGTGCTGGAACGCCGCCGCGGGCAGGATCGTGCGCAGCCCGTCGCGCTCCAGCGGCGCCCTGGCGGACGCCCCGCCCGCGATGCGTGCCGTGGCCGCGTCCACGCGGCCGGCGGGCCCCTCGGCGAGGCCCACCAGCCGGTGGACGCCCCAGGCCACGAGGCAGCGGCGGATCTCGACCGGATTCTGGAACGGCAGGTCCATGGCGATGAAATCCGTCGCCATGCCCCCGGAGTTCCGCCGGGCCTCCAGCGCGAGCGCTGCCTGGCAGTCGAGAAGCAGGTCGCCGCCCGACGGCGTCGCCGTGCACACGCTCCCGTTCTCGTAGCCGGGGATGTGGCAGTGCATGCAGCTATCCAGGTGCTCTCCGCCCCAGTTGAACCAGTAATGCGCCTGGCATGTCGAGCGTGGCTGATCGTAGCAGTTCCAGGTGTGGTCGGGGAACTCCACGCAGGCCTCCCACCGCTCGCATTCGCCCCGGCTCGTCGGCCCCGTACAGGGGTCCGGGTCGTCGCACACCTGCCGCCCGCTGGGGAACTCGGTGCATCGCGTCCCTTCGAGGCAGATATCGCCCTCGGTGCACGGCTCGCCGGGCGGGATGCAACCCAGGTCCTCGTCGGTGAAGCGGTCACAGTCGTCGTCGATCTCGTTGCACACCTCGGCCGTCGGGCGGCCCTCGCCCTC
>CAMTWF010000170.1:0-14682 GCA_947085355.1 uncultured delta proteobacterium
CGGACAGGAGCGCGACGATCGCGACCCGCATCGCGGCGACTGCGATTGCGCCCCCCTGCTGGCCTCCTGCTTTGGACAACTGCTACGTTCCGCCTCGTGTCCGATCTATCCTTCGTGCGGGCCGCGCGCAAGAAATACGACGAGGCGATCGCGACGATCGAGGGTGCGCTCCTGCGCCGGGCGGCGGAGGTGCGCTGCCCGCTGGGGCGACGCGAGCGCCGCGCCGACGCCCACGCCGTCTCCGGCGCGTTCCTGCGGGAGATGGGGGATCCGCAGCGCGCCTACCCGTCCGTGCACGTGGCGGGCACGAGCGGCAAGGGCTCCGTGGCCTGGGGGATCGCCCATCGCCTGCGGGAGGCCGGCCTCCGCGTGGGCCTCCACATGTCGCCGTACCTCCAGGTGGCGACCGAGAAGGTCTGGATCGACGGCCGGCACCTGGACGCCGCCGGGTTCGCCCGCATCGTGCGCCGGATCGCTCCCGTCGCCGCGCGGTACCGGACGGCGGAGTGCCCCGCGACGGTGCACGGCATGGCCTCCGCCGCGGTCGCGTTCGAGGCGTTCCGCCGCGCTCGCGTCGACGTGGCCGTGGTGGAGGCGTGCTGCGGCGGGCGGTGGGACATCACCAACCACCTCGACACCCGCGTGGCCGTCATCACGTCCGTGGGCGACGACCACGCGGACGTGCTCGGCCCGACCGTGCGCGACATCGCGTGGCACAAGGCCGGCGTCCTGCGCCGGGGCGCCGCCGGCATCACCGGCGCCTCGGGCATGCCGCTGCGCATCATCCGCGCCCAGGCCGAGTCGCTCGGCGTGGACCTCCGGGTCGTCCCGACGCGCGGCCGCGACGTCAGGACCTCCAACCCCGACCACGTCGATGCCGCGGTGGAGGCGTTCCTGACGTCGGTCGGCCGCGCCCCGCCGAACAGCCCCCCGGTGCACGCCGTGCAAACGCACCCGCCGCTGGCCGGGCGGATCGAGACGGTCCAGCGGCGGCCGACGGTCGTGCTCGACGTCGCCCACAACCCGCAGAAGGCGCGCGCGCTGCTGCGATCGCTGCCCGTCGACTGGCCGGCCCCGGTGCTCGTGTTCGGCTGCATCGCGGGGAAGACGCCCGCCGGGCTCGTGCGGGTCCTGGCCCGGCGGTTCCGGCACGTCGTCCTCACCGAGCCGCGGGCCTTCGGGAAACCCGCCGTCCCCGCGCCGGCGCTGCTGGCGCGCTTCGGGCGGCGGTTCGACCTGGCGTGGGCGGAGCCGGACCCGCACGAGGCGACGCTGCGCGCGATGCGCATGGCCGGCCCGCGCGGGACCGTCGTCGTGACCGGGTCGGCGTTTCTCGTCGGAGCCGTCCGGGGACTCTGGTACCCGGACGATCGCGTGCTGGTCGAGCGCACGTCGTACCCCGAGGCGTTGGGGTGCATTCGTGATTCGGGGGGGAGGGGGAGGCCAGGCATGTTCCACCTCGTGGCGCCGCGCCCGACCCTGGGACCGCGGGCGTCTCGCCCGCCCGGGGATGCACGGCCGTCGGGGACACGCGGTAGCGATTCGTAGGGCATCGACTTCGGCGGCGATGCGGACGGTGCGCAACTTGTTGGCGGGGTTGATGTTGCCCATCGTGGTGACCACGGGACCGAAGCAGGCAGTCGGTACGGCCGGCGTAGTGCCCCGGCGGGGTCGGAAGCCCACGCCGTCTCCCCGACGGCCATGCACACCACCGGCGGGCGGGACGCCCGCGGTCCCAGGACTCATGCCCGACGGCCATGCACACCACCGGCGGGCGGGACGCCCGCGGTCCCAGGACCGGGCCTTTCGACCGGCTCAGGGCCGGGCGCGGCGCCGCGAGGTGGAACGTGCCGGGGCCACCCCCACAAAACGCGTATGCACCCGAGGCGCTGGGAGTTGTTGCAACAGGCCCCGCGCGCCGACTACGCTGACCGCGATGGCCGCTCATCCTCCGTCCGAGCGTCCCTGCGGTCCCGGCGATCCTGCCGTTCCGGAAGCGGACCTGGAGGCGCAGCTCTCGGGGATCCGACGATCCCTGCGCGCGAGGGCGGCCGTTTTCCTGGCCGCGGCGGCGCTCCTGGTGCTGCTGGCCGGACCGGCGCTGCTGCTGGCGCCGCGCGAGGCGTTGCTCATCGGCGTGCCGTTGGCGTTCGCGATCGAGTTCGCGCTCGGCTTCGCGTTGTCCGGAAAACTGATGGCCCTGTCCGTCACGCGCCACCACGAGCGCCTGCGAGCCGAACTGGCCGGCCAGCAGGAACAGGCCAGGAAGGCGCTGGTGGGACGCTGGCTGTCGCTCAACGCCGAGGAACGCACCGGGCTGCGCGGCAGGTTCCCCGACCTCGACTGGGAGATGATCGATCGCCTGGCCGGAGTCGAGGGAGAGAACTCCACCAAGCATTGAAGAATCGTAACCGTTCACCGGAGGGGGTCGGATTCCGTGCCCGTGCCCGTGCCCGTGCCCGTGCCCGATGGGTACCGCGAGGAGCGGCCTCGGGCTCGGGCTCGTTCACGGAGCACGCCATGTCATGGCGGACGTTCAAGTCACGTGAACGGGCGCCTCGCCTGAACGGTTGCGATCGCGTTTTGCAATCACTCGGCCGCGAGGCGGACGGCTTCGGCGGAGCCGTCGCGTCCCGGGGCGCCGGAGGCGGCTGGGGAGAAGCCGCCTGCGCCGCCGATGCCGGGTGCGGCGAGCGCCTCGACCGAGTTGGCGGCGGCGATCGCGGCCCGGTAGGCGGCCGCCGGGGCGCCGCGCGCCACGATGTGGATGCCGGACACCGATCCGCCGCAGCCTCCGCCTCCGCCGGCTCCGCTGTTGCCGCCGCCTGCCTGCCGGCAGGCAGGGCAGGCAGGCGGCAGGCAGGGCAGGCAGGTCGCTGCCGTTGCGGGCGGACCAGCGGCCGGTGGCCGGATCGAAATCCCAATGGCGTGCAAGGCGTGCGACGCGGCTTGAAAAGGGAGCGCACCGCGAGCATGCTTGTCGACGATCGGCGGGACGAGACCAAAGGAGGAGACGTCATGATGCGGACTCGATTGATGGTGGCCGTGGCGTTGGTGCTGGGGACAGCCGCGTGCGATGGCGGAACGACGCTTTCAGGTGCTGATGCCGACGCCGACGCTGAACCCTGGCGTCCTCCCGTCGACGTCGTCGAGGGTGGCTGGCGCGACAGCAGCGAACCGTGGGATCCGCCCGTGCCCTGGGACTGTCGGTACGCCAGATACCAACCCTTGGGCATCTGGAGCGAGCCGACCGGGATCTTCACCACATATGGCTGGGAAGAGTTCCGGGTGAACACGGGGACAGGAGGCGCGGAGCTGCTCGGCACCTACGTTTCCCTCTTCCACAACGACGGCGCCGGCTGGACGGAGTCGTGGCGGCGATCGTGCGCCGAAGGCGGCAGTGATCCAACCTGCATCGAACGCATCGCAGGCAGGGTGACGGGTGGACTTCTCGGCTGGGGCAGCTCGGCGGTCGGTCTGACGGTGGGATCCGACGTCATGTTTCCCTGGCCGGAGCTGTCCGGTCTCGGGGACATCTTCGTCGTGAATGAGCGATTGGCATATGGTCTGAGGGAGCGGCGCGTGTTTCTCTTCGACGGATCGACATGGGGCCCTCTCCCCGGTGCCGTCCCGGCAATGTCGTTCAACGCCATTTGGGGTAGCGAGTCCGAAATCTGGGTGGTGGGCGGGACGGGCGCCGTGGCGGAATGGGTCGGCGACGGCTGGCGGATCCACGACGCCCGGACGGTCCTCGCCTTCACCACCGTCTGGGGCACCGGCGGCCGTCACGTCTGGGCCGGCACGGCTTGGGGGAGGCTGTTCCACTACGACGGCGAGACCTGGAGCGAGGTGTCGTGGCCGGATGCGTCCGAGGGGAGTAGCTGTCGGGCCACAATCATCTTGAGCATGTGGGGCGCGGGGGACACGGTATTCTTCAACACCGCAGATCAGATCGTCCGTTGGGACGGAACCGACTTCGAGGTGCTGGGCTACTGGCCGGCCGAACGGACGAGCGGGGAGTGCAGGGGGGGGGTGCGCATCCAAGCGTTGTGGGGCAACGCGGTCGAGGAGGTCTTCGCGGCCGCCGTCGATGCGGGGACGCTCCGCCCGGAGTGCGGCAGCGGCGCGAGCAACCCCGCGGGTACCCCGTTCGTCCTGTACTGGGATGGCGCGGCGTTCCGCTGGATCTGACCCACGTTTCGCCCTTCGGGCTGAGAAGTTGCCAGGCCATGCTGTAGCTTCTTGGCGCGGCGGCGCCGCAACCAAAGGGGGGTTGTCCGGGTGGCGCAGCGGCGCCGCCGCGCCAAGAACGGTTACTTGTTTCGCAGCAGCCGGCGACCGAACGTGCAAGGCCGGGCCCCGCCCGCTCCGGAACGCGATCGATCGCGGTTTGCAATCACTCGGCCGCGCGGCGGACGGCTTCGGCGGAGCCGTCGCGTCCCGGGGAGCCGGAGGCGGCTGGGGAGAAGCCGCCTGCGCCGCCGATGCCGGGTGCGGCGAGCGCCTCGACCGAGTTGGCGGCGGCGATCGCGTCCCGGTAGGCGGCCGCCGGGGCGCCGCGCGCCACGATGTGGATGCCGAACACCGATCCGCCGCAGCCTCCGCCTCCGCCTCCGCCGGCCCCGCCGTTGCCGCCGCCTGCCTGCCGGCAGGCAGGTCGCTGCCGTTGCGGGCGGACCAGCGGCCGGTGGCCGGATCGAAATCCCCAGGCGTGCGACGCGGCTTGACAAGCGGGCGCACCGCGAGGATACTTGTCGACGATCGGTGGGGCGAGACCAGAGGAGGAGAAAGATGAGCGTGCCATTGACCAAGGAGCAGTACATCGAGATCGGGGACGAGTTCCCCACGCGCGACGTGCTCGACCAGCTCGACGACTCGCTCGATCTGGCCGTGCGCGATGCCATCATCCTCGCCGGCAGCGGTTGGACCGTTCGGAACACCGCCGCGCTACGGGGCCTGCAGACCGATCTCGTCAAGGCGAACAAGAACTACGAGCGGAAGTTCGGCCGCGACGTCGGCCGCACCAGAAACGGCACGGCGGAGGTCGACAACGGCAAGCGCTGGCGGCTCCGCGCCAACGCCATCCTGGAGAACAACCTCCAATCCGAGGACGCCATGGCCCGCCTCAAGCGCCTCGGCGGCGCGGCGGGCCGCGACCCCGAGGCGCTCGTGGTACAGGTCGAGGGCCTGCTCGCGCTGGCCCGCGAGAACGAAGCCCATCTGCGGGCGGAGGATGTGGTGGACGACGCGTTCTTCGCCGAGGGCGCCCGGTTGGCGAGGGTCCTGCGCGCCGCGGCAACGTTCCGCCGCCAGCGGCCCAAGGATCTGCCTGTCGAGCAGGACCGTTTGGACGAGCTCGACGGGCGCGTCTGGGAGATGGTCAAGGCGCTGAACCGCGCCGGTCGCGCCGCGCACATCCAGAACGGCGACCGCCTCCTGGCCGCACACTACAACCTCGACGCCATGTACGGCCGTCCCATCCGACGCCGCCGCCCGGCTACACCCAAGCCGCCCGAACTCGCGCCTCCCGAACCGCCGAAGACGGGGTGAAACCGGCCCCCGTGTCCCCAGGGACACGCCGGAAAACCCAGTAGATACGCCGGACACACCGACGGACATGGCCGCAAGGCCGACGGACATGGCCGCACAGCCGGCGGACACGGTCGCAAGGCCGGCGGACACGGCTGCAAGGCCGATTGGACATCGCCGCACAGCCGGCGGACATCGCCGCACAGCCGGCGGACATGGTCGCAAGGCCGGCGGACACGGCTGCAAGGCCGATTGGACATCGCCGCACAGCCGGCGGACATGGCCGCAGAGCCGGCGGACACGGTCGCAAGGCCGATTGGACATCGCCGCACAGCCGGCGGACATGGCCGCACAGCCGGCGGACATCGCCGCACAGCCGGCGGACATGGCCGCACAGCCGGCGGACATCGCCGCACAGCCGGCGGACATCGCCGCACAGCCGACGGACATCGCCGCAGAGCCGACGGACATCGCCGAAGAGCCGACGGACATCGCCGCAGAGCCGACGGACATCGCCGCACAGCCGGCGGAGATGGCCGCAAGGCCGACGGACATGGCCGCAGGGCCGACGGACATGGCCGCAAGCCCGACGGACATCGCCGCAGGGCCGACGGACATGGCCGCAAGGCCGAGTGAACGCGGTGGACGGGACCGCCCGGCGCGGGATCGGGAGCGCCGGACGGTCGCGCGGAGTCAATCGGTCTTGGAGCAGCCCTGGCCCGAGCAGACGGGAGGAGTGCCGAGGCCCGTGGTCGAGGCGGCGGGCGTTGCGGGCTGCGGCGTCGGGTCCTTGACCGGCGACGTGATCGCGGAGAGGGCGGCCCACGCGGGATTCTCGCTGCCGTCGCCCTCGGACCGGGATTTCGCCGAACGCCGGTCCGCACCGACCCATGTCGGAGGTTCGCGGACCGGCAAATCGAACAAGGCCGCGCCGCCGCTCCGGTCCGGCTCCCCCAACTCGCGCGCGCCCACCGGTCCCGCCAGATCCGCCGGCAGGTCGCGCTCGGTCGTCACGCAGAGCACCGCGCCGTACGACAGCACGGCGACCGCGCCGGCAACGCCGGCAACGCCGGCAACCGGCACAGCCTCGTCCGCGGCGGCGAGATCCGCGGGACGACAGCCCCACGGCACGCCGGCGGCGCGCAGATCGGCTGCAAGCAGCGGCTCTCCGGACGGATCCGGCGGGCCGACGCACCCGAAGAAGGCCAGCGCCGCGACGACGCCGGAAACGAAGGTGAGACTCGATCTCATGACCGCACCCCTTTCGCGCGCGTCCCCGGACCCGATCCCCGGACGCGCGAGGCGCTCCCGGGACCTGCGATCCCGGGGGATTCCAGACGCTTGATCCCGGCGCCCCGAAGAGTCCGGAGCACCAGGGGAAGATTCGTTCCGAGGCGCCGCGCGGCGGCCGCCGCGTCCCCGCCCTCCTCGGCCGTCACGCGGGCGACGACCGCGTGGGCGATCCGGTCGAGCAACTCGGGCAGCGCGCTCCTTCCGGCCAACACGTCGCTCACGCCGATCTCGATCTCCCGGTGCAAGTCGGCGGCGAGCGGGCCGGGGAGGCCCGACGGCGAAGCGGGCCGCGCACCCGCGGAGATGATCTGGTCGATGCCGATCTCGTTCCCCTCGCACAGCACGGCCGCCGCGCGAACGACGTTCTCCAACTCCCGGACGTTGCCGGGCCACGACAGTCCCGACAGGAACTCGATCGCCCCGGCCCCGAAGAGCCGCGGCCCGTCGGGGCGATCCGCCGCCGCCGCGGCCAGCATCGCCCGGGCGATCGGCGCCACATCCTCCGGCCGCTCGCGCAGGGGCGGCACGTGGAGGCGCATCGGTCGGAGCTTGTAGAAGAGGTCCGCGCGGAACGACCCGTTCCGCACCAGGTCCTCGACCGGCCGGTTCGTGGCGCAGATCACGCGCACGTCGATCCGGACCGGCGCGGTGCCTCCGACGCGCACGAGCCGGCCTTCCTCGACGATCCGCAGGATCACCGCCTGAACCCGCGCGGAGGCGTCCGCGATCTCGTCCAGGAACAGCGTGCCGCCGGACGCCGCCTCGAACCACCCCGCCCGGCGCTCCACGGCCCCGGTGAACGCCCCGCGCTCGTGCCCGAGCAGCTCGGACAGCAGCAGGTCCTCGACGATCGCGCCGCACGACACCTTGACGAACGGCGCGCCCGCCCGCCGTCCGGCGTCGTGGATCTCGCGGGCGATCCGGTCCTTCCCCGTCCCCGATTCGCCCGTGAGCAGCACCGGCGCGTCCGATCCGGCGATCCGCCGGGCCCGTTCGAGCAGGACGCGCATCGGCGGGCTCTCGGCCACGAACGGGGAGGAAGGCATCGGCGCGGCCGCCGGCGCGCAGGCGCCGGCCGCATCGGCGTCCGCAAGCCGACGCTCGACGGCCGCCAGCGCCGTCCGCTCGGGCATGCGTTCCATCCTGCCCAGGAACTCCGGTGGTGCATGCTCCCGGATGCGGCGGTCGGCGGCCCGCGCCGCGTCCAGCGCCCGGCGCGCCTCGTCGATGCGGTGGATGAGCAGCAAGTGGCGGGCCTGCCTCGCGTGGACGCGCCAGAGGAGCTCGTCGTCGCGCAACCGGCGGGCGATCTCCGTCGCGCGGTCGATCGACGCGCACGGATCCGAGCCGCGGGCCTCGAGTGCGTCGGCCGCCACCAGCAACGCGGCCGCGTGATGGCGCGGGAACCGCGACAGCACCGGCGTGCGGCCCCGCACCAGATCGCGCGCCTCGGCGTGTCGACCCTCCCGCAGGAGCCGCTCGGCCTCCAGGCACGATATCTCGGCCTGCCGCTCCGGCTCGTCCAGCGCGGCGTACACTTCCCTGGCCGCCGCCAGCGCCCCGGCGGCCTCGGCCGGCCGCCCCGCGGCCAACTCGATGCGAGCGCGCAACAGCGCGGCCTCGCCGCGAATCGCCGGGAAGCAGCCGCCGTCCGGACCGCACACACTCGCCGCATGGTCGAGCTGCTCGCGGGCGCCGACCGGATCGCCCAGGCGCAACATCAGCTCGCCGATGTTGTGCGCCACGCGGGCGATGTGCTCGGGGTTTCCCAGCGAGTCCAGCAGACCGAGCGCGCGACGGTAGTGACGCAGGGCCGGCGCGTAGCGGCGCCGCAGGTGCTCGATGACGCCCACGTTCTCCTCGGCGATCGCCTCCTCGCGCCGCAGATCGAGCACCGACGCGAGGTAGCCGGCGTCGCGGAACCCCCGCACCGCCGACTCGACATCGCCCAGCTTGAGGGAGCAGATGGCCCCGTTCACCCCGGCACGCACCTCGGAAACCGGATCGCCCAACGCCACGGCCCGCGACCTGGCTTCCGCGAAGCAGGTCGCGGCGGCCTCCCATGCGCTCCCCGCCAGCCTCGCCCGGCCGAGCAGCAGCAACCATGCCACCCGGTCGCGCGCGGCCACGTCGCCCCTGGCGAGAGCCCCCTGGGCCGTCGTCGCCGCCGACCCGATGTCGCCCTCCAGCAATGCGCACTCGGCCCCCTGGCGTTCCACGGCCGAAGCGACCGCCGGCGGCAACGAGCGGCGGCGGAAAACGGCCAGCACCGACCGCGACGCCGCGACGTCGCCGGCCAGCCGGTGCGCCTCCGCCAGAGCGATCACGTTGTCGAATGGAGCGACATCGACCGGCTCCCGCGACAAGACGCACGCGGCATCGCGGTGGCGCCCGAGCTTGCCGAGCGACCCGGCCAGGGCCAAACGTACCGCGGTAGCCGCGTTGCCGGACGCCGTTCGAAGCGCTGGCTCCAGTGCCGCGACGGCGGCCGCGTGATCGCCGGCGGCGGCAAGCGCACCGGCAGCGGCAAGGGAAGCGGAGACGTCCGTGCCGCTTGCGGACTCGAAGCGAGGAGGATCCGCGTGGACGGCCGACGCCGCCCGCGCCGGCGCCGACACGACCGTCACACGGCGTCGCGCCGCCCGGCCGCGCGCGTCACCACCGTCGCGCGAACCCGACACGCGCAGCCGCGGCGGCGATTCCACCGAACTGGCGCCCGACCGATACCTGCCGGCAGGTCCGGAACCCAACCAAACCTCCGAGACCAAGCCTAGCCCGGCGCCCGGGGGGAGGCAAGCCGGAGTTGTTCTGCCGCCGCGACGCCCGCCCAGCGTCTCGCGTGGCTCGAGGAGATGATCGAGCTGGCGCACCGCACGGGAGCGTTGCCGCGCCCGCGCTCGTCGGTGTACGCTGGCACGTGGCGATGAAGGCGACGCGCTACTTCCTCGAACAGGTCCTGCGGAAGCGTCCCTATATTCGCCAGGAGTGGTGTGAGCGCAAACGCGTTTCCCGACCGGCGCTTTCAGTCCGGGGGGAACGAGAAGAAGGAGACGACATGAAGCTCCACTACTACGCGGAAACAGACTCGCTCTACATCGAGCTGAGCCCGCGGCCGAGCGCGGACTCGCGTGAGGTCGTCGATGGGCTCGTGGCGGACCTGGATGCCGAAGGCAACGTGGTCGGCATCGACATCGACCAGGCGTCCAAGAAACTGGACCTCGGCACTCTTGAGGCCCTCGGCCTGCCGACCACCAGCCTCCGCGTGGCCTGACGGTCCGAGGTTGACAGCGGCAGGCCGGTTGGGCGATGAGAGACGCCGGGTGGACGCCGAAGTTTGTAGACAGGAGGTCGACACCATGACGTGCAGGAGATCGCGTGTGGCCGGGATTCCGACGGCGGCGGCGGCGGTGCTCGCGGCCGCAGCGCTCGCGGCGGCGTCGGGCTGCTCGAAGAAGGACGCGGCGCAGGAGGAGGCGCGGAAGTTCGCCGCCGAGTTCGCGGCGATCCGCGACGACGACATCAACAAGGGCTTCTTCGAGTGCCTGTACGGCCGACGCAACCTGCCGGCGTCCGCGTCGGACTTCATCGAGCAGATCAAGAGGCGGTTCGAGTCGAACACGACGGGGTTCCTGCAGGAGAAGTCCGAGGGCTGCCGACAGTCGCTCGACAAGGCGGTCGCGGGGCTCCGCGCCCTTGCGGCGCCGAGTCCCGAGATCGGAGCGGCGCTGAGCAGGTACACGGCCGCGGCCGAGGACATGATCGGCGCATGGCACGAGGTCCACAAGGCCATGACCGACTTCGACGCCATCGAGAACCAGCGGGTCGAGTTCAGGACGACGTGCGCGCCGCTCCTGGAGAAGGCGGGCAACAGGGGATGGGCGGTCATGCAGCAGTTCCAGAACATGGCCGAGGTGGACGCGTTCCTGGCCCAGGATCCCGGAAACCGGGACGCCGTGGAGAACGCCTACCGATACCTCGACTTCGTGCTGTGCATCCTGCGGGCCTACAACGTCGACCCGCGCGCGCTGCTGGTCGAGGACACGACCGCCGCGGCCGAAGGCCGCGTGTTCCTCAAGGGGGTCAAGGCGCTGCGGGACAAGCTGATCGAACTGTGCTCGGGCGAGCCCGGCACGCCGACGCACATCCTGGAGTGGTCGATGCGCGTGACCAAGCAGTGCTGCCCCGGGCTGGAGTCGCCGTCCGTTCAGAGGCCGGATCTGTTCGAGCAGATCATGCTCTGGTGGTCGAGCGACGGCGCGAGGGACAGGGCGAGCGGGGAGGCGTATTCGTCGTACGCGGCGATCGGCGACGTCTGCATGAAGAAGAACATCGACATCGCCCCCATGCTTCGGGAGTTCCTCAAGACCTACGGCGAGTTCGTGACGGCCGCGCGGGACCTGGAGCGCGCCGTGTCGGTGCTGGCGCGGTAGGAGGCGCCATTCACCTGGGAGTGATCTGCGTGGCCACGTGTGGGCCGAAGCTCGCCTTGAGCAGGTCCTCGACGATCGTGCTGATCCGGGCCGCGGCGCCGGGACCTTCGTAGACGAACTCGATTCCCATGCCGGCCTCGATGCCCGGCCGTTCCTCGTCCTGGGCCACAATCCACCTCACGCGCCCGTCCAGTTCGAGCGGCTGCGTCAGTCCCGGCACGTGCAGGCGGAAAAGGAACCTGGTCCCCATCGGCAGAGGGTTGCGCGTCTTGATGAACGTGCCGCCCTTCGAGATGTTCCGCGTATAGTCGGCGAAGAAAGTGTTGAGTCTCTTGTACTCGACCTTCAGCTCGATCTGCTTGCGCTCATGGCCCCGCCGATTGTCCTCGCTCATGGCTACCCCCTGCCGCCGACCCGGCGCCCGCGGTCCGTACCGCGGCCCGGATCACAGTTCACGGACCACCGCCTCCAGGGACCTGCGCTCGGCGGCGGCCGGCGCCTCGGCCGGCGTCCCCACCGGCAGAATGGCGACCGGCGTCTCGCCCGCCCCGCACCCGACGACGCGGGCGACGTCCTCCGTGTCGAAGGCCCCCACCCAGACCGTGCCAAGTCCCAGCGCCTCGACGGCCAGCATCGCGAACGTCGCCGCGATCGTCGCGTCCTGCGCCGCGTACAGGTCGCGCCCGCGGCGACCGTACTTGCGCCCGGACGTGTCGGAGCACGCGATGAACACCAGCGCCACGGGGGCCTGGGCGACGAACTCCTGACCGAGCGCCGCGCGCGCCAGGGCCTCGCGCACTCCCCCGTCGCGCGCCACGACCACCCTCCATGCCTGCAGATTGCCCGCCGACGGGGCCAGACGCGCGGCCTCCAGCACCTGCCGCAGCGCGGCCTCGGACACCGCGGCTTCGCCGAACCGCCGCACGCTCCTGCGACGTTCGACGATCTGCCGGAACGCCTCGTAGCTCAACCCCGATCCCCTGCGTGCCCCCTGCTGGAGCGTTCGGACTCTACCCGACGGCCGCGGGTAGTCAAGCCGATGACGGCGCACCTGAAAGACGATCCGGCGCGGCGCGGCTACTTCAAGTCCCGGGTCAACTCCTCGGCGAGGTACGACAGGATCACGTCGTCGAGCGATCGGTCGCTGATGAGGTCCCGGCCGAATCCGGAGCGCGCAGTCCCGACATTCGCGGGCTCGGGGCCGACGGCCTCCGGCAGGGGCGCCTCCCGGTCCGGCTGCCGCACTGCTTCTCGGTCGCCTCCCACCGGGTCCACCGCCGCACCCGAGCCGAACGGCGGCGGCTCCGACTCGCGGCCGACGGGCAGCGCAATCCGCGAGATCGCGTCGTCGTGGACGCCGTCCCGCACCTCCAGGAGCATCGCCTTGTGCTGGGCCTTCATCATCCCCTTGACCTGGTCGGCCATGTCGGGGGTCCCCACGATGTGGGCGTATTCGGTCTTCCGGGACGCCAGGATCGTGCCCTCGGAGAAGAGGTGGGTGAGCACGTGGGGTCGGCCGGCGCCGGAGTCCTCGGTCTGGATGTGGAGGATCCGGCCGAGCCTCGCGACGTTGGTGTTGTAGCCGAGAAGCGCGTCCTTCATCCGGCGTCACGTGCCGCCGTCCTTGAACAGATCGTCGAAGGCCTGGTCCACGGATGCCCCGTCGAGCGCCCGGTCCTGCGGAGTCCCGGTCGCGGCCCGCGGGGACGGCTTTCGCCCGGGCCGGCCGGCGACGGTCAGCGCCGCAATCCTCTGCTGCACGTCGCGGTAGGCCGGATCCATCTTCTTGACCTTCTGGAGGTAGAAGAGCGCCTCCTTGTGATCGTTGTCGGCCTGGCAGGCGCAGCCGAGCTCGTAGAGCAACTCGGTCTCGTCGGTCCCGGACTTCCCGCGCGCGTGCAGCCCGCGCTTGATCTGCTCGATCGCCTCCTTCGGCCTTCCCAGGGTCGTCAGGCAGGAGCCGATCATCGCGTAGCAGTTGGCCTCGCGCACCGGGTCCGCGGCGGCGAGACGGAACTCGTCGATCGCACGGTCCAGCACGCCCATCTCGCGGTACGCGACGCCGAGATCGTAGTGCATCGTCGCCTCCTCCGGATCGGCTGCGTCTCGTGCCGGCGCCACCGGAGCGCCGTTCTGAACGCCGGCGGCGCCTTCGTTGATGATGGCGTCCAGCGCCAGCAGCACGTCGGCCATCTCGTCGCCGCCGGCCGGCGCCGGCGCAGCGGCCGGCCGCGCACGCCCGACCGGGGCGCGACCGGTAAGTTGCCGGTACAGATCCCGCACGCGCCGGTCGTCCCCGTGCTCGACCGCAAGCTGCTCCACCAGCGTCCGGGCGTCCTCGTCGAGCCCCTGCTGGTGGAAGAAATCGATCTCCTCGATCGCCTGCACCAGCGCGGCATCCTCGGCCGGCGACAGCACCCGCGCCGGCGCCGAAGCGGCAGGAGGCTCCGCAGGGCCGGCGGGCAGGATCCAGCCGGAATCCTCGTCCTCGATCTCGAGTACGGTCAGCGCCTCACCACCGAGAGGCGTGGCGACCCTCCAACCATGATCGGCCGTCGAGTCCATGAACGGAGGCCCGGTTTCGACGTCGTCGAACGCCGGCAGATCCAGCACCTGCGCCGGCGCCCGTACCGCAACCGCCGCGGGCAGCGGCGACGGCAGCGGCGACGGCAGCGGCGACGGCAGCAGCGAGGCCGGCGGCGGCACGGTGACGGTCATGACCGGCTCCGGGACCAGATCCACGTCGAACTCGATTTCGGGCTCGGTCGCGGGCGACGGTCGCGGCATCGGGACCGGATCGGCCATGCCCCGGTGCTCGACCGCGGCGAATCGCTCGCTCGCGGGCCGCCGTGCCGCAGCAGCGGGATGCAGCAACGCATCGAGGCGCTCCAGGGCGGTCGCGTTGTCCTCGTCCAGGACCAGGACCTCGCGCAGGCTGCGGATCGCATGGCCCGGGTGCGTGGGCGCCAGGATCTCCGCCATATCGAGCATGATCTGCACCGCAGGGGAGATGTCGCTCGAAGCCAGGTGCAGGGCGACCAGCTTCTCACGGATCCGGACGGAGGCCGGGAACTTGGCGAGGCCTCCCGCGAGGCGCCCGAGCGCCCGGTCCCTCAGGCCGAACTTGGCGAAGACATCGGCCTCGGTCACCAGCTTGTCCACTTCTGGGGATTCGCCCGGCAGCGGCGGCAAGGCTTGCGGCGGCGACGCCCCGACGACATGCGGAACGTCCGGGATTCTCCCGGTCGTCACGTCCTGGTCGACAACCGGATCGAGATCGCCTCCACCGGGAGCATCGAACCGCTGGCTGTCCTCGACCGTGACGATCCCCGAGTCGTCGGGATCGAACTCCTCGAGCGGTTCCTCCGCGACCGGTGGTGGGGCCGCCGGCGCGGGCCGGAAAGCGCCGCCGGCGCGGACCGGAGCAACA
>CAMTWF010000171.1:0-2925 GCA_947085355.1 uncultured delta proteobacterium
CACGCTCTTCCGATCTAGGCTGGGGGTGACGCCGCGGGCGCCGCGCGGCTGCTCGGCGAGGCCGCGGCCGAGGCGCGGCGCCGCACGCTGCTGGACCGCGCGACGGATCTGCTCGCCCGGCGGCTCGACCTGCTCGATCCGTCCGACTTGCCCGAGCGGCTTGCGGGCCTGCACGACCTCGGCACGATCGAGATGTCGATGGGGCGCTACGCCGCCGCCGCCGCGTCGTTCCGCTCGATGCTCGATGCCGCCTGGAGGCTGGGCGTCCCGGCCAAGGTGGCCGCGGCGCTGTCGAAGCTCGGGCGCGTGCATCGCGCCCGAGGCGACTACGCGGCGGCGATACGGGCGATCGAGGAGGCGCTGCGCCTGTTCCGGTCGTGCGGCGACATGCCGGGCATCTCGGGAACGCTGACCGACCTCGGATCGTTGCGCTACCTCCTCGGGGAGTACCCGGATGCCCGGCGGTGTCACCGGGAGGCGCTGGCGCTGCGACGCGAAATGGAGGACGACCGCGGCACCGCCGTCGCCCTCCTGCACCTCGCGGCGCTCGACCGCGCCGACGGCCTGCTGGGCCGCGCCGCCGCCAAGGCGCAGGAGGCCCTGCGCATCGGCGAGGGTTCCGCCGCGCCGGAGGAACTGGCCCAGGCGATGAACGTGCTGGGCATCGTCGCCTTCGATCGCGAGGACCACGACGCGGCGCTCGGCTACTTCCAGGAGGGGCTCCGCCTGGCCGGCGGCGTGGACCGCAGGATCGAGACGTACCTGCTCAACAACCTGGGTGAACTGATGCTGCGCATGGGCCGGCCCGCCGACGCCGCCGAACCGCTCAAACGGGCGCTCGATCTCGCCGCGGAGAACGAAGATCTCAGGTCGCTCGGCGAAGTCCAACGGAACATCTCCCGCCTCGCCGCGGTCGAGGGACGTCCCGCGGAGGCCGTGGAGTACGCCGACCGGGCGCTGGAGTTGGCGTCGAGGATTGGAAGCGCCGAGGCGCAGGCGCTGGCGTGCCTGGCGGTCGGGCAGGCCCGGGCCGCCGCCGGCCCGGGCGCGGCCGGCGATCCGCCCGATACGTTCTTCCGCCGGGCCGTCGAGACGCTGCGGCGGATCGGCCACAGCGTGGAGTTGGCCAAGGCGCTGTGGGCCTTCGCTTCGTTCCTCCACGAAAACGGCCGACCCGGCGAGGCCGCGTCGATTCGAGCGGAGGCCCGCCGCGCCTTCGCGCAACACGGCATCGCGGCGCGCGACCCGGGTCACGCCTAGCACCGCCTCGCAAGTTCGGCGACGTATTCTTCGACCTTGGCGCCCAAGGGGTTGGGGCCGCGCCCCGTCTTTCCTTCGACGGCGGTTGATCGCCGGTGCCGGCCGGTGGTATATAGGCCGTCCGCGCGCGGGAGCCGCGCGGCCCGCGCAAGGGCGGGGAAGTAGGTAGTCATGAAGATCACGTGCCCGACCTGCTCGGCCAGGTACTCCATCGATGACGGGAAGGTCAAAGGAAAGGCCTTCAAGTTCACCTGCAAGAAGTGCGGGCAGACGCACGTCTACCGCGGGACCGCCGACGGGGGCGTGACGGCGGCCCATGAGGCGGCGGCGAGCTACCGGCCGGCGCCGCAGCCCGCGGGTCCCGGACCGGACGATCCGATATGGCACGTCGCCGTCGGCGAGGAGCAGCAGGGGCCGTACACGAC
Organism: uncultured delta proteobacterium; assembly: GCA_947085355.1. Lineage (GTDB taxonomy): Bacteria > Myxococcota_A > Polyangia > DRWM01 > JAAZOP01 > CAMTWF01. The sequence goes on from CAMTWF010000171.1 coordinate 1,686, forward strand.
CGAACAGATCAACGAGTACATCAGGGCGAACGAGATCGATCCCGAGTCGTACGTGTGGAAGGAAGGGATGGAGGACTGGCTCCCCGTGGGGGACGTGCAGGAGTTCGCGGCGTTGTGGGCCGCCCAGCAGGCTGGGGCGGCTCCCGCGCAGGCGCCGATGCAGGACGACCAGCCGACGACGATCGCGTCCTTCCCGGGAATGTCCGGCCAGGCGTCCCCGCCACAGCCGGGCGAACTCTTCAGCTTCGGCCGACCACAGGCCGCCGCTCCCGTGCCTTCGGCCTCGGCAAGCCCGTTCGGCGCCTTCCAGGCGCCGCGCGGCGCGCAGGCCGCGGTTGCGAGTCGCGGAGGCGCGGACCTCTTCGGGGCGCAGCAGGCTTCGCCCTTTGAAGGCGCCGGGGACGAGCATGACGAGGACGTGCTGGCCGGGGCCGACCATGCCGCCGCCCGCGCCGCGCCTTCCCCGAGGGTGGACGCGCGCCAGATGGTCGGCCAGAGGAACGAGAACTCGATCCTCTTCTCCCTCGCGTCGCTCCAGGCGCTCGCCTCCTCGGGCGGCCGCCAGGCTGCGGCCGCGAGTCCCGCGGCCTCGCAGCGGCCGGGTTTCGCGGGCGGCGACGGGTCGGGCCTGATCGACATCAGAACCGTGGCCCCGACCATCGCCCGCAAGGAGGAGCGAACCGAGGACATCTTCGGCATGGGCGGGGGCGGCGTCGCCGCGTCGGCCGCGGTGCCGGTCCTGATGAAGCCGATCCGCCGCGCCGACGACAGCCGCAAGCCGATGTACATCATGGTCGGGGTCATCGGCGTCTTCGCCGTCGCGATCGTCGTCCTGGTGGCCTTCCTCCTCGGTCGCGACAGGCCGACGGAACGGATCATCATCCAGCAGCAGCCGGGCGTGGTCGCCGTGGCCGACACGGCCGCCGTGGTCCCGGCATCCGAGAGCGTCGCCGACGCGACCGCCGCCGAGCCCGCGGCGAAGGCCGAGCCCGACGCGGGGACGGCGCCGGACGCCGGATCGGCGGCGGAACCGGCCGGCGAGGCCGATCCCGCGGCCAAGGCGGAGGATGCCGGCGACGAGCCCGCCGAGCAGGATGCCGGCTCGGGGCGCACCGGCAGCCGCGGGGGGAAGCCGCCGCGGGATCGGCCGACGGCCGCTCCACCGACGGCGGCGCGCGATGCCGGCACGTCGTCCGGCGGCGGGCAGGAGCCCGCGAGGCGTGACGCCGGTCGCACGTCG
>CAMTWF010000172.1:0-5556 GCA_947085355.1 uncultured delta proteobacterium
CGTTCGCTCGGGGCAAGACGCTGCTCCGCCGGATCGTGTCGATGCTGGTCAAGATGGCAATGTGACGACTTCCCGGTAGTCGAGTCTTCGGCGACGGCGACGGCGACGGAAACGGCGACGGCAACGGCAACGGCAACGGCAACGGGGATGGGTGAGGACCGTGCGAGCCTCGCGGGATGCCCAGGCCAACACCGCTTCGTCGGTGCTTCCCGGGCCGTCGATGCGGACCCACGCCACGTCGTGCCCGGCCGCCCGAAGAGCGTCGACCGCCGCCGCCGGGACGTTCTCGTCCACCAGCAGGCGCATCGTCTACGCGCCCAGCAGGTACACGCGCTCGCCGCGCAACACGTCGCCGGCATATGCCAGGCACGCCTGGACATCCTCGCGCGCGAGGCCGGGGTAGTTGCGAAGCACGTCCTCGACCGACCAACCTTGCGCAAGCAGATCGATGACGAATTCCACGCCCAGGCGCGTTCCCTTCACCACCGGCTTCCCGGCCAGGATCTCGGGGTCGACCACGATCCGCTCTTCCCACCCCACGACAAACCTCCGTGACGGCGCCGCTTGCCGGCCGTCGAACAACACATAGCGCATCCCCCAAGGAGTGGCAAGGACGTCGAGCGATCTTCCCCTACCGGCCGCGCCGCTCCTTCATCACCCCGTCCTTGATCCGCTTCATGTGGCCCCGCCCGAGCGCCTTCACCTCGCACCCCAGCTCGAAGTAGCGGCGGATCTTCTCGTCGGGGAGGATCCCGAAGCAGTCGATGACCGCCAAGGGGCCGCCGGCCCACTTGACGACGTCGTCCGGGTCGAGCTGCAAGTACGGCGCGTGGCGGACCGCCAGGACCAGGCACTCGATCCCCTTCATCGCCGGCTTCAGGTCCTTCTGCACCCGCAGGTTCTTCAACTCCTCCTGGTTGTGGAAGAACCGCGCCCAGGACATTCCGGGCGCGGGATAGGTGTCCTGCTGCTCGAACTCGTACCAGTGCTCGACGTACGGGTCGTGCACCCGCAGATCCGCACCCATCTCCGCCAGCTTGCGGACCACCATCTCCGAGCCGCTGTAGCGCGTGTCGCCGACGTCCTCGCGGTACGACGCGCCGCAGAGCAGGACGTCCGCGCCGGCGATGTGGCGTCCCATGTTCCGCAGCGCATCACGGGCCAACTCGGCCACCCGCAAGGCGCGGGTGTCGTTCACGTTGATCGCCGTCGTCGTAAGCTTGAACAGGTCGTCCTGGAAGCCGAGCAGGTGCTTGTACGCCCAGTATCCCAACCCGCCGTCCTTCGGCAGGCAGTAGCCGCCGATGCCCGGGCCCGGGAAGATCATGTTGGAGTGCGTCGGCCGCATCTTGATCGCATCGATCACCTTGATGAGGTCGACCCCGTTGCGCTCGGCGAAGACCGACCACTCGTCCAGGAACGCCAGGATGGTGGCGCGGTAGGAGTTCTCGACGATCTTCGTCGTCTCCGACTCGATCGGCCGGTCCATCACCGTCAGCGGGAAATCCTTCGTGTTCAGGACCTCGTGCAGGAATTTCTCTACCCGCTTCCTGGCGGGCTCGTTGCATCCCGCGCAGACGCGCCAGAAGTCGCGGATCGAGGCGACGTAGTTGCGACCCGGCATGACGCGCTCGAAGCTGTGCGCCAGAACCGGCTCGGACTTGATCCCGCGGACCGCGAACGCCTTCTTGAGGATCGGCCAGGCGACGAACTCGGTCGTGCCGGGCGCGACGGTGGTCTCGATCAGCACGAGCGCCTTGGGCGGAATGAGCTTGCCGATCGTTCGCAGGGTGGCCTCGAGCGCCTGCATGTCGGCTTCACCGGTGCGGAGGTTGCCGAGGTCGTGCTTGATGTAGTCGCACTGCACGTCCACGACGACGACGTCGGCCAGCTTGAGGCAGTCCTGGTTGAAGGTCGCGACGAGCGTCTTCTTCTCGTTGACGCAGCGGGCGATCATCGGGGCAACTTCGGGGTCTTCGGCCTTGACCGGCGCCTCGCCGCGACCGAGCAGCTCGATCTTCCAGTACGACCGCGTGCTGGGGCGCTGGCAGCCGATCACGAACTTGGTCGGCCGGCCGGTCCTGCGGTCGACCGTGTCGGCGACGATGCCGGCCATGACGGCGCCGACGAAGCCGACGCCCATGACGACGACGATCTCCTGGCGGTTGGCGCGGGCCTGCTCGACCAGCGCATCGAGGCGCTTCATTTCGGGGGCGTAGCGGTTCGGCGCGGGCAGGGGGAAGCGTTCTCCGGCTGGGCTCACCGAGTACTCGGTCACGACGGTCGACCTCCAATTTCGATGCCCGTTCGGGCCATCTCTGCAAAGCGGCTTCGGACGCTACGTCATGGAGCTCGGCCGTGCAAGACCGGGCAGCTGCTTCGGAAGAACCCGGCTCCGTTCTGCCGTTCGCAGCCCTTGGTTGCCGTCCCGAGGGCAAGGCGTTCAAGCCCGTCGAGATGCCACGTCGAGATGCCACCGCCGACGCCGCCGGCCGGCACGGCGTCGAGGCGTTCGTCATGATCTCCACCGACAAGGCCGTCAACCCGACGTCGGTGATGGGCGCCACCGAACGCGTCGTCGAGATCTACATCCAGGCGCTCGCCCGGCGGTCGAAGACCAAGTTCGTCGCCGTGCGCTTCGGCAACGTGCTCGGCTCGGCCGGCTCGGTCATCCCGACGTTCAAGGAGCCTACGACAAGGTGACGGGGTCGCTCGACGCGATCTCCGGCGTCACCGACGCCGCGACGCGCGACGAAGCGGTCGCCGCCCTCCGCGCGATCGTCCCCGAGATGCGCGATCCCCGGGACGATCTCCCGCCGCCCGAAGCTCCCTCCCCCCGCCCGCAAGATACCGTGCATTGATTCGACCGGACGGGCGGGAGCACGCGCCGCCGCCTGACGGTGGCGGCTCGGGCTCCGCTACCGGAGCAGCGATGGGGGCCCGCGACCGCGCGAGGTCCCGGCGCCGCGCTCGTCACACTCGCTCGGTCGAGAACCCCGCGCGCCGGAAATGCTCGTCGAACGCCAGAGCCGTCGGGATGGCCTGGGCACGCATCGTCCGGAAGCTCACGTGATCGACGAGACTGGGGCCCACGTCCCCGCCCGCGATGGCGGCCTGTATCCCCCCGCATGGTGATCGGCAGCGGTCACCCACCGGACCGTCAGCAGCGGCCGGATGGATTCCGCGAACGCGCGGACGGCGGCCATGCCGACGCGCCGCTGTAGGAGCGCGACCGTTTCGACGAGCACGTACGACGTGGTCCAGAGCTGCGCCGCGGCTTCCACGAAGCGGCGGAACGCGGCAGCCGCCTCCCCGTGGTGGGCGTCATCGGCCACGAGCATGGCGTAGAGCCCCGAGGTATCGATGAAGACCTTCATGAACGAACCGCGTCGGCAAGGTATCGATCGTGGTTCTCCGCCACGTCCGCGCAGCCCTCGCGATCGCGGAAGGCCCCCAGGAGGGCCAGAGCCTGCGCGCTGATACCGGACGGGTCCGCGGCCGGAGCGGACTCCGGAGCATCGCCCTCCAATCCGGTCGCAACGAGCCGGCGAAGCGCCTCCGCGACGGGCATGCGCCGCCGCGCGGCGTACAGCCGCAACCGATCCAGCTCGCTCTCCGGCAGGTCCAGGTCCACGCGGGCCATCCGGCGCCTCCAAGATCACCCTAGGCGTGTTCGCTCGAATGGAGGTCACCATGAACCCCTACCACAAGCTGCATCACGAGGATCTCGGCGCATCGAGGGCGCTCGGGATGGTCGATGAGGCGACCTTCGCTCGGGGCAAGACGCTGCTCCACCGGATCGTGTCCATGCTGGTCAAGATGGCAATGTGACGAGTTCCCGGAATCGAGTCTTCGGCGACGGCGACGGCGGGCGGCGGACGGCGGACGGGAGGTTGTAGCCAGGCCCGTGAACGGCTACGGAGAGAGTGCGGAAGTCCACCATCTGGGACGCACCCGATTTCTCCCGGCTGCGGATCTGCGTTGCTCCACGCGCTCACCAGGTTGGCGACACGCAGCATGGGGTAGTTCTCCAGGATGCGGGCCTCGCTCCAGATGAAGCGATGGGTTTCAGCGTCTCCCGTCTGCCCAGCGCGCCACGGCCTCCGGGACCGGAAAGCCCTCCAGATCCAGTTTGTAGAGCACGGACTTCGTCGCCGCGCGCGCGCGATCCGGCGCCCCGTCGCAGAGCCAGACGCCGAGGGCGTGGGCAGGCCACTTCCGGCGCAGGATCGCCGCGCGGTCGAGGAACCACTCGGGGCGCGAGAGCATCGCCAGTGCGGCCCGCCGCGGGGCGGGCAGCGCCGAGAGGACGGCTTCGAGGTGCGGACGGGCGGCGGCCGAGCCCGCCACGTGCGCGACGAGACCGAGAGCGAAGCCGCACGCGCCCACCGAGCCGGTCTCCCTTGCGCGGCGGAGCAGATCGTCTGCGCCGGGGGGCTGTTCGGCACCGAGCGCCTCACCGCCCCCCGGCCCCCCGCGGCCCCTCGCGGCGAAGTCGCTCGGGTCCTTCGCGGCCGGCGCGGCCGGCGCCGACGCGGGGTCCGCGAAGAGCAGTCGCAGGTCGAGCAGCCACTTGAGCGACGCGGCGTAGCCGTGCGTCGCCGCGTGGACGAGCAGCCCGTGGATCTGCGGGAGGGGCCACAGGACGCGCTCGCGGGAGCCCGTCGCCGCGCCGGGCGCCGGCGAGGTCTCCTCCCACAGCCGCGCCGGGTCGCGCCGAACGCCGAACGTGGACGAGAGCCGCCAGTGGACCTCGGCATGCACCGCGAACGGCGGCGGCGCATCGTAGCCGTGGTGGTGGTGGCAGCGTCGCTGCCGGCGCCACGGATCCGGAGCCTCGCCGCCGTACCCGGCGGCGCGCAGCGCGGCGTCCGCGCGATCGACATCGGCTTCGCGCACCAGGATGTCGATATCGGACAGCGCGCGGGCGCCGGGGTCCGGGTAGAGCGTGGCGAGCAGCCGGAGTCCCTTGAGGGGCGCGTGGTCGATCCCGGCGGCCGAGAGCACGCCGGAGAGGCGCTCGTAGGCCGCAAGCTCGACGATCCCTCGTCCCGTGTTCGCCGCGTGGGCCGCCCGGAGCGGGTCGGCGATGTCGTCGGGCAGGTCGAGGCCCGCCCGGCGGAACGCCGCGTGCGCCCAGCCGGACAGGCTGTGACGGTGCAGGAGCGACAGGAGATCCGCTCTCCCGGCCGCGTCGAGACGCGCGACGTCGGCCAGCGGGAACTCCGGATCGGGCTGCCTCCTGACGACGGCGACGAGCGCGCGCAGCGGATCGGCCAGGACCATGCCGCGGAGGCTACAGCATCCGCGCCGGATCGGCGAACCCCGCCCGCATCCGTGGGGCCGACGCCGTATCAGGGACACCACGGCGATCGGGTGCATTCGCGATTCTTGGGGGTAGCCCGTCCGCCGGCTCCATCCCCGTTGCCGTTGCCGTTGCCGTTGCCGTTGCCGTCGCCGTTTCCGTCGCCGTCGCCGTCGCCGCATGGTATGGAGGTCACCATGAACCCCTACCCCAAGCTGCATCACGAGGATCTCGACGCGTACAAGGCCGCC
>CAMTWF010000173.1:0-3307 GCA_947085355.1 uncultured delta proteobacterium
CAGCTCGCGCACGCCGGCCCGCGCGCCTCGCCGGCCCGGCCGCTCCGGCCCGTCGGCCCCTCCGCGGTGCCGCACCCCGCCGGGGGGCCTCCGCCGGTCGCGATGGCGACTCCGGACGTCGTCGCGCTTGCGGGCCGGTTCGCCGACGCGGCGCGGCGCGCCGTCGCCGCGGGCTTCGACGCAATCGAGATCCACGCCGCGCACGGATTCCTCCTGTCCTGCTTCCTGTCGCCGCTGACGAACCGCAGGGACGACGCCTACGGGGGCGATGCGGATCGGCGCGCCCGGCTGCACGTGGAGATCGTCCGCGCCGTCAGGGCCGTGGTCGTCGGCCGCGTCGCAGTGCTGGTCAGGCTCGGTGTCGACGACCTGGCGCCCGGCGGCATCGGCGTCGAGGAGGGAGCGGCGGTGGCGGCGAGACTGGTCGCCGCCGGCGCCGACGCGATCGACGTGTCCGGGGGACTCTGCGGGTCGCGGCCGGCCGAACTGTCCGGCCAGGGCTTCTTCGTCCCGCAGGCCGAGGCGGTGCGTCGCGTGGCCGGTGTGCCGGTGATCGGCGTCGGAGGGGTGATCGATGCCGAGGCGGCCAGGCGCTTCGTGGCCGACGGTCGAGTGGACGCGATTGCGGTCGGGCGCCGGCTGGCGGCGCACCCCGAGTGGGCCCGCGAGGCGCTGGGCCGGGCGTAGCGGCGCCCCGGCGAACCCGGTTTCACCGCAGAGGCACAGAGGACACGGAGAAGAACAAGTGGAGCCCGAGCGTCGGCCGTCCGGTCCCCCGCTGCCGGGAGCCCCCGGCGGCGCGCTGCCGTTGCTGCTCGGTATCGCGTTGGCCGGCTTCGTGGTTGCCGGGTTCCTGAGTCTCGGGGCCGTCGCCGAGAGGTTCCGGCCGGGCGGCATGGACGACCCGGTCAATCTGCTCCTGCTGACGCTGATCGTATTCCCGCTCGCCGTCGCCTTCGGCCTCGGCGTGGACCGCGATGGGTTCGTGACGCTCGCCGACGGGGTGACGCTGCGGCCGGTGCATGCGCCGACCGCGCTGCTGGCGGTGCTGTTCGGCGTTGCCGCGGTCGTGCCGCTGGCGGAGGTCGACAACGTGATGCGGCGGGTGTTCCCGCCCGATCCGGCGGAGGCGCAGCGGATGATCGATCTGCTGTCGTTCGACGGATGGGGCGCGCAGATCCTCAAGGTGGTCGCCGTGGTCATGGCGACCCCGGTCGGGGAGGAGATCGTGTTCCGCGGGATCATCCTGCGCTGGCTGCGGCGCTCCTACGGCCGTCTCGCCGGCATCACGGTGTCGGCGGTCCTGTTCGCCGGCGCGCACCTGTCGGTGCGCACGTTCGTGCCGATTCTGCTCCTCGGCCTCTTCCTCGCCTGGGTGACCGACCGTTCGCGTTCGGTGATCCCGGCCGTGGCGGCCCATTCGGCCTTCAACGCCGTCCCGTTCGTGATTCCGCCGTACGCGTGGGAGATCCCGGGGTGGACGCCGAGCGCCGGCGGCGCCGTCTCGCACCTCCCGGCCAGCGCCGTCGTCGGCTGCTCGGTCGCCTGCATCGTGCTGCTCTACGCCATCTGGTGGACGACGCTCGGACGGCGCGATCCGCCCGGGTAGGCCGGATCGGGGCGTCCGGGCTCCGGCGCCAGGGCCGCCGGCGGCGGACCGCTCACGGCGCGCGGCCGGAATCGATCCCGAGGAGCTTGTCCATCGACGCCTGGTCGGCGGGGGTGAACGTGTAGGAGCCGAGTTCGTCCGAGGTGACCCAGCGGTGGTCGGCGACGCCGTGCTTCTTGAGGTCCCGGTCGAGCAGCTTGCACTCGTAGAGGTACAGTTCCACGTCGTAGGTCTCGTACGAATGCCGCACGAACGACATGAGCGATCCCACCTCGACGCGGACATCGAGCCGCTCGATGATCTCGCGACGCAACGCCTGCGGATCGCTTTCGCCCGGCTCCACCTTGCCGCCGCAGAACTCCCACAGGAGCGGCAGCACGGCCGTCGGCCTGCGCTGGGTTATGAGATAGCGGCCGTTCTCCTCGATCACGGCCGCCACCACTCGGATCGATTTCTTCACAGCGAACCCTCCCGCCCTACCGCACCACTACGGCGGCGTCGTCGACGAACCACCCGGCCCCGGCCGGCGAGGCGCCGCTGCCGAAGACGAAGCGGAACCCGAACCGCGACGCGAGGAACGAGGCCGGCAGGACGATCGTCTCCTGCCTCCAACCCACGGATGCCCCCGTGAAGCCCTGCTTTCCGTCCACGTACGCCGTCCCCTCGCACCCGGTCCCGGTCGCCACCGTCCCGCCCCAACCCCCTTCGGGTCGGATCTGTTCCCACGTGCGGCCGCCGTCCGCCGTCAACTCGACGGTCCCACCGGCCGATGCGAGCTCGTGCCAGTGATGGAACACGAGGCTGACGGTGCGGCCGGAGCCGGCGCAAGGCGACAGGTCGAGGGTGGGGGACCGCAGGGCCGCCCCCTGGCAAGCCGGGTATGCACCGTCGAGGTCGGTCCCCCAGCAACGGTTCGTCGCGCCGCCGCCGCCGCGGCATTCGCCGGGACCGCCGGAGGGCACGCCGTGCCGCCACGGATCGCCAGTTCCCGTCGGAGGCTCGGCCGTCTCCGCGTGGGTCCATGCGCCCGGTCCGCCGTTGAACGTCCAGCCCACCGCGAGTTCGATGCAGCTCGGTCCGGCATCTTCCGGCGCGGCGGCGTCGTCGGCATCACGGGCGTCCCGAGCCTCCGCATCGGCGTCCGCGTCGATCCCCTCCGGCCGCGCGGCATCGTCGGGAATGTCGGCATCGGCATCGGCATCGGCATCGGCGTCGGCGTCCGCTCCGGCGTCCGCGAGGCTGCACACGCACGTTCCCTCCACGCACGAGCCGCCCGGCTTTCCATCGACGAGGCATGCCTCCAGGCAGCCGACCGGGTTGCAGATGGGCGCGTCCGTGCCGTTCCCGCTCTCGCCGCCGGCGCAGCCGGCCGATGCGACGACCGGCGCGGCCAGCGCGATCCGTGCCGCACCGAGCAAGACCCTTGTCAAGCGTTGCGAGTACATCGTCTCGGCCTCCAAGTCCGGAGCATGCCACGGGCCGTTGGTGAGATCCAGGGGGTGCGGGCAAGCCCGGGTGCATTCGTGATTTGTGGGGGGGCCAGCGTGGCCGTTCACGGCCCCGGCTACAGCCTCCCGCCTGCCGTCCCCGTCCCCGTTGCCGTTGCCGTTGCCGTCGCCGTCGCCGTCGCCGCATCGTATGGAGGTCAGCATGAACCTCTACCACAAGCTGCATCACGAGGATCTCGACGCATCGAGG
>CAMTWF010000174.1:0-2880 GCA_947085355.1 uncultured delta proteobacterium
CCACGACGCGTGGTTGCGGGTTGACGCGTCCCGCAAGCGGCCGGGGAAGTCGAAGGGGAAGCCGCCGGAGGAGGTCCCGCTCGTCCAGCGAGCGGCGATCCGGCGCGCGGCGCGCCGGGGCGACCCCACGGCCCAACTGCTGGAGCACATGGAGCGGAATATGGAACTGTTCGAGCGGTCGGCGCGCCAGAAGGCGGAGAACGAGGGACCGTTCGGCGGGCTCCGCATGATCCCGGACGACATCCGGGAGCAGTTGGATTCGGCGGCGCACTACGCCGTGATGGGGTTCCGCGAGGCGCTCGGGCTCGAGTTGCTGTGCGAGGGGATCCCGGATCTCGAGGGTCGGATCCAATAGTAGACTTGGTGGTGTCCGGCCCGGCGGTCGGGAAGTCGAGTCTTCGGCGATGGCGACGGCGACGGCGACGGCGACGGCAACGGCAACGGGGACGGGGGCGGCAGGTGGGAGGCTGTAGCCAGGGCCGTGAACGGCTACGCTGGCCCCCCACAAATCATGAATGCACCCAAGCCGCGCCGGGGGGTTGACAGCGTCGATCGAAACAGGTATTGGCGTACCGCAATACGGTTTGGGCCTTGCGAGGATGATGATGTGAACTCGATCCTGGCCATTTCGGACGCGGCATCGCTGGCGTTGCACACGGCCGCGGTTCTTGCCGCCGACCCCGACCGCCGCCGCTCGGCACGCGAAATCGTCGGCGTGCTGGGCGTGTCCCATGCGCATCTGGCCAAGGTGTTGCAACGGCTGGCGCGTGCCGGCCTGGTGCGCTCCGTGCGCGGTCCGGCAGGCGGTTTCTCGCTCGGCCGCGATCCGGCCGCCGTGACGCTGCTCGATGTCTACGAGGCGGTGATGGGGCCGCTGCGTCCCTCCCGCTGCCTGCTCGGCCGCCCGGTCTGCGCCGCCGGCGGTTGCGTGCTGGGCGGCCTGCTGCGGCGGGTCGACCACGACGTGCGCGGGTACTTCGAGCGGACCCCGGTTTCCGCCCTGGCCGCCCTGCGACTCGGCGGGCGACCCCGTTCGGTTCGGCAACCATCCGGACGCAAGCGTGCGCCGGAATCAACCATGCGCCGCGGGCGCGGAAGGAGAAGGAGATGACCATGTTCTGTTGGCAGTGCGAACAAACGTCCAAGGGCAAGGGCTGCGAGAACTCCGGCGTGTGCGGCAAGGACGCCCGCACCGCGGCCTTGCAGGACCTGCTGATCGAGGCGGCCAAGGGAACGGCCATGTACGCGCACCGCGCCCGGCAGGTCGGCGGCGCGGAGGCGCGCGACCGAGAGGTTGATGTCGGCGTCGTCAAGGCGCTGTTCGCGACGGTGACGAACGTCAACTTCGACCCGGATCGGGTGATCCGTATGATTCGGCACACCGCTGATCTACGGGCCGGCGCGCGGACGCTCTACCATCAGGCATGCCGGAAGGCCGGACGCACGCCGGAGGCGATCGGCGGTCCTGCGACGCTGGTCCCGGCCGGCGAGACCGACGCGCTGGTGCGGCAGGGCGAAGGCATCGCCATCCCCTCCCGCATCGCGGCGCTCGGCCGGGACGTCGTCGGCCTGCAGGAACTGGTGCTCTACGGGCTCAAGGGGATGGCCGCCTACGTCGATCACGCGCAGATCCTCGGGCAGGAGGATCCCGCGGTCTATGCGTTCGTCCACGAGACGCTCGACCGCCTCACCGCCCCGGCGACGATGGATGATCTGCTGGGCCTGGCCTTGCGCGTCGGCGAAGTGAACCTCCGGGTGATGGGCCTGCTCGACACCGCCAACACCGGCGCCTACGGTCACCCCGTACCGACCCGGGTTCGGGTCACCGCCGTGAAGGGCAAGGCGATCCTCGTCTCCGGACACGACCTCGGGGATCTGGCCGCGCTGCTCGAACAGACCGCGGGGAAGGGGATCAACGTGTACACGCACGGCGAAATGCTGCCGGCGCACGCCTATCCGAAGCTGAAGAAGCACGAGCACCTGGTCGGCAACTACGGTGGAGCGTGGCAGGACCAGCGGCGCGAGTTCGACGCCTTCCCCGGGGCGATCCTGATGACCACGAACTGCCTGCAGCGGCCCAAGGAGTCGTACCAGGGCCGGATCTTCACGAGCGGACTGGTGGCCTGGCCGGGGGTGCCGCACGTGTCGCACGGCGACTTCGCGACGCTGATGCGTGCGGCGATCGATGCGCCCGGATTCGCCGCGGACGAGCCGGAATCGTCCATCACGGTCGGCTTCGGGCACGACGCCGTGCTGGGGGTCGCGGGGCAGGTGGTCGATGCGGTGAAGCAAGGGAAGATTCGTCGTTTCTTCCTCGTCGGCGGCTGCGATGGGGCGGATTCCGGGCGCAACTACTACACGAAGCTGGCCGAGGCCGTGCCGAAGGACTGCGTCGTGCTGACGCTCGCCTGCGGCAAGTTCCGCTTCAACAAGCTGGAGTTCGGCGAGATCGGCGGCATTCCCCGGCTGCTCGACGTCGGCCAGTGCAACGACGCCTGGTCGGCGATCCGGATCGCGTCGGCGCTGGCCGGAGCGTTCGGGACCGACGTCAACGGACTGCCTCTGTCGCTGGTGTTGTCGTGGTACGAGCAGAAGGCGGTGGCGATCCTGCTCACGCTGCTGCACCTGGGGATCCGCAACATCCGCCTCGGGCCCAGGCTCCCGGCGTTCATCACGCCCGCGGCGTTGCAGGTGCTCGTGGACAAGTTCAACGTGATGCCGATAACCACGCCGGAGCGGGATCTAGCGGCGATCCTCGCGGCTCCGGGGACGTGACGCGGCCCCCGCGGTCCTCTCGCGGCCCCTGTCGCCGGGGCCGGCGATTCCAGGTCGCCCGGAGTTGCAGTTGCGTGCCCTCGCCGGTCGTGACGAACTGATCGC